>NZ_JANYGJ010000257.1 GCF_025362455.1 Deinococcus sp. | reverse complement strand
GCTCGGCGCCGTACCCTGGATGCACAGTGAATCACGCATTCGTGGACGGCAGTTATGACGAGGACCTGCTCGGTACGGGCGGCGCCGGGCGCGGGGGCTTCGGCATCGTGCTGCTGGTGCCGGATCAGGAGCCGCAGTACCTCTACGGGCGCCTGGAGATCAGCGACAACAACGCCACCGAACTCAGGGCAGTGGTCGAGGCGCTCAGGCACGCGCCGCCGGGCCAGCCGCTGACGGTGCATACCGACAACCTGAACGTCATGTCGGCCATCCGGCACGGCAGCCGCAGCGCCGCCCAGCACCAGGAGGCCGTGCGGGTGCGCGAGGAAGCCGAGGCCCAGGGCATCGAGCTGCGTCTGGAACGGGCCAGGCGCGAGCGGCGGCACATGCAGCTCGCGCACACCCTAGCCAACGACGCCCGGCTGGAGCGCTCTACCGTCTTGCCGCAGGGCCACCACGCCGAGGTCAACCTGACCCACGCGCCCTGGCGCGACTCGGCGGTGGTGACGCTGCGCCGGGCCGGTGAGCGCATCAGCGCCCAGGTGCCGCAAACCGTCGGCGACCCGCTGGCCCGCAGCGTCCGTGCCCTGATTACGGCGGTGGGCCTGGCCCGGCCCGGCGAGACGCTGGTGGTGACCCACGCCTCGCGCCTGGCCGCCGCCCTGTGGGAGAAACCCCACCGTGCCCTGCCCGGCGCCGCCCAGGACGCGGTGCAGAGCGCGAAAGCCCAGGCCGGAACCCGCGAGATTCAGGTGATCTTCGAGCGGCTGGAAGGCCACGCTTAGAGCAGATGTCATAAAAAGGGTCTTTTTATGACCGAGCGGAGCGAGTAGTTTTGACTGAGCAGGACGCAGAATGGAGGCGCGGGGAGGCTGTTTTCTCCGTGGCGTAATTCGGAGTACTGCTCTAGACGAACCTCTGCTGCTCTCATGATATTCCCATAAATCACGCCGCGCACTCATTAATCCTGCCCTGAAGGTCAACAACTTTGCAGCGAAACGGCGCGTCGAACCCTGTCACATCTCGAAATAGCCGCACAGTGCTGCGCCTGTAATTCCTTCATTTCTGACTGAATAGCCCCCTTTATCAGGGCCGCGTCAGCCAGTGCATGCAAGCTGATCGAAATTGTGCGATCAAACTGCGCCAATTCAAGCGGGCACTGAACAAATGTGGGCCGACCACTTTGTCCGGAAGAACCGGACGCTTAAACTATGAGAACTTAAGGAGAGCGCATGAGTACAGCACCTGTCCGCATCGACCACCAAGGCCGCCAGCTCAGGCTCTGGCACGGCGAAGAGTGCCAGGTCAGCACCTTGCGCTCGGACCGCTTCACTACGCCCAGCCGCCTGTTCGGGCTCAGGCCGGGCCGCGAGACCGAACGGTGGCAATTCTCCAGCGGCGCCACCGTACAGGTCAGCCGTGGCCTGCCCAGCGAGCCCTGGCAATTCGACTGGCTGCGGCCTGCACCGAATCAGGTGCGCAACGGCGAAATCAGCATCTGAGGAACAAATCTCAAGTGAGTGGTAACACAACTGGGACGCTTTTGAATCGGCGTCCCAGCATTCATCGGTCGCTCAGATCAGGACGGCTCAGCTTCCGGCAGCGGCGTGTGCGGGTCAAAGCCGTCCGGCTGGCCGTCTTCGGGCTTGAGCAGCGGAAACAGCAGCACGTCGCGGATGCTGCTCTTGTCGGTCAGCAGCATGGTCAGGCGGTCGATGCCCATGCCCATACCGGCGGTGGGCGGCATGCCGTATTCGAGCGCCAGCAGAAAGTCCTCGTCCTGCTCGTGGGCCTCGTCGTCTCCGGCGTCGCGCCGAACCGTCTGGGCCTCGAAGCGCTCACGCTGCACCAGGGCGTCGTTGAGCTCGGAATAGATCGGCGCCAGCTCGAACCCGGCCACGTACAGATCGGCGCGTTCGGCCAGGCCGGGGCGGCTGCGGTGCGCCTTGACCAGCGGGCTGATGACCAGCGGCATATCGACCAGAAAGGTCGGGTGAATCAGCGTCGGCTCCACGTACTCGCCGCCGAGCTTGTCGAGCAGTTTATAGTCCGGCACCTTGCGAAATTCGGGGTGCCTGGCGTCGCTCCAGGCGCGAAGTTGGGCCAGATTCAGCGGATCGAAGTCGAGCCCAGCGGCGTCCTTCAGGGCCGTGACGAAATCCAGACGCCTGAACGGCAAGCTGAAATCCACACTCCGGCCCTGGTACTGGATGACCGGCGTGCCGTGCAGCTCCACGACCAGGCCGTGCAGCATGGTTTCGACCAGTGCCATCATGCCGTTGTAGTCGTCGTAGGCGAAGTACGCTTCCAGCATGGTGAATTCCGGGTTATGGGTGCGGTCCACGCCCTCGTTGCGGTAATTGCGGCCAATCTCGTAGACCTTCTCGAAACCGCCGACCAGCAGCCGCTTGAGGTACAGCTCCAGGCTGATCCGCATCGAAAACTCGTGTGACAGGGCGTTGTGAAAGGTCTTGAAGGGTTTAGCCTCGGTGCCGCCGGGCACGGTCTGAAGCGTGGGGCCTTCGACCTCCATGAAGCCTTTGTCGTCGAAAAAGCGCCGGATGCCGCGCACGATCTTCGAGCGGGTCCGGTAGGTTTCGCGGCTCTGAGGGTTAATCATCAGGTCCACGTAGCGGCGCCGTGCCCGCAACTCCTCGTCCTGAAGGCCGTGAAACTTGCTGGGCAGCGGGTGCAGGCTCTTGACCAGCGGCGTCCAGCTCTGGACTTCGATGGTCAGTTGCCCGGTCTTGGTAATAAACGCAAAGCCCTTCACGCCGATGATGTCGCCCACGTCGATCTTCTTGGTGGCCGCAAACTGTTCGGTGGTCTTCTTGCCGAAGTAGAGCTGAATGGTGCCGCTCTCGTCTTGCAGGTCCATGAAGGCCGCGCCGCCCATGTGGCGCAGCAGCATCACCCGCCCGGCCAGGCTATAGGTTTCGGCCTCCCACCTGTCACCGATTTCACCGCTGGGGTGCGCGGCCAACACCTCGGCGGCGTGATGGGTCTGGGGGTAGCTGTAGGGATAGGCTTCAAAGCCCGCCTCGACCAGAGCGGAGAGGTTGCTCAGCCGGGCGACGGTCTGCTCGTGAAGGTGGCGCGGTGGCTGATCGTTGGAGTCGGGATTGACTGAATCGTCGGCTGACATAACCTCCAGTATAGGTTTTCCGGGGCAGGGCACGAACCGGCTCAGTTTGCACGGCGTAGCCAGGCAATTCCTTCCGGCTCATGCTGCCGGACGCGCCTGTGCCGCCGTGAGCTCCGGAACAGAGCACAAGATTTGACTTATGCTCCGCACATGACCTCTCCCTTCAGCCGCCCACCGGACGACCTGGGCCTGGGCCGGGTGGTGAGCGAGGAATCGGGCGAACGCTACCTCAACAAAGACGGAACGTTCAACGTCGAGCGCCGGGGCCTGGGCTGGCAGGCTATCAGCGTCTACGGTGCGCTGCTGACCGCGCCGTGGTGGCTGTTTTTCCTGAGCATGGGTGGGCTGTACCTGGCGCTCAATGCCCTCTTCGGGCTGGCCTATTTCAGCATGGGCGCGGGCGCCCTGAGTGAGCTGCCCCGGCTGGGCGAGGCCCGCTACCTGGCCTGCTTTTTTTTCAGCGTGCAGACCTTCGGGACCATCGGCTACGGGCACGTCTATCCGGTGTCGCTGGCCGCCGAGCTGACCGTGACACTCGAAGCCTTCGTCAGCCTGCTGGGCGTGGCGCTGGCGACGGGGGTGCTGTTCGCCCGCTTTTCGCGCCCCCAGAGCCGCATCCTGTTCAGCCACTGGGCGGTGGTCGCGCCGTTTGAAGGCGGCCAGGCGCTGATGTTCCGGCTGGTCAACGGGCGGCGCAGCCAACTGATGAACGCCCGCATCGAGGTGGTGCATACCCAGTTCACGGCGCCCAAAGCCCAGACGGCGCCCGAAACCCAAACGCCGGAAACCCAGACCCCCGAAGCTCAGACCCCCGAAGCTCAGACGCCGCCCGGCCAGGGCGCCCCGGCACTTACCGCACAGCGGCGCAAACGCAGCTTCACGCCGCTGGAGCTGGAACGCGCGCAGGTCACGCTCTTTCCGCTGGCCTGGACCATCGTTCACCCGATCACGCCACAGAGTCCGTACTGGGGCGCCACCCCGCAATCGCTGCGCGACCACGACGCCGAGATTCTGGTGCTGTTCTCGGCGCTCGACGAGGCCGTGCAGCAGACCATCCACGCCCGCAGTTCCTACAAGGCCCATGAACTCAGGTGGCACCACCGCTTCAGCGACCTGTTTCGCCGCAGCCCGGCAGGCGAGCTGTACGTGGACATCGCGCACCTGAGTGGCACCGAGGCCACCCCACCTGTAAAGACGCCCAGCCGGTAGCCCCGTCGCTGGCCCCGTCGCTGGCTCATATCGGCTGTTACCGCGCCGGGACCGCCGAAGTCGGGGTGCCCAGAGGGTACACTCTGGCTATTCATGGCCCAGGTTTCCCGCTATTACGATGTCGTGCGCGGCCCCGACGGACACCGCTACCTCAGCGTGCGCGTCACCGGGTTCTCGCTGCTGCATATTCCGCTGCTCAACAAATCCACCGGCTTTACCCCCGACGAGCGGCGACTGCTGAAATTAGAGGGCCTGGTGCCGCCGCACACCTCCACCTTCGAGGAGCAAAAGGAGCGCACCTTCCGGCGCTACCGCCAGCAGGTCAGCGACCTAGACAAGCACGAGTTCATGCGTGCCCTGCAAGACCGCAACGAGGTGCTGTTCTACGGCATCCTGGCCGATCACTTAGAGGAGCTGCTGCCGATCCTCTACACGCCCACGGTGGGCGAGGCGGTGCGGGTCTTTAGCCACATCTACCGCTATCCGCGTGGGCTGTCGGTCAGCACCCAGGACGTCAGCCGGGTCGACGAGATGCTGCAAAACGTCCCGCTCGACGACGTGCGAATGATCGTCGCCACCGATTCGAGCGCCATTCTGGGCATCGGCGATCAGGGTTTCGGGGGCATGGCCATCTCCATTGGCAAGCTCAGCCTCTACACGGCGGCGGGCGGCGTAGGGCCGGATAAAACGCTGCCCGTCGAGCTGGACGTGGGCACCAACCGCCAGGACCTGATCGACGATCCGCTATACCTGGGCGTGCATCACACCCGGCTGACCGGCACCGCCTACGACGAGTTTCTGGACCACTTTGTGGAAGCCGTCTCGGCGAGGTATCCCAAGGCGATCATCCAGTGGGAGGATTTTGCGCGCGGCACCGCCTTTCATGTGCTGGGCCGCTACCGCAAGGTCATTCCCAGCTTCAACGACGACATCCAGGGCACCGGGGCGATGGCGCTTTCGGGCCTCATCAGCGCCGCCAGACTCAAGGGCGAGCGTTTTCAGGACCAGGTGTTCGTGATCGTCGGCGCCGGGGCGGGCGGCATCGGCGTGGCGGGCATGATCCGTTCGGGCCTGGTGCGCGCCGGTCTGACTCCAGCACAGGCCGCCAGCCGGGTCTACGTGGTGGACCGCGCCGGGCTGCTGATGCACGGGCAGCACTTGGAGGACCACCAGCTCAGCTTCGCCAAAACCCACGACGACGTGGCGCACTGGCCGGTTCAGGCCCAGCTCACGGCGGGCGAGTGGCCCAGCCTGCTCGAAACCGTCAAGTATTCGGGCGCCACCGCGCTACTGGGCCTGTCGGGCGTGCCGGGGCTGTTCGGCCACGCCATCATCGAGGCGCTGCACGGCAATGCGGCCCGGCCCATCGTCTTTCCACTGTCCAACCCCACCGCCCATGTGGAAGTTCAGCCCGAAGACGCCCTGCGGTGGACGAACGGCGCCGCCATCGTCGCGTCCGGCAGCCCCTTTGCCGACGTTCACCTGAACGGCAAGGCCCACCCCATCGGCCAGGGCAACAACGCCTTTATCTTTCCGGGGCTGGGCTTCGGCGCCATCATCAGCCGGGCACGCGAGATCACCGACGGCATGATTATGGCCGCCGCCGAAACCCTGGCCGACGAGACGGCGGCGCACGGCGGGCGGGTCTACCCACCCATCGACTGCATCAGGGACGTGTCGGTGAAGGTGGCGGTGCGGGTGGCCCGGCAGGCCATTTTTGAAGGCGTGGCCGCCGAGCGCCGGGTGCGCAACCTGACCGAAGCCGAGCTGGCCGAGTTCGTGCAGCGGCGCTTCTGGCAGCCCAAATACCTGCCGCTGCGGCTGGCGGCGGACGGGAAGATGGAGTTGTGAGGCGCGGAGCGCCGCCTGTGGCGCGTGGCTTGCGGCTTATGGCTTGTAGCTTGTGAGAAAAGATTTGGAAGTGGGGAACAGGCATGGCGGGAAGGCTGAGCGTTGGCGGTGCTGACCCGACCTGGGCCGTGATGGGCCGCTACTCGTCATCCTGGGCGCCGCCTGAACCCGGCTCTGTTTTCGACCAGCCACTTTTCATTTGACAGTTATTTGCCGCTTTTGGCTTGACATTCGTAAAATTCCGGCGCTACACTTTCCAAATGACTGCCTCCGACCCGCACGGCCCCCAGACTGCTCCGCCAGGAACGGTCACGCTGCCCGCCCGTTCCTGGGCCATCATCGACTCGACGCTGCGCGAGGGTGAGCAGTTCGCACGCGGCAACTTCAAGACGGACGACAAGATTGAGGTGGCGCGTGCCCTCGACGCCTTCGGGGCCGAGTACATCGAGCTGACGACGCCGATGGTGAGCGCTCAGACGGCGGCTGACATCCGCAAGCTGGCCGGGCTGGGCCTGCGGGCCAAGCTGCTGACCCACGTGCGCTGCCACATGGAGGACGTGCAGCGGGCAGTCGACCTCGGTGTGGACGGGCTGGACCTGCTGTTCGGCACCTCCAGCTTTCTGCGCGAGTTCAGTCACGGCAAGAACATCGGCCAGATCATCGAATCGGCCCAGAAGGTGATCGGCTGGCTCAAGACCAACCATCCCGATCTGGAGTTGCGCTTCTCCGCCGAGGACACCTTCCGCTCGCAGGAGGCCGATCTGATGGCGGTCTACAAGGCCGTCAGCGACCTGGGCGTCCACCGGGTCGGCCTGGCCGATACCGTCGGCGTCGCCACGCCCCGGCAGGTCTATACCCTGGTGCGCGAGGTCCGCAAGGTCATTCACGCGCAGTGCGGCATCGAGTTTCACGGCCACAACGACACCGGCTGCGCGGTCAGCAACGCCTACGAGGCCGTCGAGGCGGGCGCCACGCATATCGACACCACCATTCTGGGCATCGGCGAGCGCAACGGGATCACGCCGCTGGGCGGCTTCCTGGCGCGGATGTTCACCTTCGATCCGCAGGGCCTGATGGCCAAGTACAACCTGGAAATGCTGCCGGACCTCGACCACATGATCGCCCGGATGGTCGGCCTGCCGATTCCCTGGAACAACTACCTGACCGGCGAATTCGCCTACAACCACAAGGCCGGAATGCACCTCAAGGCCATCTACCTGAATCCCGGCGCCTACGAGGCCATTCCGCCGGAGGTCTTCGGTGTGGGGCGCACCATCCAGGCCGCCAGCAAGGTCACCGGCAAGCACGCCATCTTGCACAAGGCGCGGGAAATGGGCCTGCATTACGGCGAGGACGCCCTGCGCCGCGTCACCGACCACATCAAGGCCCTGGCCGAACAGGGCGAGCTGGACGACGCGCATCTGGAGCAGGTGCTGCGGGAGTGGGTGAGCGCGTAGGGCGGCTTGTGGCGCGTGGGCAGGGCGGAAGTGGGTCGTGGGGAGTGGGAAAAGTAAGGGCGCGGGAAGGGCGATACGGGCAAGCACTGAACACCAATGTCCAAATGCCGGAAAATAAAGACATGACAAGCTTCTCCACCGCCTACCGCGTGCTCTCCCCTGCTGACGTGTTGGGCGGTAAGACCGTCACCGTCTTTCCAGATGCGTCGGGCGACCTTCAGGCCCGCGCTGGTGCTGCTGGAACGCCGCTGAGCGTGTTCGTCGAACAACTGGACGGCCTCAGCGCCCATCTGCGCGTCTTCACGCCTACTCGCGACAAGGGCGAGAGCGACAGCGCCGCGCTGGCCGCCCTGAGCTGGCTATTTGGGCAGGGTCAGATTGCCGACGTGGCGAGCGTCTGGATGAAGGGCCAGGAGGTTCCGGCTCAACTGTGCGGCGGCGAATGGTTACTATTACAAGGCGACGTGAGCATGAAGGCGGTGCCAGACGAAGACTTCAGCTCACTCGGCTTCACCCCGTCCAGCGTTCAGATCGCGCAGACCCAGCGGCCCAACCTCCTGCTCCAGATCGGCAGCCTGGCTGAGCTAGACGCCTTACAGCTCGACATGGACGCCGTGCGCGAAGTGGGAGAGCGAACCGGCACCACCGGCCTGGTCGTCTACACGTTGGATGCGGGCCGGGCCGACGTGGCCTTCCGGGCCTTCGGACCGCTGAGGGGCTTTGACGAGGACGCCGCCAGCAGCAACATGTTCGCCTGCCTGGTTGGGGCGCTGAGCGTGCGCCGAGCGCTGCC
>NZ_JANYGJ010000248.1 GCF_025362455.1 Deinococcus sp. | reverse complement strand
ATCAGGTCTTCCAGCCGCTTCTGAAACTTCTTGACGAGTTGTATTGACACCCGCTCAGTGTAGAGCCACAGCCACATAGGCAACGCCACAAATAAGGCGCAGGCAGGGCCACAAAAAAAGCAGCTCCACTCGGAAGCTGCTTTCATTTCTGGCGGGCCCTGTAGGACTTGAACCTACGACCTACGGTTTTGGAGACCGCCGCTCTACCAACTGAGCTAAGAACCCGTATCCAGTCCGGCGTGCGCCTTTTCGGAAGCTTGAACAGTTTACCACTGCCCCCCGCGCCGTGCAAGCCTGAGTCAATCGGCCTAGGCCAGCGCCGGGGGCGTTCCTGACAGAGTGACAACAATTATGCGGTATGCTGTACTTCAAGCGGGCCGCTGCCCTGATCTCCCTGAGTTCTTACTTCACACAACACTGCGGCCAGGTGGACGAAACCCGTTCATCCGTGTTGACCACCTGGCATTCATACCTTCGCCGCAGGGCTGGCGAACATCTGCCGATCACGTGACCGGACGCCGATGCGTGTCCGTGAGGTTTCAATGACCGTACTCGATTCCCCCCGCACTGCCCAGAACACCGCCCAGAACACCGCCCCCAACTCCGAGGGCGCCCCCAACCCCGACGCCGTGCAGTTCACCTTTCAGGATATGCAGCTCCCTGCGCCGCTCAGGCGGGCCATCGACGCGCTGAAGTACACGGTGCCCACCGAGATTCAGGCGCTGGCGCTGCCGCCCGCCAGAGCAGGCAAGGACGTGACCGGCACCGCCGCCACCGGTTCAGGCAAGACCGTGGCCTTTTTGCTGCCGCTGATCGAGAGGTTGCTGGCCCGCCCGGACAATTTGACGAGACGGGGCACCCGCGCCTTGGTGCTGGCGCCCACCCGCGAACTGGCCGCCCAGATCGAGGAAGTCGCCCAGTCGCTGATCCGCGAGACGCCGCTGAAAGTCGTCAGCATCTTCGGCGGTGTGTCGCAGGGACCGCAGATCAAGGCCCTGCGTGCCGGAACCGACATCGTGATCGCCACGCCGGGCCGTCTTCTTGACCACATCGGCCAGGGCAACGCCAACTTCAGCGGTCTGGAGGTGCTGGTGCTCGACGAGGCCGACCGGATGCTCGACCTGGGCTTCCTGCCCGACATTCGCCGGGTGCTGCGCGCGCTGCCCGCCGTGCGCCAGACGCTGCTGTTCTCGGCCACCATGCCCGACTCGATCCTCAAGCTGGCCGGGGAATTTCAGGTGAACCCTGTGCGGGTCGGCGTGCGCCACCAGGGCCGCACCAACGACAAGATCGCCGAGGCGCTGTTTCCCGTCCACGGCGAGCTGAAGGCCAAGCTGCTGATCGGCCTGCTGGCCGACGCCGAGATCAACATGGACAGCGTGCTGGTCTTCACCCGCACCAAGCACCGCGCCAACCGCCTGACCGAGCAACTCGTCACGGCGGGCATCAGCGCCGAGCGCATCCACGGCAATAGATCGCAAAACGCCCGCACCGACGCGCTGGCGGGCTTCAAGAGCGGCAAGTACCGGGTACTGGTCGCCACCGACATCGCCGCGCGCGGCATCGACGTGGACTCGCTGGGCCACGTGGTCAACTTCGACGTGCCTGTCGCCGCCGAGGACTACGTTCACCGCGCCGGACGCACCGCCCGCGCCGGGAAGAGCGGCACGGCGTTTACCCTGGTCAGCCCCCAAGAGGAAGACGAGATTCGCAGCATCGAGCGCTTCACCAAGCGCACCCTGAATCGCCGTCTGCTGGGCGACTTCGATTACCACGCCAAGGTCGAAGGCAAGCTGGAGCAGCCCCGCCCCGAAGGTGGACACGGGCGCGGCGGACGCGGTGGCCAGAGCGGTGGTGGCCATTCCGGTGGTGGCCATTCTGGAAGTAGCCAGTCACGCGGCCAGGGCCAGGGCGGACGCAGCCAGGCTTCGGGCTCGGCAAGTTCTGGTCAGGGCGGCGCTCAGGGTGGCCAGCGCCGTCAGGGCGCCCCCAGCGGCCAGTCCCGCCCGGCGGGCAACGACGTGGGCGGTGGCCGGGTCGGCCCGCAGCCTGCGCGTCGCCGCCGCTGAGCAGGTAAAACGCTGAGTCGGTAAAAGACGAGAGCCCCGCGCCTGGACGGTGAATGTCCGGGCGCGGGGCTCTGGGTTGGGGTGGACGCCTGCTCAAACTGCCGACGACCGGCTGGGGTCACGGGCTGAACCATACCCTTCAGTCGGCCAGTCGAGAGCAACCAGTCGAGATCAATCAGTCGAGATCAATCAGTCGAGAGCACTCCCGGCAGACCCTGTAGGTGCAGACCCTGTAGGTGAGGTCATCACGCTCCCAGTCGAAGGGCGGCGCGATCTTGACAACATTGGATACAGTGGATACAGTAAGGTACATGTCCGCAAACGCTGTCATTTCCAATCTGAGCCTGGACGGACATCTCAAACCCGACGCCGTGACGCAGGTGCTGCGCGAGGCCATTTTGCGCGGCGATTTTCAGGGCGGCGATTCACTGCGCCAGGAGGTGCTGGCCGCGCAACTGGGCGTCAGCCGGATGCCGGTGCGGGACGCCCTGAAGCAACTGGAAAGCGAGGGCTTTGTCCTGTCGGTGCCGTACCAGGGCGTGGTGGTCTCGCATCTCTCGGCGGCGGAGGTGCAGGAACTGGGTGAATTGCGCCTGGCACTCGAACCGTTGCTGCTGCGCCTGGCCATGCCACGCCTGGGCAAGCGCAGTTTCGGGCAGGCCGAGGAGCTGCTCGATCAGGCCGATGGGCAAAGCGGCGGCGCCCGCTGGAGTGAACTGAACTGGGCGTTTCACGCCGCCCTGTACACGGCGGCGCAGCGTCCGCGCATCTTCGGGGCGCTGCGGACCGCGCACCTGAATCTGGACCGGTACATGCGCGTCATGCTCAGTAGCATGAACCACCAGCCGACCTCGCAGGAGGAACACCGCGCCATTCTCGCGGCGTGCCAGGAGCGCGACGCCGACCTGGGCTGCGAACTGCTCAGGCAACATATCGCCGTGTCCAGCGAGCGCCTGCTGACGTATTTGCAAGGCCTTCAGGAAGCGCGTTAGGCCGCACTCTCTCTTTTCTCCCTTCAGCAGCCAGTTGCCCTTCAGCATTCAGCTCACTCTTCAGGAGGTCGTATGAAGCTAGACCGTTTCGAGCGCCACCCGCTGACTTTTGGTCCTTCCCCTGTTCATCCCCTGCGCCGGTTGACCGAGTACCTGGGCGGCGCGGAAATCTGGGCCAAGCGCGAGGACGTCAACAGCGGCCTGGCGTTCGGCGGCAACAAGACCCGCAAGCTGGAATATTTTTTGCCGGACGTCTTCGCGCAGGGCTGCGACACGCTGGTGTCTATCGGCGGCGTGCAGAGCAACCACACCCGCCAGGTCGCCGCCGTGGCCGCCGCGACGGGCCTGAAGTGCCGACTGGTCCAGGAAGCCTGGGTCGAGTGGCCGGACGTGGTGTATGACCGGGTGGGCAACATCTTGCTGACGCGCATCATGGGCGCGAAGGTGGAACTGGTGAATGCGGGCTTCGACATCGGCTTCCGTGAAAGCTGGGAACGTGCGCTGGGTGAGGTCAAGGCCGCCGGGGGCAAGCCGTATGCCATCCCGGCTGGCGGTTCGGATCACCGGCTGGGGGGCCTGGGCTTCGTCAACTTCGCGCTGGAAGTGCAGCGGCAGGAACAGGAACTGGGCATCTTTTTCGATCACATCATCGTGTGTACCGTGACGGGCAGCACGCAGGCGGGCATGATCGTGGGCTTCGCCGCTCAGGACCGCCCCCGCAAGGTCATCGGCATCGACGCCAGTGCCAAGCCCGAAGCCACCCGCCTTCAGGTCAAAAAAATTGCTCAGAACACCGCCGATCTGGTCGAACTGGGCCGCGAGATCACCGATGAAGACGTCATCATCGACGAGCGCTTCGCAGGCGAGCTGTACGGTATTCCCGTCGAAAGCACCTTGCGGGCCATGCGGATTGCCGGGCAGCTTGAGGGCATGTTGACCGACCCCGTATACGAGGGCAAGAGTATGGACGGCCTGATCGGGCTGGTTCAGAGTGGCGAGATCCCCAAAGGGGCCAAAGTGCTGTACGTGCATCTGGGCGGCGCACCGGCCCTGAGCGCCTACGCCTCACTGTTCAAGCAGAGCCAGCCTGTCGACCTGTCCTGATCGCGCCGGGCGTTCCTGATCGCGCAGGGCCTGGTCGGTCAGGGCGCTCTCAGGCGGGCGGCTGGGTCGGTGTCTGGGTCTACTCCTGGGTCTGCTCCTGGGTCTGCTCCGGGCCGACTTCCCGTTTCAGCCGCATCAGAATGGCGCCCATGCCGCGCAGACGCATCGGGGTAATCAGCTCGGATAGGCCCATCTCCATATAGAACTGGTCGGGAATGTTCAGGATCTGCTGGCGGGTCGCCCCGGAGAGCCCTTCGGCCAGAATGCCCGCGTAGCCGCGCACGGTGGGGGCTTCCTCCGGCACCTTGAAGTACAGGTCTACGCCGTCGCCGCGCGGCTCGGTCACCAGAAAGAACGGCGAGGCGCATTCCGGCACCGGCTGCATGAATTCGGGGTGCTCGGCGTACTTTTCGGGCAGGGGCGGCAGCTTCTTGCTGTATTCCAGCAGCGCCTGGAGCCGCAGCGGCTTGGGCGCCGAGCGGAACATCGTTACGATGCGCTGGAGCTTTTCGGGGAGAAGGTTCTCGGTGGTCATGTGTTCACTCTAGCGCCGGGCGGGGAAGGCGATTGATCTAGTTGACCAGTTTTGTCAATGATGCCCGAATCCGGCTAAGATGGGGACCGTTGCCCGCACATCTCAACGCCGCATTCAGCTTTGGCCAGACTCTGGCGCCCAAGGAGAAGCATCATGGAATACGCAAAAGACGTGCTGGTCAGCACCGACTGGGTAGACGCCCACAAGAACGACGCCGGGATCAAGCTCATCGACGTCAACGAGGACATCTTGCTGTATCACACCGGCCACATCGAGGGCGCCCTGAAGCTCGACTGGCAGGGCGACCTGTGGGATCCCGTGATGCGCGAATTCATCTCGGCCCAGGAACTCAGTGCCCTACTGGGCAAGCTGGGCATCAGCCAGACGGATACCATCGTGCTGTACGGCGATAAAAGCAACTGGTGGGCCGCCTACGCCTACTGGTTCCTGACCTACAACAGCGTGAAGAACCTCAAGCTGATGAACGGAGGCCGTCAGAAGTGGACCGCCGAGGGCAGGGCGCTGGTCACCGAGACGGCCCCGGTCACCGAGACGGCCCCGGTCACGCCCACGACCTACCCGGCCCTGAAGCGCGATGAATCCTTGCGGGCCTACCGCGACGAGGTGAGAGCCCATATCGAGACCGTCAGGAGCGGCACAGGCGCGATGGTGGACGTGCGCGGCCCCGACGAGTTTTCCGGCAAGGTCACCCACATGCCCGCCTACCCGCAGGAAGGTGTGCTGCGCGGCGGCCACATTCCCGGCGCCCGCAGCATTCCCTGGGCCAAGGCCGTAGGCGAGGACGGCACCTTTAAGAGCGCCGACGAGCTGAGCGCCCTCTACGGCGGCGAGGGTGTGACGCCCGACAAGGACGTCATCGCCTACTGCCGCATCGCCGAGCGCAGCAGCCACTCCTGGTTCGTGCTCCGCGAACTGCTCGGCTACCCCAGGGTCCGCAACTACGACGGCTCGTGGACCGAGTGGGGCAACGGTGTCGGCCTGCCCATCGAGAAAACTTATCAGGACGCGTAAGGGCTGATTCGGAGGCTGGCCGGATCAGCGCTTCGAGAACACGAACATCTGTCATCCTGGGTGCAGCGAACACATCAGGGCCTTCTTTGGCCCACTGGCAGGGCTCCCGGCCACGTGAGACCCTTCACTTGGCTCAGGGCTATGGAGAAGTCCGTTCACGACGAGTGCTTGCAGAGAGGGGCGACGCGGCAGGTATCACAGCACAACTTTTAGAACGCGACACCCAGGACAACCTCGCTCTGTTTGAGCTGGAGAGCGGCGCCAGTGTTCCTATACTCGGAAGATGGCGCCCGACTTCCCACTCGATTCCGTCGCCGCCGTGCGCGAGTGCTGCGCGGCGCTGCCACACTCCCGCGAAACGTTCCCGTTCGGCCCCGACACGCTGGTCTTCAAGGTCGGTAGCGCCCCTGGCGGCAAGCTGTACGCCCTGATCGGCATTCAGGCCGAGGAGCTGAGCGTGTCGCTCAAAGTCCGGCCCGAACGCGGCGACGAGTTGCGAGTGAGCTACCCGGCCATCACGCCCGGCTACCACCTCAACAAGCGCCACTGGGTCACGGTGAAGCTGGAAGGCGTGCCCGGCGACCTGGTGCAAAGCCTGCTCGCGGAGAGTCACGCCCTGGTGTACGCCAGCCTGACGCGGGCGCAGCGGCTGGAGCTGGAAGTACTGGGCGCCACCAAACGGTAAAGGCTGACCCAAGCCGCGCCTGACACGCGCCCCGCCGCCGTGCTCGAATCCGGGCAGGAGGCCACATGCCCAAGGAAAACGACCCAGCGCTCAGCACCGTCGCCGCCACCCCCCGACTTCACGACGAGGCGAATGCCCCAGCCGGGCAGGGGCTTATGCCCAGCGAGTTGCCGCCGGAGCCGGACATTTTGCCGGTTCAGCCGGGCGAGCATCTCAGCGCCGCGCAGCTCCAGGCCCTGCTGGGCGGCACCGAGGCGAGCAGCGCCCACGACCTCGACGTATGGGAAGATGTGCAGGAAGATGTGCAGGAAGGTGTGGACCACAATCCTGAATAGCTGATGCCCACCCGCTTTCTGAAGTCCAGGTCAGCGTTCTCGCCGCCCGTTTCTCACGTCCGGGCGCCACACTGAGGGCATGTCCACCGCTTCAAACGCCGCCCAGACCAGCGCTGCTCCTGCGAACATGTTCGGGGGGAGCAACGTCGTCGCCGCCTCGGCTGAGCGCGTCTGGATGATGCTGCAAGACCCGGTGGTGCTGGGGCGCGTGATTCCTGGCCTCAGCGAGATCGTCATGACCGGGCCAGGCCGCTTCATCGCCCGGCTGGCTGTGGGGGTAGGGCCGGTTCGCGGCAAGTTCAAGGTCACCCTCCAGTTCGACGAAAGCCGCGCTCCGGAAGTCGTCGGCGTGAACGTGGAGGGCCGCAACATGAGCGGCCTGGCCGTGTTGGACGCCGAGCTTCACGTCACCGATCTGGGCGAGGGCAGCCGCGTGGACTGGACCGCCGCGCCGCGCCTGTCGGGCCTGATCGCCACTCTGGGCAACAAACTGATCGACACCAAGGCCCGCGAATCCGGCGCCGGGCAGCGCTACGCCGACCAGTTCTTCAGCCGTCTGAGCCAGGAAGCGTAGCCTCGCTCGAACTTGCGCTAGCCTGCGCCCATGCCGCAGATTCAGGGTTCCGCCTTCATTCCCGCCCCGCCTGAGCGCGTCTGGGCCATGCTTCACGACCTGGCGGTGCTGGGCCGCTGCGTCCCCGGCGGCGCCCAGATCACCCAGGAGGCGCCGGACCGCTTCCGCGCCGACCTGAATCTGGCAGTCGGGCCGCTGAGGGGCAACTTCCAGGCCAGCGTGCAGCTCAGGGATCAGATTGAACCGCCAGCGTCATCAACACCGTCATTAGCACTCATCATCGAGGCCCAGGGTCCAAGCGGCCTCCTGAGCGCCGCCGCCGCCGTGCAGCTCAGCGCCGAGGGCCGTGGCACCCGCGCCGACTGGCAGGGCGAACCCCGCCTGAGCGGCATGCTGGCGATGCTCGCCGGGCGCCTGATCGGCAAGCTCAGCCAGGCGCAGACCGAGCAGTTTTTTGCGAATCTGGCGAGGGAGGCGGCGGGAGGGGAGTAGGGAGTGTGGAAAGAGGTAGGGCATGAGCTGTGCTCACTTGCCCTCTGCAAGCAGGTCTTCGACTCTCCTGCAAGGGGCGAGGGGTCAATGACAGGCACTCAGACGCTATTTTTCGCTGAAGTCAACCACTATCTTCCAGCGCAGCCAATTATGGGCGAATGCGGAGCACGGGCGCCCTACGGAACCTACATGATGTGGAGAACGCAGTGAGACAAAGTGCCTGTGGGACGAATGGGAAGTACCATGCCGAGCGCAGCGACCCGCTCCCTCGCCCCATCGGGGCAGGGGCGTCTTGGGCAGAACGGCACCTATCGGGCCTGCCCGCTGGGGGCTGGGAGAGCCGACGCATTCGCACAGTGCTGAAGCCCCACCAACGCAACCCAACCGCCAACCGCCCGTCCAGCCGCCGACAACGCCGCGAACCCGCCCACAGCCCGTCCAACCGCCTGAGCAACCGGCAGGCCAACCCGCCCACGCCCGAAGGGCACACGCCTACTTGGCACATGCTCTACTGCCCCTCAGATGCAACCCCTGGCCTCGTTCGTGACCCGCCGCCCCTGGCTGGTGCTCATCATCTGGACCCTGCTGGCCCTCGCCTGCCTGTATCCCGCCTCGCTGGCGCCCGCCCGCCTGACCGCCGACCCCGGCGCCCTGGCCAACTCCGAAAGTGGC
>NZ_JANYGJ010000199.1 GCF_025362455.1 Deinococcus sp. | reverse complement strand
GGCCTTGATTCAGTCGTTGGCCCGCCCGGCGACTCTAGAGCAGTACTCCGAATGACGCCACGGGGAAAACAGCCTCCCCGCGCCTCCATTCTGCGCCTTGCTCAGTCAAAACTACTCGCTCCGCTCGGTCATAAAAAGGGTCTTTTTATGATATCTGCTCTAAAAGAGAACAAAGTTGTGCAGGGGCGCTCACACAGGGCGTTCCCTGGCAACCACGGAGCGCAGCACTGGTATGGCCGCGAGCGTCGTTCCCCCCTCTCCTTTCTCTTAGCGCTCCCCGCCTCACCGCTCCTCCTGCGCCAGCTCGATCAGGCGCGTCACCAGCTCCGAATAGCTCAGCCCCGCCGCCTCCCACAGCTTGGGATACATGCTGGTGGCCGTGAAACCGGGCATGGTGTTGACCTCGTTGAGATACAGCTCGCCCGTTTCCTCGACGTAAAAAAAGTCGATGCGGGCCAGCCCGGCGCAGTCGAGGGCCGCATACGCCCTGAGCGCCAGCTCGCGCACGCGCTCGGCGACCCCGGCACTCAGCGGCGCCGGAATGTGCATGGTCGCCAGCCCCTCGGTGTACTTGGTTTCGTAATCGTAAAACAGGGCGTCAAAGCGCAGCTCACCCACCGGGCTGGCGATGGGTGAGTCGTTGCCGAGGACGCCGACTTCCAGCTCGCGGGGCTTACCGCCAGCGCCCGCTTCCAGAATCACCCGGCGGTCGAGTGAGAAGGCCAGGGTCAGCGCTGAGTGCAACTCATCCGGCGCCGTCACCCGGCTGATGCCCACCGAGCTGCCCATATTGGCGGGCTTGACGAACAGCGGGTAGCCCAGCGCGTCGGCCTGGGCCTGTGCGGCGTCCGGTTGGCCTTGCCAGGCGCGGCGGGTCAGCAGGCGGTAGTTGACCTGCGGCACGCCCACGCTGGCGAGCACCTGTTTGGTCATCACCTTGTCCATGCTGGCCGCCGAACCGAGCACCCCGGAGCCCACGAACGCCGCGCCGCTCAGCGTCAGCAAGCCCTGCACCGTGCCGTCCTCGCCGTGCGGACCGTGCAGCAGCGGAAACACCACATCGTAGCCCACTACCTGGTGCGGCTGGATGCTGGACGAGACGGTCTCGCCCGCGCTATCCATAGGCCCACCGCCCAGCACCCGCGCCGTGTCCGCGTCGCCCAGCCACCTTCCGGCCTGGTCGATCACCAGCGGCGTGACCTCGAAGCGCTCGGCTGGGAGGGCTGTGAGCACGCTACGGGCGCTCATCAGGCTGACGGCGTGCTCGCCGCTCTGACCGCCGCACAGCAGCAGCACGCGGGTTTTGGGTTGATGGCCTGATCGGTGACCTGTGGGTCGATCTGGACCGGATTCGGACGAAGGAAGGGCACTCACGCCCGGCAGTATGCCACCTGGCAGGCGTGTGGCAGGCCGCCTCGGTCTGAAGCGACTGGAGGCTATTGAGACGACTGAAAGCTGTATCACACTTCTCACCTGCATGGTCAGACGACGGTACTCCGTGTCAATTGAGATGCGTTCCAGCCGTCGGGCGGCGTGCGCCAGCGTTCTCATCTTTCACTGGGTTCAGCATCATAAATTGACGTAGACCTTGAGTTACGATGCGCGGGTCTGCATCCGGTCTATACCACTCGCTCACAAATCGTGAGGCGTTGGCCCAGACCTCAGTGTTCGCTATCGACGTCAGGTTGGAAGTGCGTATGAGGAAGTGCGTATGAGCAGGACAATCAGTAGCAGCAAGTTCAGTTGTGCCCCGGAGGAACTGCATGAAGCCAAACAGCACCAAGATCAGTACGGTCAAGAGTAACGCGCTCAAGCTCACCACCCTCGCCCTGATGGCCGCCATGCTCAGCGGCGCGGCCCAGGCCCAGGTCAAGAACCCCGGCGTCCTGAGTGTGCTGACCATCGCCGACTGGTCGAGCTTCGACCCGGCCCAGTGCTACGACACGGCCTGCGGTGAGGTTCTTCAGAACACCATGGAAACGCTGTACTTCCCCAAGCCCTTTGACCTGGTGACGGAAGCGGCGGGCAGCAAGATCACCTTCGAGCCCCTGCTGGCGGCGGCCATGCCGGTCACGAGCAACGGCGGCAAGACCGTGACCATCAAGCTCAACCCCAAGGCCAAGTTCAGCGATGGCAGCGATGTCACCGCCGATGACGTCAAATATTCGATTGCCCGCCAGCTTATCGAGAGCACCGACGGCGGCCCCGCTGCCCTGCTGCTCGAACCGCTGATCGGCGCCGCCGACAACATCCGCAAGGGTGGCAAGGTGGGCTTTGATGAAGTCGACAAGTCGATGACCGTCAAGGACAAAGGCACCATCGTCTTCAACCTGGCCAAGCCCTTCGCGCCGTTCATGTCGGTGCTGGCACACCCCGCCACCGCCATTTACAGCAAGGCCGCCGCCATCAAGGCCGGTGAGTGGGACGGAACCAAGGCCACCTGGGAGAGCTTCAACAACGCGCCGCTGGCCAGCAGCAAGATCGGCGACACCATCGTGACCGCTTCGGGGCCCTTCGTGCTCCAGCGCTATGACAAGGGCAGCCAGGTCATCCTCAAGCGCAACGACAAGTACTGGCGCGCTCCGGCCAAGCTCCAGACCGTGGTGATCAAAAAGGTCGACGAGGCCGCCACCGCCGTGCAGCTCATCAAGACCGGCGACGCCGACCAGACCCTGGTGGGCAGCTACCCGCGCAATGTGGCGGGCCAGTTCGGCGCCATCGAGGGCGCCAAGGTCATCGACAACGTCTCGACCCTGGTGCTCCAGACGCTGTTCATGAACTTCGACATCAAGGACACCGCCAAACTGGGAAGTGCCAAGCTCGACGAGAAGGGCATTCCCGCCACCTTCTTTGCCGACGCCAACGTGCGCCGGGGCTTCGCGGCCAGCTTCGATTACCAGGCCATGCTCAAGGATCAGCTTCAGGGCAAGGGCATCATCAACAACGGCGTGATTCCCACCACCCTGCCCGGTTACAACCCGGCGCTGAAGTTCAAGTTCGACAAGGTTCAGGCCACCGCCTTTTTCAAGCGCGCCTGGGGCGGCAAGCTGTGGCAGACCGGCTTCACCGTGCCGATCTACTGGAACAGCGGCAACGTCAACCGCCAGAAAGCCGCCGAGATCCTCAAGCGCGGCGTCGAGTCGCTCAATCCCAAGTTCCACCTCGACGTGCGCGAGGCCCAGTTCAGCGCCATCCTGGCCGACGCCGCCGCCAAACGCGAGTCGATGTGGATGCTCGGCTGGCAGGCCGACTACGCCGATCCCCACAACTTCGCCCAGCCGTTCCTGGCGTCGAGCGGCAACTACCCGCAGAACACCGGCTACAAGAACCCTGCGGTGGATAAGCTGATCGACCAGGCGGTAGCTACCACCGACCCGGCGGCCCGCGCTAGCCTGTACAAGCGCATCGCGCAGATCGGCTTCGTCGACGTCGCCAACGTACCGATCTGGCAGCCGGTGAGTTACACCGTGCAGCGCGACTGGGTCAAGGGCCGCGTCACCAACCCGCTGTATTCCGGCGACATCTACTACTACACCAGCAAGTAAGCTTGGCTGCTCACCACATTCACCCGACCGGGTGACAATTGCCGGGCAGGAGGGGTATCCTTCCTGCTCGGCTTGACTGTCCCGATTTTGAACGGGGTTCCGATCAGCTCACTTGCTGGCGTGTTCGCTCGCTGTACATTCTTTTCTTTGGTGTTCTTAAGGGGGCTATGCTTACTTTCATCGCGCGGCGACTGCT
>NZ_JANYGJ010000198.1 GCF_025362455.1 Deinococcus sp. | reverse complement strand
TGCTCGTGCATACCCATCCGGGCGGCCAGCCAGGCCCTTCAGTTCAGGATCTGGAGGGTGAGGCAGCCTTGCGCCCGGTGCTGCACGAGCGCCTGGCGGGTCTGCCCCACGGACGACTCATCCTGCGCCCTGACGGACTCGACGCGGCGCTCTTTGTCGGTGAGCGTCACACAGTGCCGCTGGAAGTCCAAAGCGTAGGTGAGCAGCTCCGCATCTTCCGCGAGAACGACACCGATATAGACCGATTGGCTGAAACCTATCAGCGGCAGGCGCTGGCCTTCGGTGAGCCGGGGCAGCGGCAGCTTCGCCGCCTGCGGATTGGGGTGGTGGGCGCCGGGGGCACCGGTTCACTGGTCCTTCAACAACTCGCCCATCTGGGCGTCCAGCACTTCACGATCATCGATCACGACGTATTGGAACGAACCAATCTCAACCGGGTGGTCGGGACGGTCGCCGCCGATGTAGGTCGTCCCAAGGTGGAGGTGGCGACTCGCGTGGTGCATAACATCAATCCAGACGCCGTTGTCCAGGCCCTCCAGGCCGACGTGACCGATCCGCTGGTCCTGAGACGGCTGCTCGATACCGACGTGGTCCTAATCTGCACCGACTCCCACGGCAGCCGGGCGCTGCTCTCGCAGCTCGCCTACCAGTATCTGCTGCCGATGATCAACGTGGGCGTGAGCGTCCTGGCCGACTCCGAGCGGGGCACCCAGGTCCAGGGCGTGGTCCACCTGTTGGCGCCGGGGCTGGCCTGCCTGGACTGTACGGGTGATCTGGACCCCGGCAAGGTGATGGAAGAGCTTCAGACCGAGGCCGAGCGCCAGGCCAACCCGTATATCTCGGGCGCCGCCGTCACCCAACCGGCAGTGATCAGCCTCAACAGCGTGGTGGCCGGACTGGGCGTCAGCCTGCTCCTAAGTACCGTCACCGAGATGCCGCTCCAGGCCCGGCGCCTGTTGCTGCGGCTGAGCGAAGGAAGCCTGCAACCCGGCGAGAACCGGGGACGGCGCGGTTGCCCCACCTGCTCCAATTCACCGGAATCCCGCTTGGCGCAGGGCGACCGCTGGACCAGGCCCGGACGGTCCCGGTGACGGCACAACGGCCAGCCCGGCGCACGGCCTACGGGCAGGTGGTCACCGTCGCCCGAACCGGTGAGGCGCTGGCCGTCTTGGCGGCGGACCCGGACACCCTGGCCTTCGTCGTGCGAGGTCATCCCCGCGCCGTGGTGATGGCCTGTCCCTGCGGCTGCCCTGATCCTGTCGTCGTGCCCGTCGACGGCGCTGTCAGCGGGGCCTGGCGAGTCAGGTACAAGAGCGAGCGACTCACCCTGATGCCCTCGGTCTGGCGGAAAAGCGGCTGTGGATCGCATTTCATTTTATGGAAGAATGAGGTCCACTGGTGCAGTCCCAATGAGCGCGAAGACGCGGCGGCCTGGCCTGAGCTGCTGCGGAGCACGGTTCGCGGCTGGTGGCGGCGCAATCGGCGGCGTAGGCGCTGAGGGAGATTTGTTTCAGCTTACATTTGCCTGTGATTGGGCATGCACCGCCGCCGTCAAGCCGGTAAAGGAGTATCAAGTTGCCTGGTGAACAGCGTCAAGTCCTCCGAGATTACGCCCTGGCCCTCGAGGGTTACGGCCTGACCGCCAAAGGCCCGGTCCAACTGGGTGCGCCGTTTACCATCATTCGCTACCAGGTCTATGACGCCAAGGGCCGCTGCGATCTGTGCCGCTGCGAGCACAAGGCCGGGAAGCAGGCAACCATTCGGGACGAGGCGACCAGGGCACTTTACTCTTCGGGCACCTCATGCCTCTCAGAGACCCTTGGCTACAACGAAGCCGCCCTGGAGCGGGCGGTCAAGGGGCGGCGCACGGTGGCCGCCCGGATCAGCCAGATCACCGGGACTGTCTTCGAGAACGAGCGGGAGATGATCGAGGCGCTGATCAGCGCCTTTGTTGGGCTTGACCCTCATCACCCTGAGGTGCTCAGGTGCCTTCGCAACCTCAGCGAGATGCAGCAGCATGTTCCCCTGACGGACCAGGCCCAGGAGCGCCTCGGGCAACTGCTCGATTTCCATGCGCTGCTGACCGAGGCGCTGCGCCGTCCCCAGCAGTATCAGGACCGGATGCAGGCACTGGCCCTCGATCCGTGTCATCGCAAACAGGCTCCGGTGAACTGGGATCTCTACCGTGATCCGGCGGCCCTGACCGTCGCGCGCGCCGAGGTGCTCAAAGGCGTGATGAAAAAAGCCAGGTCGAAGCGCCAGGTTCCCAAGCTGCAAGACCCCGCCTTCTTGCCCTGGCACTTTGAGAGCGAGGCCGCGTACCTGGAAGCGGCCCGGCGCCATTACGTCGGGCAGGCTGACCGGGGCGAGGTGCGCCCGGAGATTCTGCAAGCCAGCTACGATTTCGAGCACTTCAACTATGAGCTGGTGGGCGACGAAAAGATGCCCCACCCGCACCGGCTGAG
>NZ_JANYGJ010000110.1 GCF_025362455.1 Deinococcus sp. | reverse complement strand
TGAACGTGAACGGCGATACCGTCGGCTTCTACGCCCTCGGCGCGACGGGCAACAACGGCGGTGTCGGCCTGCTGACGGTCAACGACGAGGAAATACCGTTCAGCTTGACATCCAAGCTGTCCCGCGACCTTCCCAAGGGCGGGCGTATCGACATCTCCGGCAATCCGACTTTGAGTGCAACCGCGACGGTGACCTGGCCTGACGGCAATGCGGCGGTGATTTTGTTGCAGCCCGAAGTCTTTAGTTTCGTTACACTGTACGTCCCTCCAGCTATTCAGGGCACACTTCAGGGTCTGCTGGGGAACGCTGATGGCAACGCCAGCAACGATTTCAAAGGCCGCGACGGCACGTCCTATCTGTCGAATCCGAGCTTCGAGCAGCTCTACAAGGGCTTTGGAGATTCCTGGCGGGTCCAGCCAGCGGAATCACTGTTCCGCTACGGGGCGGGTCAGAGCACCGCTACCTTCACCCGACTGGACTTTCCGCCCCCACCCCAGCCTATCGCGCCGCCAGTTCTGACCCAGGCCGAGGCCACTTGCCGCGCAGCAGGCGTGACCGACGCCGAAGCGGTGAAGGACTGCACCTTCGACGTGGCGGTCTCGCAGAAACCGGAGCTGGCGCAGAGTGCCTTGCAGTACGATCCCAACCATCCGTCGCTGGCGGTCTCACCTGCCAACACGGCGGTGGGCGCCGGACAGCAAGTGCAGCTCCGGGCTTCAGTCCAGGGCAAGGCCAACCTCGCAGACGTGCAGTGGACCACCACTGGTGGAACACTCAGCGCCAATGTGGACGGCGTGGTCACCCTGAGTGCGCCGAACACCGTCGGTCAACTGACCGTCACCGCCAGCGTGGCCGGAGCCACGAGCACGGCGATAGTCGCGGTGCGTTCGTCGGCCATCACCGCGACCTCCAGCGCCAGCGCGTTCGTGGGCCAGAGCATTCCGCTAAGGGCCGACCTGCTCGGTGACCTCGCTGGGAAACCGCTGGTCTGGAGCGCGGCGCGGGGAAGCGTCACGCCGTCTGGCAACGCTGTGACGTACACCGCTCCGGCCACGCCGGGCGACGATACCGTCACCGTCCAGATGCAGGGCGACCCGGCAGTCAGCGCCACCATTCCGGTTCAGGTGCTGGGTGCCCAGATCAGCCTTTCACCTGCGGTCACAGAGGCCCGCGTGGGCGAGGTCATCGGGTTCAACGTCACCTATGGCGGCCTCGGTCAGGCTACGCCGACCATCGAATGGAGTGCGTCGGGCGGCACCCTCACGCCCGGCCTCGGTGCCGCCCGGTACACCGCACCCAGCCAGGCGGGAACGTACACCGTCACGGCGACCGTCCAGGGTCGCCCGGATCTCCAGGCGACGGCCCGCGTCGTGGTTCGGGACATCAAACTGGTTCTCACCCCGAGCGAAGTGAGTATGAGCGGCGGCGAGACACGTCAGGTTCAGGGCGAGATCACCGGCCTGGTCGGTCCCCAGGGGATTACCTGGACCAGTTCTGCTGGCACCCTGGTGCCCAACGGCAACACGGTCACCTTCACCGCGCCGACTGTTCCGGGGAGCTACACCATCACCGGCAGCGTCGTCGGCTACCCCGAGATCAAGGCGACCGTCCCGGTGACAGTCGTGGTCACGGCGCTCTCGGTGACACCTACCAGCACGACGCTCCTACCCGGTGAATCGACGTCTTTCCAGAGTACGGTCACTGGTTTTGCTACCACCCCGCCGCTCACATGGAGCGCCTCCGCAGGCACCCTGACTCCAAATGGCAACACCGCGACCTTCACCGCGCCGCGCCAGGCCGGGCCAATCACGGTCACGGTGCAGGGCGGCGGTGTTCAGGCTCAGGCCCAGGTGACGGTGCTGGAGCCGAACCTGGACCTCTTTGCCCCCTGGAGAGGCAGTGAGGCCGTCGCCTTCCCCGGCATGCAGGTCTCGCTGGTCGGGGGCGGCCTGCGCCCGGAGCGCGCTGTCTGGAACGCGACGGCGGGCACATTGAGTGCCACCAGCGGCACCAACGACGTGACCTTCACCACGCCCACTCAGCCGGGTGAGGTGACGTTGAGCTACAGCCACTCGCT
>NZ_JANYGJ010000089.1 GCF_025362455.1 Deinococcus sp. | reverse complement strand
AGCCACAGCGCGGCGCCGATGGCTGCGTAGATCGGCAAACTGACGGAAGTCCGGGGCAGGGCAGGCAGCGAAGTATTCACGGTAGGGGTGGTCATAGCAGTCCTCCTTGTTTCAGGGTGGTGCTCAGGGCCGCGAAGGCGGCGTCGGTGCGCTCCAGGTCGCCGGTCGAGAAGCGGTCTACCAGCAGGCCGGTGATGGTGCCCAGTACGAAGTTGCTCACCGCCGGGTCCGTCTCTGATTGGTCTGGGCCAGACAGGTGTGCCTGGACCACGCGGCGCCACAGCTCCAGTGAGGCGGACGCGAAGGCGCGGTAGGTCGCGTCGCCGTCCATCGCCCGCAGCTCGACCTCGAACAGTGAGCGCAGAAACGGCGTCAGGGCCGGGTCGGTGACGTTGCGCCAGAGCTGGGCAAAGCGGGCTACCGAGTCACCCTCCGGCGCAGGCGCGGCGCTCAGCCAGGCTTGCTGCTGGCGGCTGACACTGCCCAGCACCTCCACGATCAGTTCTTCCTTGGACTGGAAGTGGTAGAGCAGCGTCCGGGCGCTCACATTCAGGGCGGCGGCCAGTGGGCGCAGGCTGAGATCGGTCAAACCGTGTTCGAGCACGTAGGCCGTGACCTGCGACAGAAGTCGAGCGCGGGCTTCGGGGTTGGCTTGTCGTCCTATGCGCTGTCACCTCCAGTCAGCCGCTGCCAGAATACGTGTAACGACTGTTACGTGTAACGAGTGTATACCTAACCATCCAGGCCGTCAACTGGCGTGCCTGACACCCTCGCTCAGCTCGCCTGTTAGTCTTCACAGCATGAACGACGTGCAGGAGCAGGGCTGATGCCACACATCATCGCCGTCACCTCGGAGAAGGGGGGCGTGGGCAAAAGTACCCTCAGCGTCCACCTGGCCGGGGCGTTTCAGGAACGCGGCCTCAGCGCCGTGCTGATCGACGAGGACGGGCGGGTCGGCAGCGCATTGCGCTGGGCGGCGCGGGGGCCGGGCCTGCCGTTCGTGGTGCTCGAACCCGAACAGGTCAAGCCCAGGAAGCTGGCTCAGGCCGATGTGGTCGTCATCGACACCGAGGGCCGCCCCAAACGCAAGGAACTGCGAATATTGGGCGAGCGGGCCGACGTGATCCTGGTGCCCAGCGGCGTCTCTACCCTGGAGCTGGACGCCACCGCCGAGCTGATGGCCTTTTTCCACGAAGACCCCCAGACCCGCCGCCGGACCCGCGTGGTGCTGGGCCGGGTGCCGCCCGTGGGCCGGGCCGGTGAGGTCGCCCGCGAGGACCTGCGCGAGAGCGGCGTGACCGTCTGCAACACCCTGGTGCGCTCCTACGCCGCCTACGTGCGGGCCGCCGAATTGGGTGTGCTGTGCCGCGATGTGCCGGGCCGGGGCGCCGAGCACCTTCGGCATACTCAGCAGGCCTGGGCCGATATCGTCACCCTGTCGCGGGAACTGCTGTGAGGTCGCCGAACCGGGAGCCGCGCTGATGGCCGGGCGCTTCGGCTACCTCGAAGGCCAGAGCGTTCGCCACAGGGGCAAGAAGAAGAAAGCGCGGGGCCAGTCGGGCAGCCTGGAACCGCTGGAGATCGTCTACGTCCGCAAGGAAATCCTGCGGGCGGTCTGGCGCGAGGTCAAGGCCGACGGCGGCGAGAGCGTCTCGGAACTGGTCGAGGAGCTGCTGTCGGCCTGGTTGCAGGCGCGCTCGGAGTGAGGGGCGGGGCGTTGGCCTGAGTCAGCTTTCCGTGCTGCCCACGAGGTCCAGCGCTCCGACTGGCCGGAAGGTGGTCCGGGCAAAGGACTCGGCCCGGAGTGAATGGCCCCCGGCCAGCACGGTCAATTTGAGGACGTGGGTGCCCGGCGAGTCCAGATATTTGAAGTGGCATTCCAGCGTGCCCTGTGAGGTCCAGGCGGCGCTGCCCGCAATCAGTCGTGGGCCAGGACGGTCTGTTGCGGTCACATGGTCGAAGTCGGTCGCCTGCTGCGTCCAGTGCCCCATCCCAGCGCTCAGAATAAAGCTTCCGGCGTCGGTGTGCAGCGTGAGTTCTACCCTGCTTGAGTCCACCTCAAACCGCAGCGCGTTCAGGCCCAGCGAGTTGGACGCGAAGCGGTAGGTTCGCCCCACCGATGAGGCGGCACTCTCGGACGAGCCTTCACCCCTGACTGGCGGCAGCTTCAGTGCCCGGCACGTCTCGCGGAGCTGGCTGAGCGCCGCCGGGTCAGGTGGCAGCGTGCCGTCTCCAAAAGCGGGCAACAGATGGGTCCAGACCTGATCGAGTACGGCCTGCATGTCGTCCACAGCCGACAGGATCGCCAGCACGGCCTGCTGCTCAGGCATCACCACGATGAACTGCCCCAGCGCTCCGTCGGCGCGGTAGGCCCCGTGGCGGCAGCGCCAGAACTGAAAGCCGTAGCCCTGCGCCCAGTCGCCCGCGCTGGCACTGGATGACTCGGCGTTCGGCACCTGCGCCGAGGTGGCCTGCTCAACCCAGTGTGCGGGCAGAAGCTGCTGCCCTTCCCACTCGCCGCCCTGGAGGTAAAGCTGTCCCAGCCGGGCCAGGGCGTCAACCGGCAGATACAGGCCCCAGCCGCCGAAGACGGTGCCTTCCGCGTTGGTGTCCCAGCTCGCCCCGGTAATGCTCAGCGGCTCAAACAGACGGGCGCTCAGCAGGTCCAGCAGCCGTTGCCCGCTGCGGCGCTCGACGATGGCCGCCAGCATGAACGTCGCCGCGCTGTTGTAGACGAAACGGCTGCCCGGCGCGTGGTCCACCGGCTGCGCCAGAAAAGTCCGTACCCAGAGCTGCGGCTGGTGCTCGGTAAGGGGGCGCATGACGTCCTCGGCGTGCCCGCTGGTCATGGTCAGCAGGTCGCGCACCCGCATGGCCGCCAGGTGGTCGCTGACCTGCGGCGGCGCGTACTCAGGGAAAACGGAGAGCACCGTGTCGTCCAGTTCCAGTAGCCCGTCCGACACGGCCAGCCCAACCGCCGTGGACACGAAACTCTTGCTTACCGAGAACAGGGCGTGGGGACGCTCCAGCGTGAACGGTGCCCAGGCGCCGGAAGCCAGTATCTGACCACGCCGCAGCAGCTCGAAGGCGTGCAGTTCGAGTCCGGCGGACTGAGTGGCGGCGATAAAGGCGCTGATGGCCTGCGACGGGACACCCTGCGTTTCGGGATCGGCAGTGGGCAGATGAATGGACATCTCTGGAAGATAAGCGCATCTGTGGGGACGCTGAGGTAAGGGCCAGGGTAGTTCCCGCGCCCTGTTCCTGATGAGGGAACACCAAGCCTGCCTCAAATGAGGCGGGGGCGGCGGCGCGTATACTCCTTGATCGGGACAGACCAAGTTGTCAGGGCGTGAGCAGGAAGCGTGCCAGGTCAGGGCGCCCAGCTCAGGCTCCACCATCCAGTCACAGCGCGGCCCCTCTCATGGGGGGCAGCCACAGGAGAGATCAGTGAAACTTCACGAATATCAGGGCAAAGAACTCTTGCGCCAGTTTGGCGTCGCCGTGCAGGACGGCAAGGTCGCCTACACCCCGGATGAGGTGCGCGATATCGCCCGCGAGTACGGCCAGGCGGTCGTGGTCAAGGCCCAGGTCCACGTCGGCGGGCGCGGCAAGGCGGGCGGCGTCAAGTTCAGCCCCACCATCGAGAAGGCCTATGAAAACGCCGAGAAGATTCTGGGCATGGACATCAAGGGGCTGACCGTGGGCAAGGTGCTGGTCACCAAGGCGGTGGACATCGACGCAGGCGTGGAGTACTACGTCGGCATGATCGTGGACCGCAACGTGCAGAGCTACACCCTGATGGCCTGCGCCGAGGGCGGCATGGAGATCGAGGAGCTGGCCGCCGAGCGCCCCGAAGCCATCATCCGTCACCGCGTCGATCCCGTGACCGGCCTGCGCCCCTACGAGGCCCGTGAGGTCGCCATCAAGGCCGGATTCAAGGGCAACCTGAATAAAATTGCCGACATGATGGTCAGGATGAGCAACGCCGCGCTGGCCCGCGACGCGGTGCTGGTCGAGATCAACCCACTGTTCATCGACGCTGACGGCACCCCGCTGGCGCTGGACACCAAGTTCGAGATCGACGACAACGCCATGTACCGCCACAAGGATCTGCTCGACTGGCGCGAGACCGCCGCCGAGCACCCGCTGGAAGTCGAGGCCGCCAAGTACGGCTTCGCCTACGTCAAGCTCGATGAGGGCAACGTCGGCGTGCTGGGCAACGGCGCGGGCATCGTCATGACCTCGCTGGACGTGGTGAACCGGGCAGGCGCCAAACCCGCCAACTTCCTCGATATCGGTGGCGGCGCCAAGGCCGAGATCGTCTACAACGCGGTCAAGCTCGTAAGCAAAGACCCGGATGTCAAGGCCATCTTCATCAATATCTTCGGCGGCATCACCCGCGCCGACGAGGTGGCCAAGGGCGTGATTCAGGCCCTTGAAGAAGGCATCCTGACCAAACCGGTCCGCATGCGCATCGCGGGCACCGCCGAGGACGAGGCCAAAGCCCTGCTCGCCGAAGTCAACAGCCCGCTGATCCAGATGTACCCCGACATGTTCCAGGCTGCCGAAGCCGCCGCTAAAGATGCGAACAGTGCTGGTCAAATGAATGCAGGGAGCAACTCAGCATGAGCATCCTCGTCAACGTAAACAGCAAAGTCGTGGTGCAGGGCATCACCGGGCGCGAGGGCGGCAACCATGCCCGCGCCATGAAAGCCTTCGGCACCCAGGTCGTCGCGGGCGTGACCCCCGGCAAGGGCGGCCAGGACTTCGAGGGCACCCCGGTCTACAACTCGGTGGCCGAAGCCGTCGAGAAACAGGGCGCCAACGTGAGTATCATCTTCGTGCCGCCTGCGGGCGCCGCCGACGCCGTGCTGGAAGCCGCCCACGCCAGCGTGCCGCTGATCGTGCTGATTACCGAGGGCGTGCCCACCGTCGACATGATGAAGGCCGTGCAGGAGGTCAAGGGCCTCAACGAGCGCAACCTGCAAGGCGGCGGCGCGGGCATTCGCCTGATCGGCGGCAACTGCCCCGGCCTGGTCAGCAGCGGCGAGGCCAAGGTGGGCATCATGCCCAACAGCATCTACGCCGATAAGGGCCGCATCGGGCTGATCTCGCGTTCCGGCACGCTGACCTACGAGGCGGGCAAGCTGCTGCAACTCGCCGGACTCGGCACCTCGACCACCGTGGGCATCGGCGGCGATCCGGTCATCGGGACCACCTTCGCCGACGTGCTGCCGCTGTTCGAGGCCGACCCCGACACCGACGCGATTGTCGTCATCGGTGAGATCGGCGGCGCCGACGAGGAAGCCGCCGCCGAGTACATCGCCGCCCACATGAACAAGCCGGTGGTGGCCTTCATCAGTGGTCGCTCTGCTCCGGCGGGCAAGCGGATGGGCCACGCGGGCGCCATCATCATGGGCAACGTGGGCACCCCGGAGAGCAAGCTGGCCGCCTTCGCCGCTGCTGGCGTGCCGGTCGCCGACACCATGCCCGAAATCGTCGAGCTGGTGAGGAAAGCGCTGAACAAGTGAGCGGTCAGTCGTTTGGGAAGGAGTCGCCTCGTGGGGCGGCTCTTTTTTGCATGCTGACCCGTAGACTGCCCTCATGCCTGTTCCCCATCTCCAGTGCGCCGCCTCGCTGATCTTCAATACGGCAGGCCAGGTGTTGCTCGTGCGGCAGAACTACGGCGCTCACCGCTGGGGCGCACCGGGCGGCAGCGCCGAAATGGGGGAGACGCCGATGGATACCGCCTGCCGCGAGGCCCAGGAAGAGATCGGCGTCCAGATCAAACTGTTGCAGGTCGTGGGCGTCTATCTGCTGCGGGGTGGCGGCTGGCCTGACATGCTCGCCCACGTGTTCCTGGCGCGGGTGCTGGTCGGTGAACCCCGCATCGTCGATCCGTCCGAGACCTTGGAGCTTGCCTGGACGCCGCTCGACCGTTTGCCCGCCGAGATGACGCACGACATCGGGGCCGCGCTGGACGATTTCAGGGCAAGGCGATACGGCGCCGTGCGCGTCGTGGAGCGCAGGCACCCGATGCCGCCCTACCCATTTCAGCCCTCATGAGCCGACACTAAACCTCAGCTCTCCGCCTGGTCATACCGCCGTCAGCCATGAGCGTAGACTGAGGACATGAAAGCATCCGCGCCCGCTCTTGCCGGTCTTCTCGCGCTGTCTTGTGCTCAGGCCCTGACCTTGCAGGGCACGGTGCAGGGCGCTCCCCCGGCAGGCGCCCGCCTGAGCGTCTGGAGTGAGGGCGCGGCGGGCGCGGCGGGTCTGGAGCTGTCCAGCGTGCCGCTGAGCGATGGCCCCTTCGACCTGCCGCTGCCCGACGCGGCCCCGGCCAGCCGGGTGCAGTATCCGCTGCGCCCGGAGGGTATCGGCTGGCCCGGCGTGATCGGGGACGTGAAGGTGAGCAGCCCGGTGCAGACCAGCGACCTGGGTTTCTACGTCTACGTCGATACCAACGGCAACGCCCGGCGCGACGCGAACGAGCCCTTGCAGAGCGCCTTCCCCGAAGTGCAGCGCCAGCCTGTCGTCACCGTCTGGGTCAGCGGCGACGTGAAAGTCACCGCCGGGCGCGGCTTCGAGCTGAAGCTGAAAAGCGGCTGGAACACCTTTACCGTCGAACTGGGCCGGGTGGCCAACGCGCTCGCCTACAAAGGTCAGCCGATCAGTCTGCGGGTGCAGCGCTGAGAGCGGGCTGTGTTTGCGGGGCGGTAGTACGCTTCAGGCTCCCGCCAGCACCCGCCTGTAGGCGTCCAGGTACTGCGGCACGACCCTGCTGGGATGAAACTTGTCCAGCGCGGCGCGGCGCCCGGCCTGACCCATGCGCTGATACGTCTTTGGGTCTTTGAGAATCTCCAGCGCGGCGTGGGCCAGGCCGTCCACGTCGCCGACGGCGGCCAGGCGGCCCGTCACGCCGTCCTCGACGACTTCGGGAATGCCCCCGGCGCGGGCGGCGACCACCGGCACCTCGCAGCTCATGGCCTCCAGCGCCGCCAGCCCGAAGCTCTCCTTGCTCGACGGCAACAAAAACAGATCGGCGATGCCCAGCACAGTCTGCACGTCGGGAAAGGAACCCAGGAAATGCACCCGCCCGATGACGCCTAGCCGCTGGGCCAGCTCGAAGGCGCGGCTGCGCTCCGGGCCGTCGCCGACCATCAGCAGCCGGGCCGGAATCTCGGAGGCGACGCGCGCGAAGGTCTCCACCACATCTTCCACCCGTTTCACGGGCCTGAAGTTCGAGACGTGCAGCAGCAGCGCCTCGTCCGGGTGGGCGAAGCGGGCGCGGATGGCCGGATCGCTCAGACGCACGAAGCGGTCGGTGTCCACGAAGTTGTAAATCACTTCGATCGGCACGTCCACCTTCAGCATCTCGCGGGTCTGGTCGGCCAGAAACTGCGAGACCGCCGTCACCGAATCCGACTGCTCGATGGCGTGGCGGGTGGTGTGCCGGAAGGCCGGTTCGGCGCCGATGAGCGTCACGTCGGTGCCGTGCAGGGTGGTCATCACGCGGGTCTTTTTGGTGATCGAGCGGGCGTGCAGCGCGGCGGTGGCGTGGGGAATGGCGTAGTGGGCGTGGGTCAGCTCCACGCCCTGCTCGTAGATCACTTCGGTCAGGGCGTTGGCGGCGGTCAGCTCCGGAAACGGCTGGTCGAACAGCGCGTAGGCGAAGGCGCTGGCTTGGTGAAAATACGGGCCGTTGGGGCCGCCCATGCCCATCAGCCGGAACGGCACGGCGTTGCCGACAAAGTGGATTTCGTGGCCGAGCCGGGCCAGCTCCAGCCCCAGTTCGGTGGCCACCACGCCGGAGCCGCCCGCGCCGGAGTGGCACAGCACGGCGACTTTGAGGATGTCGGTAGGTGTGGGAAACGTGGTCATGGACATGAAGGCGAAGTATACCCGCCGCCTGTCAGGGCAATGAGGTCGGAGGGTAGATTGAGCGCCACCTGAGCCGGATATACGGCCATATCTTTGCCCAGATCAACCACCCTGAACCCCACCGCTCACGCCCCCAGAGTCTGTTTCCACACGCCAAGAGCCACACGCGGCGCCCCGCGCCTCACGAAAAACGCTGCTCCTCGATCTGCACGGCTGCCGCTTCGGGGCTGGGCTGCATACCCGGCTGAACCGTCACCGCCGTGCCCGCGACGTGCTTGGCGCTCTCCGAGGGCGTCACGAAAATCGGAATCTCGGCGGGCGGCGTGGCGATCATCGGATTGGCGGTGGGGGCTGCTGGCGTCGGTCTGGGCGGCTCGGTCAGCGTTTCCAGGCGCTCCATGATGGCGTCGCCGAGGCGGCTGTGTAAACTGTTGGGCAAACCGTTGGGCAAACTGGGCAGCTCCGGCATCAGGTGCGTGTGGGCGGCCTGGGCAAAGGCCTGCGACACGGCGCGGTACTGCGACATGAACTGGGCGTACTCGGCCTGGGCGGCGCTGAGGCGGCCCGACAGATCGGCGTAATGCACGCTGAACTCGCGCTCCAGCACCGCCGAACGCTCGCGGGACCGAATTTCCAGCTCGTGTTCCTGGTCGCGGCACTGCGCTTCGAGCTGGGCGCGGCGCAGGCTGAACGTCGCCTCCAGTTCGCGCAGCCGCGATTCATGGCGGGTGCTGGCTTCCTGTTCGCGCACGGCGGCGTGGCCCTCCAGCAACCGGACCTTGTTCTCGGCGCCCTGAATGGTCAGCATGGCTTCCTGGCGGGCCTGTTCCTTGAGTTCGGCGCCGATGCGTTCGGCGGCGATCAATGTGCGGCGCAGCTCGTCTTCGGTCTCGCGGTGAATCTGCAACTGGCGCAGCGCCGCGCCAAGCCGGGTGTGCAGCTCGGCACGTTCGCGCAGGCCGTCTTCGAGCGTCTGCGAGACTTCGGAGAGGTACATTCGCACGTCGCTCTTTTTGTACCCGCGCATGGCGGCGGCGAACTCCTGGCGCTGCACCTCGATGGGGGTATGGCGCGGCGTCTGGAGTGCGGTTTGAACGGCCTCCAGCGGCGGCAGGGGCGAGGCACTGGAAAGAGCCGATGTGGCCTGCGCCGTGAGCGGCGGAGTCGTTGGTTGAGAGGCAGACCGCACCGAAATAGCCTGGTCGCTTTCGTTCAGCGGGCGTGGGCCGGTCACGCCCCCTCTCCAGCACTCACTCCTGCATCCGCGAACAGCCGCGTGCCGATGCGGACCATGGTGGCTCCGGCGGCGATGGCGGCGGCAAAATCATCACTCATGCCCATGCTCAGGTCGCTCAGGCCCAGTTCGGCGGCGTGCCGGGCCGCCTCGGCAAACACCCGCGCCGCCGCTTCGGGGTTGCCGTAGGGGGCCATGACCATCAAGCCGCGCACGTCCAGGCCAGTTTCCACGGTGTCATGGTACAGCGCTTTGAGTTCCTGCAACTCCACGCCGTGCTTCTGGGCGTCGCCGTTGTGGAGTTGCAGCAGCACGCCCGGCGCGTGGCCCCATCTGGCGGCGGCGTCGGCCAGGGCACGCGACTGGTCGGCGCTCTCGATGGTGTGAATCAGCGCGGCACGTCCCAGATATTTGATTTTATTGCGCTGCACCGGCCCGATGAAGTGCCATTCGACCTTGGGCCATTCGACCTTGGGCCATTCGGGGGCGGGCCATTCGGGGAACTGCTCCAACTCGCGCACCTTGTCGCGCAGTTCCTGACCCCGGTTCTCGGCCAGCGCCATCGGAGCGCCCAGCAGCCCGGCCTGCGGCACGATGCGCCCGGCGATGTCGGTCAGGGTGTGGCCCTTGCTGACCACGATCAGGCGCACGCTGCCGGGTGGGCGGCCCGCCTGGGCTTCGGCGGCGCGAATCTCGCCGACGACGCCGGGCAGTGATAAGAATGAATTCAGCATTGCCCTCAAGACTACCCTGACAGGCTCCTGGCAATGCGGAATGTCCCTGTGACCTTGCCGTCGAGCTTCCTTTGAAGCTTCCTTTGAAGGCGTATTCATTTCACCGTGTTGCCGCCGGTACGCGCTCACTCCCACACCCTCAGTCCCCACACCCTCAGTCAAGGCCGCTTCACGTTTCTCAGGGCCATTGCAGAGACTGTGACACAGATAATCGATGACATAGATAATCGATCATATCGAGTACAGCCTTATCGAGTACCCGTCCGTAGTACCCGTCCGTAAGGAGGACACATGACACACCCGCTCACCCTGGCCGTGACCCTGGCCCTGGCCGCTCCGCTGGCCGCTGCCCAGACCACCGCTCCCAAATCCGGCATTCCAGCACCTGTGCCGACCAAACCGGCCCTCAGCAAACCGGCTCTCACCACCGCCCAGGCCACCACGGCGACGCTGAGCGAGATCGTCGTGACCGGCGCTCCGGAACTGCTGAGCAACTTTCTGAAAGCCAGCCTGAGCACCCAGACCGGCGCTTCCCTGTCTGGCCTGAACCTGCGCGCCATCGAGCAGGAAGCGCTGACCACCGGCTATTTCAGCGCCGTGAGCGCCTCGCTGGGCACGGTGGGCGGCAAGAACGTGCTGACCCTGACGGTCAAGCCCAATCCGGTCATCGGCGCCGTGGAAGTCAGCGGGCTGACCTATTTTCCGGTGGACACCTACAAGGCCCGCATCGCCGACCTGCTCAACATCGCGCCGGGCGCCACCCTCAACACCGACCGCATCGAGCAGAGCAAGGAGCTGCTGACCCAGAATTTTCGCAGCGAGGGCTACCCCTTCGCGCCGAGTGTCAGCACCAGGGCGGTGGCCGCCAAAGACGGCAGCGTCACCTTGACCTACGTGGTGGACGAGTCCGCCCCGCTGAGCCGCGTGGAGATCAGCGGCAACACCCGACTGCCCAAAGACACCATCGTCAATATCTTCAAACCTCTTCAGACGGCCAAGAAGTTCACGCCGGACGCCTACTTCAAGGCCGCCCAGGACATCGGCCAGGCGTACCAGGCGGCGGGCTTCTTGCAAAGCGGCATCGACGCGCCCGCCACCACCCTGGAGGGCGGCGTGCTGAAGGTCAAGCTGGCCGAGGGCGTGGTGGGCACGATCGACACCAGCGGCCTGACGGTGGGCAACCCCGGCGCGGCGGTGGGCGCGGCGACGGTGGCGGCGCTGCAAACCAAGCTCGGTGCGCCGCTGACCCTGGCCAAGCTGGAGGCCGACACCCGCAGCCTGTCGAACGCCACCGGCAAATCGGTGGGCTTTGCGCTGCAACCCGGCGCTGCAGACCCGGCCCAGGTCACGGTGCTGTTCGGCGACGCCCAGACCGCCACCGGCCCGATCAAGACCATCGCCTTTGCGGGCAACACCAAACTCAGCGCCGCCGAGTTGCAGGCGGGGCTCAAGATCAAGGTCGGCGACGTGTATTCCAAGCAGCTCGCCGAGAGCAGCTTCTTCGCCGTGCGCGACGCCTACCGCGCCAAGGGTTTTGATATTTCCACCCGCGACGCCATCAAGTTCGACCAGGGCACCCTGACCTACACCGTCCGCGAGGCCCAGCTCGCCAGGTTCGAACTCAAGTGGGCCGGGCCGCACCGCACCCAGGACCGGGTGATCTTGCGCGAGGTGCAAGACCTCAGAGGGGTCGTCACCGACGCCTCGGTGCGCGAGGGCATCGACCGCATCACCCGGCTGGGCATCGTCAAGGTCACCGACGTGGTGATGCGCTCGGACGATCCCAAGAACCCGGAGTCGCTGACCTACGTCATCAGCGTGGCCGAGCAGACCGGCACCCAGTCGTTCGCTCCGGCGCTGGCCTACGACACCGCCACCGGCTTTTCCGGCGACCTGAGCGTGAATTTCAACAACGTCTTCGGGCTGGGGCACGGGCTCCAGGCGGGCGTCACGGCCCAGCCCACCGACTCCGGGCAGTTCCTGGGCGGCGGCGTGACCTACACCATTCCCTGGATCGACGCGAATTTCGCCGACTTCCGCAAAACCCGCACCAGCGTGTCGCTGAGCCTGAGCAGCACCCTCTCGCCCAACAACGCCGTCGCCGCCGCCGACGGCACCGATTCCGGGCGACAGTACACGGGCCGCTCCAGCGGTTTCAGCGTGCGCTTGGGCCGCAGCCTGAGCCAGTACCTGACCGGCAGCCTGGGCGTGGGCACCAGCTACGACACCAGCTACCTGGAAAAGATCACGTCCGCCGATCAGGTGGCTTTCGACAATGCCAACGTGCAGCGCATCAAAGACGGCAAGCCCGTCGTGAGCGCGACCACCGACGATCAGGCCCTGGCCCTCAAGCCGATGGACGGCCTGACCACCCGTATCAGCCCCGCTTTGAACTACGACTCGACCAACAGCGGCGACTTTCCCACGCGGGGCGTGCGGGCCAACCTCTCGCCCTCGTACAACTTCGGCTACGCGGGCAACACGGCGCTGAACTGGTTCCGGATCGAGGGCGGTGCCAGCACCTATTTCGGCTTCGGTAAAAAGCTGACCAAGGGATTTTCACAGGAGAACAAGCAGCAGGTCTTCGCCGTGCGCCTCAACGCCGGAACCCTGACCGGCGCCTACCCCGCCGCCAGCAACTTCGCGCTGGGCGACGCCAACACTGTCAGCGCCTACGAGCTGCGCGGCATTCCCGGCGGCACGGTCCGGGGTACGAGTTACGTCACCGGCAGCGCCGAGTACCGCTACGACTTCGGCGTCAGCAACAACATCGCCCAGGGCCTGTACGGCATCGCCTTTGTCGACGCGGGCAGCGCCTGGGCCGCTGGCGGCACCCAGACCGGCGCCTACGGTCTGGGCGTGGGCGTGCAGCTCAATCTGGGTCTCGGCGGCGGTCTGCTCCCGGCACTGCGTTTCGACTACGGCTTCTCGCCCTCGAACAATTCCTCCAAGTTCAGCTTCCGCCTGGGGCCGACCTGGTAAACGGTGCAGGGCGAAAGAGGGTCAGCGTCGCGGCTGGCTCTTTTTTTGGTTGTGGGTTGTGATACCAACTTAAGATGAGTCGAAGACGAATCCGAGCGAGGCGAGTATAAGAAATACGGGATGGCGGCGATGGAAGTCTATGTTGGCGCTTTTTCAACATAGACTGGAATCAGAGCAATCCCGTATGAGGTGCGGAACGGATGACTGTTTTGCGGCGGTCTGGAACTGGCCGGTACAACCCCTCTCCTTCGGAGCTCTGCGAGTCGGCCCCTGCGGGGCACCTCCCCTTATAAGCTGGGTGATGCACGTATCTCTCTCATAAACTTGGCAATGTCGATGAACACGGTATTTTCAGCCCCTCTCTCCTGCGGGAGAGGCTGGGAGAGGGGTATCGCAAGCGCCCTCTTTGCGCGGTTCAAGAAGATGGGCATCCGGCGAAGATCAGTGTAAAAACAAAGATGAGAGACTTGCGTGCATCACTGAGCCCCTCAAAAGGGAGGCAAAAGCGCTAGAGAGCGTCTGGGCGAGTGTTTTCGGCTCCCTTTGACTGGTACGGCCCGAAGAGAGGGGGTCTCCCGCGTGGCGGGTTATACCTGGCGTTTCAGAAAGTCCTGTTCCGTCCCCTACATTCGCCGTTCCCACGTCCTGCAACCCACGCCCACACGCTATTTCAGTACCGGATACAGATCCACCCGCGTACCGGGCCGCACATCTTTGCGGGCAGCCAGACCCACGATCACGTTGACGCCGCCTTGGGCGCCCGGCTTGCTGAGATTGTCCAGCCGGTCGAGCAGGTCCAGGCGCTCTTTGTCGCTCAGGCCCAGGTCGTTGATGTAATCCAGCGGAATGCCGCGTGAGGTCAGGTCGAGTACGGTGTCGCGCACCAGGTCGGTGATCTGGCTGCTCAGGGCGTCGGTGCCGCGCTGCAAGTTGACGCTGCTCTGATGAATCACCTGGCCGCTGCGAAACAGTACCGATTGGGGCCGGGCGTCGCAGGTCAGGTCTACCGGAGAGCCCGTCGCCACGTTCACGGCGGCGCGGCACTGCACGAAGGTGTTGGTGTTCAGGCCGCGCAGTTTGTTGTCGAGCGCGGCGCGGGCGTCGCTGGAGAGCCGGGCTGCCGGGCTGCCCCTGGCGCCCTGCCTCTGGGCCGCTGCCGCCGCCGCTTGCAAAAAGTCTGGGACGTTGCGTACGCTGGGCACCACCCCGGCGTACACCAGTTCGTTGCGGCTGTAGATCAGGTCCGTGTTGCGGCTGGCGCTCAGTTCGCTGCTGGTGCGCGAGTAATCGACTTCCAATCGGGTCAGGTTGGTCTGGGCGCTGCTGAGGCTGTTTCTCAGGGCGTCGTTGGCGGTGCTCAGCGCCCGGCGCTGGTCTTCCAGGGTGCCGATCATGGTCTGGAGGGTGCCGAGTTCCTTGCGGATATTATTCAGGTCCTGGGCGGCGGCGTCGCGCTGGGTCATCAGGCTGCCACGCTGCGCGATCAGCCCAGCCCGCTCAGCAGCTAACCTTTCGCGGGTCACCTGCGCCACGTCGCGGGCGGCCAGGGCGGCGTCACGGGCCACCACGGCGCTCAGGCGGCTTTGGAGCGCCTGGTCGCGGGCCTGCAATGCACTGTCGCGGCTCACGACCGCCATCTGCCGGTCACGCTCGGCACTCAGCCCCTCGCGCAGCGCCTGGTTGCGGCCCTGCTGGGCGGTCTTGAGCTGCGCGGCCACCCTGGCGCGGCTGGCCTCCAGCGCCCCGGTCTGGGTTTGCAGAAGCTGGGCGCTGCCCTGGGCCGCCTTGGCTTCCTGCACGGCCTGGACGCTGCGGGTATTGAGTTCGACGATCTGCTGCGCCAGCAGGTTCAGGCGCCCGGACTGGACCTGCTCGCGCCCCCGGCTGGCGTCCAGCGCCTGCTGAGAGCCGAGCAGCGCCTGACGGTTGCGTTTGGCCTGGGCTTCCAGACTCTGCTGCTGGGCACTGAGCGTCCTGACCTCGGCCTGGAGGCTGGTGCGGGCTGCCTGGATGGGATACAGCCGTTTCTCGGCGCCTTTGAGATCGGTGACGGCCTGCTCGGTTTCCTGGCGTGAGGTGTTCAGGCGGACGTTGGCCTCGTCACGCTGCTGCTGGGCGGCCTTCAGGTCGGTGGTTGTGGTTTTGACATCCACCTTGAGCTGCGAGAGTTCGACTCTCAGCCGGTCGGCCTGCTCGATGTTGCTGATGGCCGCCCGGTTGATGACCCCGAAGGCCAGCACCGAGGCCAGGCTGATGCCCATGCCGCTGGCCACCGCCACGATCAGCGCCGTGGTTTTGGGCCGCAGTCCGAACAGCCGCAAGTGGCGCCGCCCGGCCCGCCGCGCGATGGTATCAGCGCTGTAGGCCACCAGCCCGGAGAGCAGCACCACGAAGATTAAGAAACCGAGCAGCATACGGTTCCCCTGGGCGCTGAAACGTGGACTGGAAGTGAAGGTCGGGCGTTCACACCGTCCAGTTTAGCGAAAACGTGAAGGTAAAGTCAGTCGCGCAGCTCACTCGCCCCCAGCGCGTGATGCCGATCAGCGGCTGGGCAGGTTCTACAGCTCGAAATCGTCGCCCAGATAATGACGGCGGGCGTCCTCATCCTGGGCGAAGTCGCTCGGCGTGCCCTCGAATTTCACGGCGCCGTCGTACATCAGGTACACCCGGTCGCACAGCGCAATCGTCTCGCGCACGTTGTGATCGGTGATGAACACCCCGATGCCCCGGCGGTCGCGCAGCTCACGGATCAGCCGCTGAATCTCACGGATGCTCTTGGGGTCAACGCCGGTAAACGGTTCGTCGAGCAGCAAAAAATCCGGATCGGTGGTCAGGGCGCGGGCCAATTCGAGCCGCCGCCGCTCGCCGCCGGAGAGCTGGTACGCCTGCGCACTCGCCAGGTGCGAGAGCCCGAACTCGGCCAGCAGGCTGTCGGCCCGCGCTTCCCGCCCGGCGGCGCCGAGGTTCTGGTATTCGAGAATGGCCAGCAGGTTATCGCGGGCGCTCATCTTGCGAAAAGCGCTGGGTTCCTGCGGCAGATACCCAATGCCGCGCCGCGCCCGCTGGTGCATCGGCAGCCGCGTCACGTCCTGACCCGACAGGGTGATGCTGCCGCCGCCGGGGCGAATAAAGCCCACCATCATGTAGAAGGTCGTGGTTTTGCCCGCGCCGTTGGGGCCAAACAGCGCCACGATCTCGCCGCGAGTCACGCGCAGGTCCACGCCGCGCACCACCGTCCGGCGTCCGAAGGCTTTGCTGAGGTTGCGGGCCTCGAACTGGGGCTGGGCGGCGGGCGGAAACTGGAGATCGAGCTGGGGGGCGGCAGTCACGGGGATGAGGGTAGCACGGGGCAAATCAGGGGCTGTGAGGGTAATCAGCCCGCTCGTAATCCAGGCAGATCACGCCGGAAGGAAAGGCCGCCGTGCTCAGAAGGCGTAGCCGTTCCAGATGGGCCGGGCGCCCGAACAGGGCCACTCCCGCGCCGAGCAGCACCGGGTTCACGAACAGCCAGTAGCCGTCGAGCAGGTCCAGCTTCATCAGCGCGTGGGCGGCGCCGGGGCTGCCGAACATCAGCACCTCGCCCTCGCTTTCGGCCTTCAGCGCCTCTATCTCTCGCTTCAGCTCGCCGCCCAGCAGGCTGGCTCCCGGCGCGTCCGCTTGAGTCAGGCTGCGCGAGAGCACCACTTTCCTGGCACTGGCGTACCAGCGGGCATGTTCGATGTCGTGCCGACTGGCGCCCGGCTGCTCGGCGGCGGTGGGCCAATAGCCCTGCATCATCTGGAACGTCCGGCGTCCATACAGCGCACAATCGGTTTGCTGCACCCGCTTTTCGACGAACTCGAACAGGTCCGGCGTGGTGCTGATCCAGTCCATCTCGCCGCCGGGACCGGCCACAAAGCCGTCGAGGGACATATGAACGAAGAGGATGATCTTACGCATGAACACCTCCGCTGGTCAGGCAGGATTGAATGTGAGGCCCACCCAATCTGACACACCGAACGCCGCCTTCATGGCTTGATGTCGAATATGATGCAGAATATACAGGCATATGGAGATGGAGCGGGGCTGCTCGTTCGCTGCTCCATCCCCACCTCGCCTTCTTCGCCCTTCCCCACGCGCCACAAACCTTCCCCTGCTCTACACTGGCCGCATGAAATTCACGGTCATCGTGCTGGATTCGGTGGGGGCGGGGGAGTTGCCCGACGCTGAAGCCTTCGGCGACGTGGGCGCCCATACCCTCAACCACACCCTGGCGGCCAGCGGCGTTCGGTTGCCCAACCTGGCGGCGCTGGGCCTGAGCACGCTGCCGACCACCGATCCGGCGCTCTACCCAGCCGTCACGCGCACGCCGGGCAGCAGCGCGGGGCGGATGCGGGAAGTCAGCCCCGGCAAGGACACCTCCACCGGGCACTGGGAATTCATGGGCGCGGTGCTCGTTCACGCCTTCCAGGTGTTCCCAGACGGCTTTCCGAGTGCTGTTATGGACCGCTTCACCGCCGCCACCGGCACCGGCTACCTGTGCAACAAACCCTACAGCGGCACCCAGGTCATCGAGGACTTCGGGCCAGAGCACCTGAACACCGGCGACCCCATCGTCTACACCTCCGGCGACAGCGTGTTCCAGATCGCCGCGCATCTGGACATCGTGCCGATCGAGAAACTCTACGGCTGGTGCGAGGCGGCCCGCCAGATCCTGCTGGGCGAATTCGCGGTGGCGCGGGTCATCGCCCGGCCTTTCCGGGGGGAACTTCCGTATCAGCGGGCGGGCGAGCTGCGGCGCGACTATTCCCTGACGCCGCCGCCCACCGTGCTGGAGAGTCTCAAGGCGGCGGGCAAACAGGTCATCGGCATCGGCAAGATTCCCGACATCTACGCCCATCAGGGCTTCACCGAGGAGATTCACACCGACGACAACGCCGACGGCATCCGCAAGACGCTCGCCCGGATGGCGCAACCCTACGACGGCCTGGTGTTCACCAACCTGGTGGATTTCGACAGCAAGTTCGGCCACCGCCGCGACCCGCAGGGCTACGGCGCCGCGCTGCTGGCCTTCGACGCGGCGCTGCCCGACCTGCTGGCGCAGGTTCCGCACGATGGTTGCCTGCTGATCATCTCCGATCACGGCAACGATCCCACCTGGCGCGGCACCGACCACACCCGCGAGCACGGCCTGCTGCTGGCGTACCGGCCCGGCAGCACGACTGGGGCGCTGGGCGACCGGGCCAGCTTCGCCGACGTGGGCGCCACCGTCGCCGAGGCGCTGAATGTTCCCTGGAGCGGGCCGGGCGTCAGCTTCTGGAGCCGGTTGTCATGACCGCCTCGCTTGTGGTTCGTCTGGAACCTGTGCGCCTGGAGCGGCCCAGATGGCTGAACACCGAGTCGCTGCGGCTGACCCTGACGCTGGGCGGCAGATTCGCGGGCGAGCAGACCTGGCAGACCCAGCCGGAGAAGTTCAGCGAGGGCCTGGGCTACCAGACGCGGGTGCAAACCGATTTCGCGGGCGTGCTGCCCGCCCTGCGCAAGGTGCAGGTCTCGCGCTACCTGGCTGATTTCACCAGCCTGAGTTACGCCGAGAGCGACGGACGCGGCAAGCCGAGCTTCGAGACCATCTTCGACCGGGGCACGGCGCTGATTACCCTGCGCCAGAACCGCGAGGAGGCCACCGCGCCCCTGCTGAGCGCCCACCACGATCCGGTCAGCCTGGTGATGGCCCTGCGCGGCCCCGGCCTGCTGGGAAGCGGCGCCGCCGACGACCTCTGGCGGGTGGCGATGGCGGGCGGCACGGTGCATGTCCAGACCCTGCCAGGCAGCGAGGTGGGCGGCCTGGCGGCCCGCGCCTTCTACCTGCGCCCCGGCGGCGCCTACGTGCTGGCCGAGCGTGAGCTGCCCCACCGTCTGCTGCGCCTGATCCAGCCGACTGATTTCGGCCCGGTGGAAGCCAGCCTGCATATTGAGCCCCGCCGCGAGGAACGCCCAGAACGCCCAGCCGAGAACGCTGGCCGTCCCAGAAAACGTGGCCGCAGCTAGAAAAGGGAAGTGGGTTGTGGGAAGTAGAAATCCCCTGATCTGTTCCCGCTTCCTACTTCCCTCTCTTCCCCAACCCCAGGAGTTCCCCCATGCAAATCCTTCAGGGCGACGACGCCCGCGCGGCGCTGAGCCGCGATTTCTCTCAGATTCCGGTGCCCGAAAGCGTGCTGGACCGCAACGAGCAGTTGTTCGGCGAGCGCCTGAAGCCCGAACAGGTCGTCGAGCGCATTCTGGACGATGTGCGGCTGCGCGGCGACGAGGCCCTGCTCGACTGGACCGAGAAGCTCGACGGTATCCGCCCCGGTGGGGTCCGGCCCGAACTGCGGGTCAGTGAACAGGAACTGGCCGCCGCCCAGGTCGCGCCTGAACTGCTAAGTGCGCTGCGGCTGGCTATTACTCGTGTCCGGTCGTTTTACCAGCAGCAACCGGCGCACGGTTTTCTGAACCACGGCGAGGACGGTGCGCTGGGCCAACTGGTACGCCCCCTCTCGCGGGTCGGCGTCTACGTGCCGGGCGGCCTCTCGCCGCTGATCAGCACGCTGATTCACGTGGCGGTCCCGGCCCAGGTCGCGGGCGTAAGAGACATCGTGGTGACAACGCCGCCGGACACATCGGGCGCGGTGCATCCGGCCATTCTGGTGGCGGCGCGGGAACTGGGCATCACCGAGGTGTTCCGGGTCGGTGGGGCGCAGGCGATTGGCGCGCTGGCCTACGGCACCGCCAGCATTCCCCGCGTCGATAAGGTGGCTGGTCCCGGCAACCTGTTCGTGGTCATCGCCAAGCGGATGGTCTTCGGCCAGGTCGGCATCGAGAGCCTGCCCGGCCCCACCGAGACGCTGGTGATCGCCGATGACAGCGCCGAGCCGCGTTACGTCGCCGCCGATCTGCTGGCCCAGGCCGAGCACCTGGGCGCCGAACCGGTGCTGGTCAGTCCCAGCCGAGAGCTGCTGATCGCCGTGCAGGCCGAACTGTCCGGCCAACTCGAAGCGCTGCCGGAGCCCAACCGCACCTGGGCACGCCTGAGCGTCACGGACCGCATGAAGATCGTGCTGGCCGAAGACATCGAGCAGGCGCTGGAGTTGTCCAACCTCTACGCCCCGGAGCACCTGTGCCTGCTGACCCGCGATCCCTGGAGTCTGCTGGGTAAAGTGACGCGGGCGGGCGGCGTGTTCGTCGGCGAGGACAGCATGGAGGCGCTGGGCGACTACCTGGCCGGACCGAGCCACGTCATGCCCACCGGGGGCACGGCGCGCTTTCTGAGCCCGGTCAACGTGCGCGATTTTCAGACCATCATCAGTGTGGTGGGCCTGAACCGCAGCACGCTGGAGCGCATCGGCCCGCCCGCCGCGCTGCTGGCCCGCGCCGAGGGTCTGGAAGCCCACGCCCGCGCCATCGAGAGCCGCCTGAAAGCGCCCGAAGCCACTGATCCGGACCCGCCGTTCTTAAGCCGACCCTAAGAACGCTCGGTGCTCCGCTTCATCTCCGGCCTCACAATGAGGTATTGCCTCCGATCTGGACCAGTTCAGGGCGAACCCCCGCCCGGCCCCAGCCTCGGCCCCAAGGAGAGACTCATGACCCAGCCCCAGAGTGGTATTTCGACCCGCAATTTGCTCGTTCTCGGCGGCCTCAGCGCCCTGCTCGCCACCCCCGCCGCCCGCGCCCGCGTCCTCGCGCTGCTTCAGGGGCCGCTGGAAGGCGCCCAGGAGCTGTTCAAGGAGACGGTGGCGCCCACCGTTCAGCAGGCCGCTCAGCAGGCGCTCAGCCGGGCCGGTGAACTCGGCGTGGACGCCCGCAAGGTCGCCGTCCACGCCGCCGCCCAGGTTCAGGACGGACTGCCTGGCTTGATCGACGGTGTGCGCGGGCAGGCCAGCTTCCTGGCTGAAAACATCGCTGAGAGCACCGCCGAACTGCGCAGCGACCTCGGCGAGCGGGCGGCCAAGGCGGCGGTGGCGGCTAAAACGGTGGCGGCCAAAACGGCAGCCAGCGTGCAGGGCAACCTTCAGGAGCGCCTGGGCGATGTTCAGGAAAGCGCCGGGAAACGTGCCCACGCCCTGCTGGAGAGCGCTGCCGAGGTCCGTGACGATCTGAGCGCCGATCTGAAGAAAGCCGAATTGGGCAAGAAGGTCGGTGAGTTGCAGGCCAGCGTTCAGAAAAAGGCGAACTCCGTTGCCGACGACCTTCAAGGCGCCGCCCAGGACCGACTGAAGGACGCCCGCAAGGCCGTGGGCCTGCTGAGTCTGGGCGCGGCGAAGGCGGCGGAAGAGGTTCAGGAGAAGGTCCAGAAGAAGGTCCAGGTCAACGTCAAGGACGCCAGGGTGGCCCGCAAGGACATTCGCAAACGTGCCCTGAAGCTCGCCGACAACGCCCAGGACGAAGCCCAGGACCGCCTGAAGGACGTCCGCAAGTCGGCAGGCAAGCTCGAAGCCCGTGCCCGCAAGGAGGCTGCCGAGCAGGCCACCAAAGTCAAAAAGCACGTCGCACAGACCATCGACGCTGCTCAGGAGAGCCTTGGGGGCGGCGCCGCGCTGGTTCAGACCCTCAGCAAAAAAGAAGTCAGGACGCTGGGTAAGCAGGGTCGGGTGCAGCTCCAGGCTTACCAGGCTCGCGTCGCCCTGCTGGAGAGCGAGCTGGCCCGCAGCGGCGACAAGACGTTGCGGAAGCTGGCGAAGCAAAAAGCGCCGCGCAGCCGTGGCGGCACGGTGTTCACGCTGCTGCTGCTGGTCGGCGGCGGCGTCGTGCTGGCCCGCGTTCCGGCGGCGCGGCAGGGCATTCTCAACGGGGTCGGGGCGCTGAGCCCGGAGGCCGAGGTGTGGCTGCGAGATGCGGGCCGCACCGTGCGCAACCTGATCGGCACCGCCTGGCTGGAGCGCCCGGAGGAGCCCGGCGCCCCGGTGGCGGCTGCGGCGGCTGCTGTTACGGTGGCGGCGCCCGCGCCCAGGGACGACCAGGCGACGGCCAGCGCCGCTGCGGGCTCGACGGAACCGGGCGCCCCAGCACAGGCAGCGCCCAAAGCCAACTGAGCAAAGCGTTCGGCAGGGGAGACGGCGCCAACCGCTGCCTCCCTTTTTCGCTATGTGCCCTTTTTCGCTGTGTGCCGACGCGTTGCCTTCACGGGTTTGCGTGTACCATGAGCAGCGTGCCCAGCGTCGCCGTCGTGATTCCCGCCTATAACGAGGAGGACACCGTTCCCGCTGTGATTCTGGCCGCGCTGACGTTGACCCCTGAAGTGATCGTCGCCTCCGACGGCAGCACCGACCTGACCGCCCAGGCGGCCCGTCGGGCCGGAGCCAGCGTGGTCGAGCTGAGCCGCAACGCTGGCAAGGGCCCGGCCCTCAAAGCCGCCCTGCAAGCCGCCCGCGCCGACTACGTGGTGATGCTCGATGCCGATCTGGTCGGCCTGACCAGGGAGCACCTCGATATTTTATTGGCCCCGGTGCTCAGCGGCAAACTCGACATGTGCATCGGCATCTTCGACGGCGGCGGCCTGATAACCGACCTGGGCAACAAGCTCACGCCGCACCTCAGCGGCCAGCGTGCCTGCTCGCGCCAGTGGTTGCTGCGCGTGCCGCATCTGGGCGAGGAGAGATGGCCCGAACCCGCCATCACCGCTGCCCTCAAGGAGCAGGGCGCCCGCTGGGACTACGTGGAGCTGACCGGTCTGGGCCAGGTGATGAAGGAAAAGAAACGCGGCTTCTGGAAGGGAGCGAAGTACCGCACCAGGATGTACATCGATCTGTTCGGATTCAAGCGGCGCAAGAAGAAGGCCGAGAAAGGGGCGTAGTGAGTAAATCAGCAGTCAGTCCTGCTGGTCTGAATGGCCATCTAAATACAGTAGAAACTAGCACCAACTAAAACAATACCGTGTCATCCTGAGTGAACCGAAGGGTCTCGCAGTTTGACGACGAGACCCTTCTGTTTATTCACTCAGGATGACAACGAGAGGCTGTTTTCGTCTAGTCGAACGACGAAACAGACGAGTTCGCTCACTGCCGCTCCATTCTCGCCGTCACCGCTAACCCAGTCGGCGTCCGGGCCAGTCCGCCTTCCGCCGTTTCGCGCAGTTCCAGCGGCATCATCCGGCCCACCTGGGCCACCGCACCGACCACCTCGTCGGGGGGAATGAAGCTTTCCAGTCCGGCCAGGGCCAGTTGCGCAGCGCTCACGGCGTGGACGGCGAAAAAGGCGTTGCGGCTCACACACGGCACCTCCACGAAGCCGCCCACCGGATCGCAGACCAGGCCGATGGTGTTCATCAGGGCCAGGCTGGCGGCGTGGACACAGGCGCGACTATTCCCGCCCAGCAGCTCGGTGACGGCGGCGGCGGCCATGGCGGCGCTGCTGCCGATCTCGGCCTGGCAGCCGCCCGCCGCGCCCGAAATGAACATCTGCCGGGAAATGGCCTGCCCGATGCCCGCCGCCAGCACCATCGGCATCACCAGTTGTTCGTCGCTGAGCTTCAGGTGGTCGGCCACGCCGATCAAGGCGCCGGGGATGGTGCCCGCGCTGCCCGCCGTGGGCGCCGCGACGATGCGGCCCATCCGGGCGTTTTCCTCGTTGACGGCCATGGCGTAGGCCTGAACCCGCTTGAGCAGCGGGGCGCCGAGCAGGTCGGGGGCGTCATGGAGCCCTTTGGCGTTCCAGCCGACCATGCCGGTGATGCTCGGCGCGTCAGTCTTCAGCCCGCGTTCGATGCTGCTGCGCATGTCCCTGATGCGGCCCAGCATGGCCGAGCGCACCGCCGCCGCGTCCAGGCCGCTCTCGGCGCAGTCCTGCTCCAGAATCCAGACTGAGGCGGGCGAGGGGGCCACCATAATTTCAGCCAGCGTGGGCATCAGGCCGTCGTCCCGGTCAACACGGGAACGTCCCCACCGCCGATGGTGGCCCCGGCGTCCATGACGGGCCTGACCATCCGCACCCAGGCCATTTCCGGCCAGCTCGACAGAAAGGCCAATGCTGGCCCGGACAGCGGCCCGTCGAGTTCCAGGCAGGTCATGGCGCCGCCGCCTCGCTTCTGGCGCGAGCAGATCAGCGCGGCGATGTTCACCCCGGCGGCGGCGACCAGGGCCGTGACCCGCGCGATGACGCCCAGCGCGTCGGTGTAGCGAATCAGCAAGGTGAACGAGGCGCCGCTGAAACTGACCCGGAAGCCGTCCACCCGGATCACCTCGATGACGCCGCCGCCGGTGCTGCTGGCGATCAGCGAGCACGCCTCGCCAGCGGCTGATTGCAGGTCGAGCTGGGCACTGTTGGGATGGACCTCGCCCAGATCGGTGTCGGTGAACTCGAAGGCCAGATTCGCCCTGGCCGCCTCAGCGAAGGCGTTCGGCAAGCGGGCGTCATCCGGCCCGTAACCCAGCAGCCCGGCGACGATGGCCTGGTGGGTGCCGTGACCCTTGCCGGTCTTGGCGAAGCTGGCGTGCAGCGAGGCGCGGGCCTGAACCGGCGGTGTGCCCAGGAGTTGCCGCCCGACCAGCCCGATGCGGCAGGCCCCGGCGGTGTGGCTGCTGCTGGGACCGATCATCACCGGGCCGATCATGTCCAGCAGGCTCATCGGGCTTGGCCTGAGCACAGGTGGCCCACACAGAGGGGTGTCATGCGGGCAGTATAGACAACTGCCCATCTGGGAGAAGGTGGGGCCGCTGGCCTTTGGGGACGCCCTCAGCGCCTATTTCTGCAAATCGGTGACCTGGCCGCCCGCCGTCTGGAAGCGCACCACGCCCAGGCCCGGCACGAAGTAGGTGAACTGGCTGGAGGTCGCGGCGCCGGAGTTCACGTCCGTGCGGATGACCAGGGTGTTGAAGTTGCCCGCACTCAGGCTCAGCGGCTCGCTGCCGATGACCCGGCTGCTGAGTTTCAGGCTGCCGCTGGCGCTCTCCCAGTGCTGATTCAGGCTCAGCGGCGAGGACGGGTAGATGGTGAGCGGCGGATTGTACCAGATCACCTGGGCGCCGATGCGCACACCGCGCAGAAAGACCCCGCCGCCCCGGTACTCGTTGAGGTCTTCCGAAACGGTGCGCCCGCCGATGATGTGGGCGGTGGGAATGACGTTCACGCCCCTGATGACCACCGGCTGGCCGAGCTGCTGGGTCTCGCCGCTGCTGTATTTCCAGCTTTTGCCGGGCGTATCGGGAAAGTAGGAGCCTGCTGCGAGCGCAACGCTACCGAGCATCTGGGCGCACAGCATCAGGCTGAGGGAGAGGACGCGCTTCATACACCCATCCTAATCGGGACGTTCTGACGGTCTGAGCACAAGCGCTGTGCCCAGTGCCATTCCTGATGGCCATTCCCGATGGCTATTCCCGGTAATTACTCCTGGTCGCGCCCCAGCTCGGCGCCGCGCTCGGTGGCGGCCCTGACCGTGCTGATGAGCGCCCCGCGCACGCCGCTGCCTTCGAGCACTTCCAGGCCCGCGATGGTGGTGCCGCCGGGGCTGGAGACCTCATCTTTGAGCAGCCCTGGGTGGGCGCGTTCCAGCAATAGGGCGCCGCTGGTCATCAGCAGCCGGGCGGCCAGTTCGTGCGCCAGGGCGCGGGGCAGGCCCATGCGCACGCCGCCGTCGCACAGCGCCTCGGCGATCACGGCGGCGTAGCCGGGGCCGGAGGCGCTCATGCCGGTAAAGGCGTTGAACAGGTGCTCCGGCAAGTCGTAGACCTGCCCCACCGCGCCGAAGATTTCGTGGGCGAAGGCGGTGTCTGCGTGCGCGGCTGCCGCCTCGGTGCCGGTGATCGCCGTCTGCGACTGGCCGATGGTGGCGCCCAGGTTGGGCATCACCCGCACCACCCGCGAAGTTTTCAACCGCCGTGTCAGGGTCTTCACGCTGACCCCGGCCATCGTGCTGATAAAGCCCCGTCCTGAATGAGCTGTGTCAGTCGCCGTGCTCAGCCACTCGCTCGCCTCCGGAAAGACCCGTGGCTGGAGGCTGATCAGCACCGTCGGGGCGCCGCCCAGCTCGCCCAGGTCCAGAACAGGGGTGCCCAGCCGCTCGGCAATTCTGGCGACGCGCTCGGTGTTGGTGTCCATCAGGCCGATCTCGGAGGGGCTCAGCAGGCCGCGCCGGGTCACGCCCTCCAGAATGGCCAGGCCCAGCTTGCCCACGCCCACGACGGCCAGTTTCATCGCCCTGCTCCGGTTGCTTGCATGGGGCCACCATAGCGCCCCGCCGTGAACGCGCCCGGCTTTACTCCAGACAAGCTGGTCACGCTCCAGACAAGCTGGTCACACTCCAGACAAGGCGCCCTGCTCCGGACCAGACGGCGCCCTCGCGCTTGCCCTGCTACCATCGGCCCATGTTGCTCTACGTCTTGCCCGGAACCTTCGCCTCCCGCGAGGACGACCTGTACCTGCTGTGGGACGCGGGCGCCACCGGCATCGAGGAACGCGCCGGAGCACTGCGCGCCTACTTCGAGTTCCAAGCTGAACTGCCCTTAGACGGCGTGTGGACCGAGGAGCCCGACGCCGACTGGCAAGCCGACTGGAAAAAGGGTCTGCGCCCCGTCACGGCGGGCGGCTTTACCATCGCGCCGAGCTGGCTGGCCGCTGAGGTGCCCGCTGGTCAGACGCCCCTGCTGATCGACCCCGGCATGGCCTTCGGCACCGGCCACCACGAGACGACCCGCCTGGCGACCACCGCCATCAGCGGGCGTGATTTGTCGGGCCTGTCGGTCATCGACGTGGGCAGCGGCAGCGGCATCCTGGCTTTGGCCGCCGCGCTGAGGGGCGCCGCCGAGGTATTGGGCCTCGACATCGACCCCGTGACGCTGCCCGCCGCCATTGAAAATGCCAAGCTGAACGGACTGAGCGCCCGGCCCGGCACGCCCGCCACCTTCAGCACGCCCGGCGGCACCCTCACCTTCGCGGTGGGCAGCCTGGACCCCGATGACAGCGACGAACCCGAATATGACCTGCTGATCGCCAACCTCTACGCCGAGCTGCACGATTTATTGGCCGGAGCGTACCGCACGGTGCTGCGGCCCGGCTCGGAGGTGATTCTCACCGGCATCTTGCAGGAACGCTTGCCCCTGGTCCGCGCCGCGCTGGACCGTGAAGGCTTCACGGGCGTGCGGGAAACCCTCGACGGCGAATGGGTGCTCGTGACCGCCAACTCAGAACGCTGATGGCCCGCCACGTTCACCGCGTCAGAGTCTCTGCGCTCACGCCGAAGATGGACGTGGAGCCCGCCGAACTGCGCCACCTTCAGGTGCTCCGGTTGCGGGTCGGCGACGCTCTGGAGGTCTTCGACGGCGAGGGCGAGGAAGGCCGCGCCGAGCTGAGCGCCCTCTCGCCTGCGTCGGCCACCCTGACCCTGCTGGGCCGCACCGAGGCCGCCGCCGAGTATCCCCAGCCCGTGACATTGGCCATCGCGCTCCTGAAAGGCGACAAGCTCAGCGACGTGGTGCGGGCCGCCACCGAACTCGGCGCGGCCCGCATTCAGCTCCTGCACACCCGTTACGCCGACGTGCCCGACATCGGCGAGAACAAGCTCACGCGCCTGCGCCGGGTGGGCGAGGAGGCCGCCCGGCAATCCCAGCGCTCGGTGGTGCCGGAAGTCCTGGCGCCGATCAAGCTGGGGATGCTGGATTTAGACGGCCAGCTCGGCGTGTATGCTCACCCCGGCAGCCGTCTAAAACTTGCCGAACTGGTGAAGTGGACGCAACCAGTAACGCTGATCTCTGGCCCCGAAGGCGGTTTCGCCCCCGAAGACCTGAGCGTGCTGGAGCGGGCTGGATGCCAGGGCGCCACGTTGGGGCCGCGAATACTCAGGGCGGAGACGGCCCCGCTGGCGATGCTGGGAGCGCTGGCGGCGAGCGGGGTGTAGGCGCTTCGCGGGCGTGTGAGAGGGGCGCGGGAGGTGGTACGCGGTACGCAGTTGGGGCAAGAAGATGTATGTAAATTGGGACGAACCTTGTTGACCCTCGCCCCTTGCGGAAGAGTTGCAGACCTGCTTGCAGAGGGTCTTTGCGAAGCAAAGGGGAGAGGGGAGTGAGCGAAGCGATTGCCCTTCATCTTTTCCCACAAGCCACCCACCACAAGCCACCCACCACGAGCCACACGCCTCTTTTGCTACCCTATCTCTCATGGACAAACCCGTGCTCGCCCGCTTACAGAAGGTCATGCAACTGCGCGAGGAGGTCGAAACCCTTTCCTTCGGTGGCCCCTTCGTGCCGGAGGCCGACTGGACCGATTCCGGTACTCACCTGACCCTCTTCGCCGACGTGCCCGGCTGCTCGCCCGAAAGCCTGACCCTGGAGGACGACGGCGAGGCTGTGACCCTCAGCGGTGAACGCGGCGCCCTGCCCGAAGCCCAGACGGCGCTGCACCGTGAACGCCGCACCGGGCGCTTCAGCCGCCGCCTCAGCTTTCCGGAAGCCGTGGTCGCCCAGAGCGGCGAGGCCAGCCTGGTCGCCGGGGTGCTCAGCGTGCGTTTCGAGAAAGTCAACAAGACCATCGAGGCGCAGTCGCAGGAGCTGAGCTGATACGGAGCTGGACTGATACACTGACGCTCATGCGCTGCGGCAACTGGCGCTGATCGTGGGCCACCACGGGGAAGCCGCAGCATCAATCTGACCGCGCGCCTGGGTCGTGGGTGAAGGGCCAAACCTGGCCTCGCTCACCTGACTTTCGCAGAGAGAACGCCCGCCGATTCGATGTACGGCAAGGCGTTCAGGAGCCGTCATGAAACGAGCGTTGATTTCCGTGAGCGACAAGAGCGGCGTGGTCGAATTTGCCCGTGCCCTGACCGAGAACGGCTGGGAAGTCCTCTCGACGGGGGGCACCCTCAGCGCGTTGCAGGCGGCAGGCGTCCCCGCCCTCAAGGTGGCCGACGTCACCGGCTTCCCCGAAATTCTGGATGGCCGGGTCAAGACCTTGCATCCTAAAATTCACGGCGGCATTCTCGCCCGGCGCGATGCTGGACACTTGGCCGAATTAGCTGAGCATCACATCACCCCGATAGATCTCGTCTGCGTGAACCTCTACCCCTTCCGCGAGACGGTGGCTGCCGGGGCCGACCTGAGCACCGCCGTCGAGAACATCGACATCGGCGGCCCGGCCATGATCCGCGCCGCCGCCAAGAACTTCGCGGGCGTGCTGGTGCTGGTGGACCCGGCAGATTACGGGGTGGCGTTGCAAGCCGAGGTCAGTCAGGCCGAGCGCCGACGCCTGGCCGCCAAAGCCTTCGCGCACACCAGCAGCTACGACGCGGCCATTACGGCGTATCTGGGCGATGAGCCGACGTCTAACCCAGAATTTCCCGCGCAGGTCAGCCTCGAACTCAGCCAGGTCGCCAGCCTGCGCTACGGTGAGAACCCGCACCAGCCCGCGACGGTCTACCGCCTGGCGGGTCAGCGCGGCCCGGTCCTCGACGCCGAGGTGCTGGCGGGCAAGGCCATGAGCTTCAACAACTATGCCGACACCGACGCCGCCTGGGCACTCGTCAGCGAGTTTGATGGGCCTGCCTGCGTGGCCGTCAAACACGCCAATCCCTGCGGTGTGGCACTGGCTGACAGCCCCCGCGAAGCCTGGGAACGTGCCCGCGACGCCGATACCCTGAGCGTCTTCGGCGGTATCGTGGCCCTGAATCGCCCGCTCGACCTGGAGACCGCCATGAGCACCCGTGGCACCTTCCTCGAAGTGCTGATCGCCCCGGAAGTCCATGACGACGCCCTGAGCTGGCTGCGCGAGAAGAAACCCGACCTGCGCGTGCTGCGGGCCGCCCAGGCCACCGAAACCGGCACCGAATACCGCCAGCTCGTCGGTGGTTTCCTGGCCCAGCAGCGCGACGCCCGGCTCTGGGACGATCTGTGCCCCGAAGTGGTCACCAAGGCCCAGCCCAGCGAGCAGGAATGGCGAGACCTCCGTTTCGCCTGGATGGTCGCCAAGCATGCCCGCAGCAACAACGTGGTGCTAGCAAAGGGCGGCGTCACGGTGGGCCTGGGCGCCGGGGCGGTCAGCCGCATCTGGGCCGCCGAACGCGCCGTGCAGAACGCGGGCGAGCGGGCACGCGGCGCGGTGATGGCCTCCGAAGCCTTCTTCCCCTTCGACGACGTGGTGCGGCTCTCCGCCAGCGTGGGCGTTACCGCCGTGATTCAGCCAGGCGGCGCCAAACGTGACCAGGAGGTCATCGCGGCGGCGAACGAGCTGGGCCTCAGCATGGTCTTCACCGGCTCGCGGCACTTCAAGCACTGAGCTGTGAGCGCCACTCTACTACTTGGAAAGCCACTGGCAGAGGTGGTCACGGCGGAGGTGCGAACCCGCCTGGCCGCGCTGGGCGCCCCGCTGCACCTGGTCAGCGTGGTGGCCTCCGGCGACCCGGCCACATTGGTCTACGTCGAAAGCAAGCGTCGCCAGGCCCGGCGGCTGGGCGTCGAACTCGGCGTGCGTGATCTGGGGGTCGATGTCAGTCAGGCCGAGTTGCACCGCGTCCTGACCGACCTCTCAGGCGACCCAGACGTGCAGGGCGTGGTGCTGGAATTGCCCCTGGCGGCTCACCTCGACCCGGACGCGGCGCTGCGCTGCATTGCCCACCCCAAGGACATCGAGGGGCTGACCCCGGCCAACCTGGCGCTCGTCTCGGCGGGCCGCGAAGCTGAGGCGCTGTTGCCGCCGACGCCCCGCAGCGTCCGGTTTCTGCTGCGCGAGGCGTTGGAGCTGCGCGGCGCCCGCGTCGCCATCATCGGGCCGGGGCGCACGGTGGGCCGCCCGCTGGCCTGGATGCTGAACAACCGGGGCGCCACCGTGACCCTGTGCAACGAATTCACCCGCGACCTGGGGGGTCTGCTGGCCGTCCACGACGCCGTGGTGGTCGCGGTGGGCCGAGCCGGGCTGCTGACGCCTGAGCTGGTGCAGCCGCATCACGTCGTCGTGGACGCGGGCATCAACGTCACCGCGTCGGGCGTCGTCGGGGACGTGGCGCCGGGCGTGGCCGACATCGTGCGAGCCTATTCCCCCGTGCCCGGTGGCGTCGGCCCGCTGAC
>NZ_JANYGJ010000083.1 GCF_025362455.1 Deinococcus sp. | reverse complement strand
TCCAGCTCCACGCCCAGTTCCCCGGCGCCCTGAATCACCTCGTCGCGGTTGACCCCGGCGGCGAAGGCCCGGTTCTTAAACCTCTTCTTGAGGCTGCTCAGCTCGACTTGTTTCACGTCACGGTCAGGACGCACCAGCGCGGCGGCCTGCACCAGCCCGGTGAGTTCGTCCACGGCGAAGAGGGTTTTGGCCAGGCGGGTTTCACGCGGCACATTGCTGTAGCTGGCGTGGCCCAGAATGGCGCTCAGCACGTCTTCAGGCAAGTCCGTGTGCTCCCGCAGGTACTCCACGCCCCAGAACGGATGGGTCTCCGGGCGCGATTCGTAATCGAAGTCGTGGAGCAGGCCGGTCACGGCGTAGGTATTCTCGTCCTCAAAGTACTGGCGGGCGTAGAAGCGCATGGCGGCCTCCACGTTCAGCATGTGCCGCTGCAAGGATTCGGAGGGCGTGAACTGCACCATCAGGGCGTAGGCGTCGTCGCGCTGCATGGCGTGAGGATAGCGTGTCGGGGACGGTATTCTGGACGAATGACTCTGCTTCCCGCTTCCCCCAGCCCACACGCCCTGGGCTTCACCATGCCTCCGGAATGGGCGCCCCACGCCGCCACCTGGATGGGCTGGCCCCAGGGGGATGACCTCTGGTTCGGCAAGTTGCGGGCCGTGCGCGACGAGTTCACCGCCCTGGTCCGCACCATCGCCCGCTTCGAGCCGGTGCAGTTGCTGCTGCCTGACGAGGAGAGCGAGCATGACGCCCGGCTGCGGCTAGGCGGCTCGGACGTGACCTTCCACCGCCGCGCCATCGACGACGTGTGGCTGCGCGACAGCGGCCCTATTTTTGTTACGCGGGGCCAGCAACTGTCTCTGATCGACTGGCGCTTCAACGCCTGGGGTGGCAAATTCGAATTCGAGCATGACAACGGCGTGCCCGGCCACGTGGCCGACGTTCTGGGCCTGCACTACTGGCAGCGCCCGGAGGTCTTCGAGGGCGGCGCCCTGGAAGTCGGCGGGGCGGGCGTGGCCCTGACCACCCGCTCCTGCCTGCTGAGCCCTGGCCGCAACCCTGAGCTGAGTGAAGCGGATTATGCCGCGCTGCTCCGTGACAATCTGGGCCTGAATAAACTCCTCTGGCTCGGCGGCGGCCTGGAGAACGACCACACCGACGGCCATATCGACACCATCACCCGCTTTGCCTGTGAACACACCATCGTCACCAGCACCGAGGCCGACCCCGCCGACGCGAATCACGCCGTCATGGAGCGCAACCGCAAGGCGCTGAGCGAGATGCGAGGCGCCCAGGGCCGAAGCTTCACCGTGGTCAGTCTGCCGCTGCCCGCCGCCCGCCTGGAGGGCGCCGAGGGAAGATTACCGCCGACCTACGCCAACTTCTACATCGGCAACGGCTTCGTGGTCGTGCCGCAGTATGGCGACGCCAACGACAAGCAGGCGCTGGACATCCTGCGTCCGCTGTTTCCGGGCCGCGAGGTCATCGGCCTGAGCAGCCGAGCGCTGATCGAGGGCGGCGGCTCGTTTCACTGCGTCACCCAGCAGCAGCCGGTGGGGGCGCCGTGGAAGGGGGAGTGAGCGCAGAACCTTGCCCGAAGGTGAGCCGAACGAACCTGCGCTGACGCCCCCGCGCTAGCCTGAGCGGCATGACTGCTCCAGCCAGCACCCCATCCCAGACCGTCAACCTCGCCGTGGTGCAGATGCACATGACCGAGCAGCTCGAAGGCAACCTGCGCCGCGCCGAGGCCCATGTCCGGTCTGCCGCCGCCGCCGGAGCCCAGATCATCCTGCTGCCGGAACTGTTCGAGAACCTGTACTTCTGCCAGCTCGAACGTGAGGAATACTTCGCGCTGGCGCACCCAGTCGAGCATCACCCGTTTCTGGGAAGATTTCAGAATCTGGCCCGTGAACTCGGCGTGGTGCTGCCGGTCAGCTTTTTCGAGCGTGCCGGACAGGCGCACTACAACTCGCTCGCCACCATCGACGCCGACGGCAGTATGAAAGGCACCTACCGCAAGTCGCACATCCCCGACGGCCCCGGCTACGAGGAAAAGTACTACTTCACGCCCGGCGACAGCGGCTTCAAGGTCTGGGCGACGCGCTTCGGGCGCGTGGGCGTGGGCATCTGCTGGGACCAGTGGTTCCCCGAAACGGCGCGGGCGATGATGCTCATGGGCGCCGACTTCCTGCTGTACCCCACCGCCATCGGCTCCGAGCCGGAGGGCGTCCAGAGCCCCAACTCGCATCAGATGTGGCAGCGGGCCATGCAGGGCCACGCGGTGAGCAACAGCAGCTTTGTCGGCGCCGCCAACCGCGTCGGGACCGAGGTGGTCGGCGGCCTGAGCCAGACGTATTACGGCCACAGCTTTATCGCCGACTTCGCGGGCGAGATCGTGGCCGAGCTGGACGAGGGGCAGGAGGGCGAGCTGCATCACCGGCTCGACCTCTCGGCGGCGCGGCAGTTCCGGGCCGGGATGGGCTTTTTCAGGGACCGCCGCCCGGAGCACTACGGCGCCCTGCTGACCCTCGACGGCCAGACCGGGGTGTCCTCCAGAAGCCGGTAAACCCTCACCTGCTGCTCACTCTGGGACACTGTGTTGCGGACAACCGACCTGACAGAGTGGAGTGACAATCTCCGCATTAAGCTGCCCCCATGTCACGCCTGCCCGACCTCCGATTTCTGAGTGTGCGTCAGAAAGCTCAAGGTCTGGTGCTGCTGTTTTCCCTCTCGCTGCTGGGCGTGCTCATTCCGCTGCTGGGCGGCCAGTTGCTGCGCTGGGCCGACGTTCAGGAGACCATCGCCTTCGGCGACCAGACCCAGGCCGTCCTCGGCGACCTCAAGCGCCAGCAGCAGTCGCTCGGTTTTTCTGCCGAAGACTGGGCGGCCTGGGGAGAGGCGCAGCAGTTCGTGCTGGGGCGCAGTCCCCAGTTTCTTGAGCGCAACGCCGCCCCATCGGCCATGCATCGCCTGAACGTCAATCTGATCGTGTACAGCACGCTCGAAGGCCAGCTCAGGGGCGTGCGCTGGCAGACCGCCGCCGCCCGGCAAGCACAGGTGCCCGACTTCTGGCCACAGGCGGTGGCCTCGCTGCACCTGGAGCGCCTGAAGGCCGGGCAGAGCCTTGACGCGGCGGTGAATGTGTTGTCTGGGCAGGGGCCGTCCGGCCTGCTGCTGATCGCGGTGCGGCCCGTGACCGACGACGACGGCCAGGGGCGCTCAGGTCGCCTGATTATGGGCCGCCTGACCCGGCTGGTCACGCCCCGGAGCAGCGACTTTCACGCCGAGCTGACTGCGGCGCAGGGCAGCGAGCGACTGGGGATTTTCAACAGCAGCAACGCGCTGATCGGGGGCCACGTGCTGGTGGCGCAGCTTCCCGCGTCGCCGCTGCTGCTCGACGTTCACGCGCCGCGCAGGCTGCACCTTCAGGCGCTGTGGCTGGTCATCGGGCTGGCGGGCGTGGTGATGGTCACGGTGCTGCTGTACGCCTGGGGCGGGCTGCACCTGTTTGACCGGCTGCTGCTCGGACGGCTGCGGCGCCTTCAGCACTCGGTCAATACCATCGAGGCTCAGAGCAGCGTCTCGCCGATCACCATCCAGGGCCACGACGAACTCGACACCCTGGCGCTGGCCTTCAACGGCATGCTGGAGCGCCTGGGCGCCGCCCACGCCGAGGGGGTGGCCCGCCAGAGCGTGCTGCGGCAGGTCGCCGAGGCCCAGCCGCTGAGCGCTGTCGGGGCGCAGGTGCTGTCGCTGCTCGAACTTCAGCTCGGCGGCTGGGTCAGCCTGGAGCTGGGCCTGGGCGGCAAACGATTGCAGTTCGAGTCGCAACAGCACGCCGCGCCGCTCAACGTGCGGGAGGTGCCCCTGAGCGGCGCGGGCGGCGAATCCTACGGCCTGATCCGGGTGGGCCGCGCCGCGCCACCGGAAGCCGTGGTCAACAGCGCCGAGCTGCTGGTCATGGCCGCCCAGCAACACGAGCTGCGCGACCAGTTGCGCGACCGGGCGCTGCTCGACCCGCTGACCGGCCTGCTGGGTTCCTGGGGCCTGAATCAGCGCCTGGAGGCCGACATGCAGCGTGGACCGCTGGCGGCCTTGCAGCTCAACCTCGACCGCTTCAAGCGCCTCAACGACACGGTGGGCACGGCGGCGGGCGACGAACTGCTCAGGCTGCTGGCCGAGCGCATTCAGGTCAGTTTGAGTGGCGAGATGTACGCCGGGCGGCTGTACGGCGACAAGTTTCTGGTGGTCTTGCCGGGCGTGGTCGGCGCCGAGCAGGCCAGAGGCGCGGCCCAGGCGCTGCTGGCCTGCCTGAGCGGGCCGGTGCAACTGAGCGGCTACCGGCTTCAGGTCTCGGCGCGGATCGGGCTGTCATTGTGGCCGGAGCAGGCCAGCAGCGTGTCGGAGCTGCTGCGTTTCACCGACCTGGCCATGCCGCAGCCCGACGACCAGGTGCGCATCGGCGTGTTCACCCCCGAACTGCGCGAGCGTGTCAGCGAGCAGCTCCAGCTCGAAACCGATCTGCGCCTGGCGCTGGAGCAGGTGCTCAGCCCTGACCCCGGTGAGCCGGGCACGGGTCTGGCGGGCACGGGGCTGCACGGTGCTGGTCAGTACGGTGCTGGTCTGCACGGTGCTGGTCAGTACGAGACTGGCCTGCATCTGGCCTATCAGCCGCAGATCGATCTGGACAGTGGGCTGGTGGTGGGGGTCGAGGCGCTGGCCCGCTGGGCTCACCCGCAGCTCGGCGCCGTCGCGCCTGACCGCTTCATCGCCCTGGCCGAGGAGAGCGGTCTGATGCTGAGCCTGGGCGAGTGGGTGCTGCGCCGGGCCTGCACCCAGCTCGCGCAGTGGCACGCGGAGGGCCTGAGACTGCGCATGGCCGTCAATGTTTCGGCGCAGCAATTTACCACCGGCGAGCTGCCCGCCCAGGTGGCCAGCGCCCTGAGGGCCGCCAAGCTGAGTCCGGAATACCTGACCCTGGAGGTCACCGAGTCGCTGCTGATGCCCGGCGACACCCACGCCCACCGGCAACTGCACGCCCTAGCGGCCCAGGGCGTCAAGCTGGCCATCGACGATTTCGGCACCGGCTACTCGTCGCTGAGTTACCTCAGCCGGATGCCGATTCATGTCCTCAAAATCGACCGCTCCTTCGTGCGCGATCTGGGCGGCAGCCAGGGCCTGAGCGCCCTGACCCATACACTGGTGAATCTGGGCCAGCAACTCGGCCTGGTGGTGGTGGCCGAGGGCATCGAAACGCCGCAGCAAGCCGAGCTGCTGCGCGAGTGGAGCTGCCCGCTGGGCCAGGGCTTTTTGTACGCGCAAGCACTCAGCCCCCGTGCCCTGGAAGACCATTGCCGTCTCCAGGGCGCCGCCGCGCCGGGCGGCGAGTTGCCGCTGCCGGGACCGCCGCTGTACTGATACCCGCTGCACGGATACCCGCTGCACTGATACCTATTGTACCGAGGCCCACGAGACTCATCTCAACCTGACCGCCAGCACCAACCTGACCGCCAGCACACAGTGTCCTGACCAGCCTGGGCCGGGCAGCCGCTAGACTGAGGGCGCCATGATTGCCCGCCGCGCCGCCCCGTTTATGTTCTTGCCGCTGCTGACCCTACTGACGCTGAGCGGCTGTGCGCCGCTGCTGACGGGTGGGCCGGGTGCTGGTGGGCCGGGTGCTGGCGGGCCGACACCAGCGCCCAGCGGCACCCGGCCCGACTTCCCGGTAAGCTCGGCGTCGCCTGCGCTGTTCGGATCGGAGTTTTATAACACTGATGCCGACCGATCTGGTGCCCGCGTTCCCGGCAGCCCCGACGTGCTGATCTTCGGCATCTCCGGACGCTGCGGCCCGCCCTGCCAGGCGCCGCAGGACGACTGGGACTACCTCAGCGAGCGCGGCACCCTGGACGCCATCGCCGGGGTATTTGCGGCGCGTGGCCTCAAGGTCGAGGTGCGTGGCTACGCCGAGCGCCTCGCCCGCACCTTCCAGTCGCGCCGCTCGGCCCTGCCCCAGCGCGGCGTACTCGATCTCATCAGCGACTACGGGCGCCTGACCTCGGCCTGGACGGTGGGCCGCCCGGCTGGCACCCGCGTCATTCTGGTGGGCCACTCGCACGGCTCGGTGTGGGGGCATTACCTGAGCGCCCTGTATCCACGGGTGCCGGTAGCGGCCCTGATCGACCTCGACACCAACTGCGTGGCCTGGAGCGCCGATCACGGCTCCGAGGTCCGGGCTGAACTCCGCGCCGCCGTCAGGGAAGGTGCCGGGCAGGCGGGTGGGGTGCAGACAGGCGCCGGGCAGATTGGTGCTGGGCAGACAGGCGCCGGGCAACCCGCCTTGCCCGAACTCAGCGCCTGGAAAACCGACCCGCTGCGCTCGCCGCTGCGGGCCTGCGGCAAGGTGTCGGTCCGCGACTGGCTGAGCGGGGATGGGCTGAGCGGGGATGGGCTGGCCGAAGGTAAGCTGAACACGGCGGCGCAAGTCAACCTCAAAGACCTGGTGCTGCCCAACGTGGCGCTGAACCTGGAAGTCCAGAGCAAACGCTGGCCCGCCCGGCCCATTCCAGCGGCGCTGGCCGGGCCGGGCAGCTACCACGGTGGCCTGTACGTCAACTACCTGTTCGACCTGACCCCCAACAGGCGCCCCGGTGGCAGCCGCACCGACATCGCCACCTTCATCTCGGTGCGCGAGGACCACAGCGCCGTGTCGTATCCGGGCAGCACCGCCCTGAGCTGGGTCAAGGACCAACTGGGCCTGCTGGACTGGTTGCCGCCGCTGCAAGCCGCCAAACCCTAGCGCAGTACTCCGAATTACGCCACGGGGAAAACAGCCTCCCCGCGCCTCCATTCTGCGCCTTGCTCAGTCAACACTACTCGCTCCGCGCGGTCATAAAAAGGGTCTTTTTATGACATCTGCTCTAGCGCTCACCGTGCGGCCTGCTCAAGCTGCTGCGTTCGGCGCGGCGGCGGCAGCAGCTCGCGGGTGTCCAGTACGGCGTCTGGAATGCCGCGCAGGGCCTCGTGCAAAACCTCCAGCCCGGCTCCCGGCCTGTGCGCCTGCTCGCTGATGGTGCGCTTCCAGTGCCGCGCCCCGCTGTGGCCCGCGAACAGCCCCAGCACGGGCCGCAGCAGCCGACTCAGGTAGACGCCCTGGGCGAGTTGCGTTTCTATGTACGGGATGAAGGCTGCGATGACCTCGCGGCGGCTGGGCGGCAAGCGGTCCTCGCCGAACATCTGCCAGTCCACGGCGGCCAGCAGGTACGGATTCTGGTACGCCGCCCGGCCCAGCATGGCGCCGTCGGCCCAGCTCAGCGCTCGTTGGGCGTCCTCAAGGGTTTGAAGACCACCGTTCAAGACGATGTTCAGGGCCGGAAAGTCGGCCTTGAGCTGCTGCACCACGTCGTATCGTAGCGGCGGAATCTCCCGGTTCTCTTTGGGCGACAGTCCGCTCAGCCAGGCTTTGCGGGCGTGGACGATGAAGGTGTCGCAGCCCGCCTCCGCCACCATGGAGACGAACTTCACCAGATGCTCGTAGCTGTCGAGGTCGTCGATGCCGATGCGGTGTTTGACCGTCACGGGAATGCTGACCGCCCCGCGCATGGCCGCGACGCCGCGTGCCACCACGTCGGGCGTGGCCATCAGGCAGGCGCCGAAAGCCCCGCTCTGCACCCGCTCGGACGGGCAGCCGCAGTTGAGATTGATTTCGTCGTAGCCCCACGCCTCGCCCAGCCGCGCCGACTGCTCAAGCGCTGCCGCGTCGCTGCCGCCGAGTTGCAGCGCGACGGGATGCTCGATGTTCGAAAAGTCCAGATGCCGCGCCTGATCGCCGTTGAGCAGCGCCCCGGTGGTGATCATCTCGGTGTACAGCAGCGCGCGAGTGCTCAGGCTGCGGTGAAAGGCCCGGCAGTGGCGGTCGGTCCAGTCGAGCATGGGCGCCACGCTGAAGCGGTGGGGGCTGAAGCGGGCTGGGCTGAAGGTGTGAGAGGGGAGAGCTTGGGTCATCTCAGCCACCCAGTGTAGAGCTTTGCAGCGATTGGGAAAGCAGAGCAGCGTTCGTTTGAGGATGAAGGCCCGCTCAACGCCGTGCCCCGGCCAGTCCACATGCTGCTCACCGAATATCAGGACATGAACGAACACGAACTTTTGTCTGCCATGCGCGAGCAGTTCCCCAACATGCTTACCCAGGTCGCGGACGGCGATTCGTTTTTCTTCGTGCCGGGCGAAGCCGAACTCATGTTTCCCTTCGCCACCCTGATTCGCCACGACGACGCCTATGAGGTGTTCTCACAGCTCAATCGCCCCGGCGTGTACCGGCTGAATATGGGGGTGGGGAAAGCCAGGCTGCGGGCACTGGTAGCCGAGTCCGGCCATCACGATTTCACCGCCCTGGACACGTTGATGCCGCATCCGACGTATGGCCCGGCGGGCTGGCTCTGCATCCTGAATCCCGGTGCGGGGACGTTCGAGACGCTGCGGACGCTGCTGGCAACGGCGTATGGGCGATCAGAGCAGCGGGCGGGGAGGCGAGCGACCATCGATACCCCCGATTCTTGACGCTTAGACCTGTCACTGCCCCGGTAATGACACTCAGAATCTGCGCCGCGAAACCCGAAACGGATCACAATAAAGCAAATGTCATCCGAACCCCGCCCTGCCCGTGAGACGGCTCAAGACGCTGAGGCTTCAGCAGAAAACCCACTCTCTACCCTGTGCCCGGACGAGGCGCGGGTGCTTCAGGCGGTGCAGTTGCGGGCACCTGCCCTGCGCGAGACGGACCGCCCGGTGTTGACCGACCTGCTGCGCCGGGGCCTGATCCTGACCTGGGTGCTGGACCGCCAGGCGGCGCTGGGCGTGCAGTACTGCCTGACCCCCCAAGGCCGCCACAAACTCCGCGTCTGGACAGTCCACCAGCGGCTCAACGTGGCCCCACAGCCGCCCAGGCCGGGGCGCCGAAGCTTTGCCTCACTGCCGCTCGCCGAGGCTCCGGCGCGGCTCGACTGGAGAGCGCCTGTGCTGGCCGCCGCGACGGTCCCCGCGCTCATCGGTGTCGTGTCTTCGGTGCCGCCGGAAGTCGGCCTGATGCTGTTTACCGGGCTGCTCCTGGCCGGGCTGTGGTTCACCTGGCAGCGCCGCCACAACGGCGGGCAACGTTCGTTTCAGCCCAGACTTTCACAGCCCGGATTTTCACAGCACAGACTTCCAGCGGCAGCGCACCAGCCGGTGGCCCAACCGGTGACTGGGCAGCGGCCCACCGCCCTTCCCGTACTCTTCACCGACCTCCTCACTCAGATCGACAGCATCGAACTCGCCAAAGAGGACATCAGTTCAGCGTATGGCTACGCGCTGAGGCACCTGCCGGAGAAGGCCCACGAGGCAGTGCAGACCTTCTTGCACATCCCACACAATACCCAGGCCCACGCCGAGGCCCGTCAGGAAGTCGAGGCGCAACTGAGGCTGATTCTCGCCCGGCTGACCCAGGCCCGCGAGGAGCAGGCCCAGGCCGAGCTGGACCGCCTCAGAGAACTCCGGGCGCTGATCGAGGTGTAGTTATTCGCGGCCCAGCACCGTCAACAACCGGCACAGCAGCGCGAAGGCCAGCACGGACAGCGCCACCAACGCGCTCCCCGGTTGCGAGGCCCACAAGCTGGCCACCAGAATGGCGACCCCCACCGCGCTGCCGATTCGCAACTCCACGCTGCTCTTGCCCACGAAGCGCTCCAGCACGGCGCTCAGGCTCAGCACCGCCAGGGGCAGCGTCAGCGCCAGCAGGCCCAGCGCCCCGGCCAGGGCCAGCGGTTTGTGCAGCACCAGCACCCCGACCAGCACCAGCACAGCGCTGACGGCGCCCCCGACCAGGCTGCCCGGCAGCACCCGCCCCAGCCAGGCAGCCCGCCCAGAGACCGGCCAGGACCGGATCGCCGCCGGTCCCAGCAGCCGCGTGAACGGCTCGGCGGCGATGCTCAGCCCTCCGGCCAGTAGCTGCGCCGAGAGGTGCGTGGTCAGCGACAGGAGGGTGAGAACGGTGCTGAGCGCCACAACGCCCCAGATCAGCCCGCCCGGCGCGGCGCGCAGTTGCAGGCTGGTGCGCCACATCAATGCGCCCGCCGCGCCCCAGCTCGCCGGAAAGGGCCGCAGGGTCGGGCGGGTGGGCCGCCCCTGCTCCATGCGCAGCGGGACGCGGGCCATCTTGTACTTGCGGCGCAGCCTGTGCAGCCACAGCGTTCCGGCGTGTTGAGCCAGCCGGGCGGGCGGCGAATCGAGCCCTCTCCACATCAGTGCCCCGCTGAGAGCCAGCACTGCGGCCACCGCCGCGCCCAGCACCGGCCCCCCGAACCAGCCCAGCGCCGGTAAGGTGGAGAGCGCCCAGATGGGCAGCATGGTGCGCGGGGTCTGCCGGGCGACGTAATTCAGCCAGCCCAGCGTAAAGCGGCTGAGCATCAGCGCCGGAAGCAGCAGCGTCAGCCACGGCCCCTGCCAGAAGATCAGCAGCAGCAAGCCAAGGGTAATCGCCGCGCCCACGCCCGGCAGCACGGCCCGCAGCAGCGGCCAGATGAGCACCGGACGGGTCGGCTGCGGGGTAATCAGCAGCGCCAGGTTGCGGCTGTCCAGCCCCAGCGGCGGCCAGCGGCCCAGGCTGCCCGACAGCAGGAAGGCGGCGGCCAGGAGTGAGAGCAGCGGCAGCGGCAGCACCAGTGGCCCCGCCAGCAAGGGTGAGAGCTCCTGGCGCACCCCGATCAGCACCACCACCCCGAACACGGCGCTGTAGACGGCCAGCACCACCGTACCGGAGCGGCGCATCCAGTCGAGCCAGTTGAAGAACCCGCGCCCCAGCGTCAGCAGCCACAGGTAGCGCAGCGCCCCCGGAACGCCCCCGGTTCGCGCCGCCTGCTCCGGCCCGCTCACTCGCTCGGCCCCCGTCAGCGGCTCGTCCCCTGGAGCTGCAACACGGACACCTGACGCACGGCCCTGAGCCCGGTCAGCTCGTCGCCGTGGGTGGTCAGCACCGCGCTTCTCCCCTCGGCGGCGAGCTGCGACAGTCCGTCGCGCAGCACCTGCCGCGAATCGGTGTCGAGCGTGCCGAACGGCTCGTCGAGCAGGGTCAGTGGCCGCTTGAGCCCCAGCGCGATGCCCAGCCCGACTTTCTGGCGTGTGCCGCGTGAGAGTTCGGCGGGAAACTGATCGAAGCGCTCCGCCAGATTGAAGGCGGCCAGGGCGGCGTGCAGATCGTCCAGCGGGGCGCCGTAGGCCAGGGCGGCGAACTGGGCGTGCTCGGCGATGCTCAGGTCGTCGTAGAGTTCGGCCTCGTCGGGCACGAAGGCGAACGCGGCGCGTCCTGGCACGGTGCGGGGGCCGAAACCGAGCAGCTTAATTTCGCCGCTGCTGGCGTTCAGGCCGCAGAGCGTGCGCAGCAGCGTGGTCTTGCCTGCGCCGTTGCTGCCGACCAGGTGCAGCAGTTCGCCGGGTTTAACGGTCAGGTCGATGTCGTGCAGCACCCGCACGGCGCCGAGGGTGACGGAGAGGTTGTGGACGCTCAGCATCCGCCGAGTATGGCAGGTCGGGGCGGGGGACACAGGTCCGGGGAGCCACCGACCTGCCGCTTCACACGCGAGAGGTCAGCAGTTCAATTCCGTCAGGGCTTGGGCAAAGAGGGACGCCCCCTGCTGACGAAGCATATCTCTCAGTTCTGCGCTAGTCACGGGTGGATTCCGGTAGCGGGCCTGCTGAGCTTCAAGTGCCTGAGCAAGTTGAGATGGATGCGTTTGCATCAGCGTACACAGTAGTTCGTCGGGGTGGATGGCCCGAATTGAATACTTCGCCAGAATCGTTGCCGGGAAATCTCGAAGATTTTGCGTCACGACCAATTCAACCTGACCGTGAATGGCAGCGGCCAGCACGTGCCGGTCATCCGGGTCCGGCAATTCCAGGTGCTGGATCAACGGCCCGTAGCCGCTAAGGTTGGCGCCGTCCAGAGCGCGGTTCATCAGATAGCGGGTCCGGCGCAGTTTGGTTTCACCAAGATCGGGGCGGTGGGAGAGTAGATTGCGCGTCCATTCGTCCTGAATCTGGTCGGTCCAGTGAATGTCGATGACGCCCAGCACACCCAGATCCATGAACAGGCTGCGGAGCGCGGCGGGATAGAGCACGTTGGCGTCCAGCAGCACCCGTAGCGTCACAGCATGCCGAGTTCCTGATCCAGATCGGCCAATTCCTGCAATGCCTGCTGCCGCTCTTGCCCACGCTGCTCGCGGAATACCAGTACGTCCGCCAGGCGCACTCGGCGGTGAGTGCCAACCTTCCAGTACGCCAACTTGCCTGCGTCGAGCAGCTTGTTCAGGTGTGGGCGCGAGACACCCAGTAGGTCGGCGGCAGTCTGCGAGCTGAGTTCGCGGTCCACCGGAATCACCTGGACGGCGCGTCCCTGTGCGACCTCATCCAGAATGTTCTCCACCAGGGCTGCCACGCCCGCAGGCAGATCAACCAGCCGGAATCCTGCTGCTTCCCGCTGGAGCCGTGCTAACGCTTCCTTGGCCTGAAGGCGTTCAGCGTCGGTGGGCAGGTGAAGGTGCGCGGTCATCCATAGACGATAGCACAAACGAAATATGCGAAACGCACTCAGCTACTCCACTCAATGCCCGTCTACTCAATGCCCGTCAATGCCAGCAAAAAACCCCGCCCGAAGACGAGGTTTTCTGTGCTCATGAATACTTCTGGTGGGCGGTATAGGACTTGAACCTACGACCTCTCGCGTGTGAAGCGAATGCTCTACCACTGAGCTAACCGCCCGCTGCACTGCACAACTCTGGTGGGCCCTGCCGGATTTGAACCGGCAACCAATCGGTTATGAGCCGACTGCTCTGACCGTTGAGCTAAGAGCCCCCGTCAGCCGAGCGAGAGGAATGATACCCTCTGCCCGTGGGGTTGTCAAACAAACCGCAGCGGGCCGGGGCGTGTGCCTGACCCGCCCTGCACTATATCCGCTGCCGGTGCAAAAACTGTCCGCTGCCCCGCTCGGCGATCAGGCGGCCCTCGTCCACCACCACCCTGCCCCGGATGATCGTCGTGACCGGCATACCCACCACCTGCATGCCTTCGTAGAGGCTGTAGTCGATGGCGCTGTGGTTCGTCTCGGCGCGGATGGTGTGCGCTCTGTCCAGATCCCACAGCACCAGATCGGCATCGAAGCCGGGGGCAATACTGCCCTTGACACCCTCCAGGCCGAAGCTGCGGGCCGGGTTGGTGGCGGTCAGGGCCACGAAGCGCTCCAGGTCGAATTTGCCGCCGCGCACGCCCGCCTGGTGCAGCACCATCAGGCGCTCCTCGATGCCGGGCACGCCGTTGGGAATCAGGGTGAAGTTGCCTACGCCCAGCGATTTTTGCGTATCAAAGCGAAAGGGGCAATGGTCGGTGCTGATGACGCTCAGGCTGCCGTCCCTGACCGCCGCCCACAGCGCCGCCTGGTCCTCAATCTCGCGGGGCGGCGGGCTACAGACCCATTTGGCGCCCTCGAAGCCGGGCCGGTCCAGATCGTGTTTGGTGAAGAAAAAATACTGGGTGCAGGTTTCGGCCAGAATCCGGGCGCCTCTGGCCTGGGCCTCGCGCACCCGCACCAGCGCCGGGCGGCAGCTCAGGTGGACGATGTAGAGCGGGGCGCCGAGCACCTCAGCCAGCGCGATGGCGCGTCCGGTGGCCTCGGCTTCGAGTTCGGGCGGGCGGGTCAGGGCGTGGTACTTGGGCGCGAGTTCGCCGCGTGCCACGGCCTGCGCCATCAGCACCTCGATGGCGTCCCCGTTCTCGGCGTGCACCAGCGTCAGGATTCCGGCGTCACGGGCGCGTTCCAGGCAGCGAAACATCGCCATGTCGTCGATCTGGAGCGTGTCCTTGTAGGCCAGAAACAGCTTGATGGACGTGACGCCCTGCTCCGGCAGCGTACTGATCTCGTCGAGGGTGTCCGGCCCAGGATCGGTCACGGCGACGTGAAAGCCGTAGTCGATGACCGCCTGGCCCCGCGCCCTGCCGTGCCAGGTGTCCAGCGCCGCCCGGAGCGTGGAGCCTTTGGATTGAATGCAGAAGTCGATGTGCGAGGTCGTGCCGCCCATCGCCGCCGCGACCTGGCCGGTGTAGTAATCGTCGCAGGTGACGGTACCCATCGAGGGCATGGAAAGGTGGGTATGCACGTCGATACCGCCCGGCAGGACGTGTTTGCCGCTGGCGTCGATAACGGTGTCACCGCTCTCGGCCAGCTCCCGCCCCAGCGCCGTGATCTTGCCGTCGTCCACGCGCACGTCGGCCTGAAAGCGGCCCGCCGCCGTGACGACGGTGCCGCCGCTGACGATCAGGCTCATCTGGAGGTGTCCATGTCCGCTCCTGGCGTGCCGAAGGAAAGAAGGATGGCGCCTTGAGCGCAGTGATGAGCCGAACCTACGTCCCAGCGCCACTCAATCACGACAGGATGCCGTTCCATTCAGTTCACAGCCCGAAGGCTTCGAGCCCTTGGGTCAGCCGGTCCACTTCCTCCAGCGTGTTGTAGTGCGCCATCGACACGCGCACGACGCCCTCGGTCTGGTCCAATCCCAATGTCTGAATCAGGCGGTAGGCGTAGAAGTGACCGTAGCGCACCGCGACGTGCTGGCCGTCCAGGAACTTTGGAATGTCCGAGGACGCCACGCCGTCGATGACGAAGCTGATGGTGTCCACCCGTTTGAGCGGGTCCGCCGAGTCGTGCCCGATGATCCGCACGCGGGGTTTGGTCTTGAGGTAGTCCAGAAACCGGCCTGCCAGTGCCGATTCGTGCGCGGCGAAGGCGTCGAAGACGGCGGCCACCGAGTCCACGCCGAGCCGCTCCTGAAGGGCGTCCATGTACCCGGTCACGCCGCTCAGGCTGGAGGTCAGCTCGTAATTCACATTACCGGGCTGGAGCTTGTACGGCACGGCGTCCGGCGGCAGGAAAAAGTGGTTGATGCTGGGCAGTTTGATCAGCCGCTCCAGCTTGCCGAACAGCAGCGAGATGTGCGGGCCGTAGACCTTGTACCAGCTAAACAGGTAGAAATCCACGTCCCAGGCTTGTACGTCAATCCGTCGGTGCGGCGCGTAGGCCACGCCGTCCACGAAGACCTTGGCGCCGCGCTCATGCACGAATTTGGTGATCTCCGGCACGGGGTTGATGGTGCCCAGCACGTTCGAGACGTGGGTGAAGCAGACCAGTCGGGTGTTAGCCGTCATCAGCTCGCCCAGTGTCTCCAGGTCGAGTTCCAGCGTCTGGGTATTAATCGGCCAGATTTTGGTGATGATCCCCCGTGACTCCAGCCGCGTCCAGGCGCCGATATTCGCCTCGTGGTCGGTGTCGGTGACGATGATCTCGTCGCCTGGTTCAAAGAATTCACCTATCGACGCGGCCAGGTTGGCGACCAGTTGGGTGGCACTCGAACCCAGGATGACCTCGCGGGGGTCCGCCGCATTGATGAAGCGGGCGGCGGCCTGCACGCCCTCAGCGACGCGCTGCCCGGCCTGCTGCGACGTGGCGTAGCTGGCGCCGAGCTGCACGCTGGTATTGAGCATGTACTCGCTGACCTTTTCGGCCACGCCGCGCAGCACCTGCGAGCCGCCCGCGTTGTCGAAGAAGGCCCAGGGACTCTGGAGCGCCGGAAACTGCGAGCGGATGAAGTCGAGATGCGGTTCTAAGGGTGAGACTTGCGGGGTGGAGATCGGCAGTGTGGTCACTTGGCAATCCTTTGGGTGGGGAGTGGATAAATCGCGGTCCAATCAGATTAAAGAGCCTGAATGCCGGTCAGATGTGAGTTGGAGAGCGGTCCCTCAGCGCCCCGCCCTTCTTTTCGCCCGGTTCTCGAAGCGGCTCACCAGCCGCACCAGCGGAAACAGCAGCGCGACATAAATGATGGCCGCGCCGATCAGCGGTGTCGGATTGGCGGCCAGCGCCTGCCGCGAGGTCGCCTGCTGAAGCAGTTCCGGCAGGGCCACCACCGAGGCTGTGGCGGTGTCCTTCATGATCGACACCGCGTTGCCGGTCAGCGGCGGCACCACGATTCGCAGCGCCTGGGGCAAGATCACCGACCGCATCACGTCCCAGCTTCTCAGGCCCAGTGAGCGGGCCGCCTCGAACTGGCCGGGGGGAATCGCCTCGATGCCGGAGCGCACGATCTCGGCCACATACGCCGAGGCGATCAGCCCGATGGCCAGCACGGCGGAGGTGAAGGCGGGCAGCAGCACCTTGACGAACGGCAGCGCGTAGTAGATCAGCACCATGAACACCAGCAGCGGCATCGACCTCAGTACGTCGATGTAGACGCGCACCAGACCGCGCAGCCAGCCGGGACCGTAGAGTCCCAGCAGCGCCACCGCTGCGCCCAGCAGCGTGCCCACCAGGGCGCTGACCACCCCCAGTTCCAGCGTGATGAGCAGACCCCGCAGCAGCGCAGGAAACGCCTCGACCAGAATCTTGAGATTGAAGAAGGTGTCGATCAGCTTCATGCGCTCGGCCCGAAATCAGTGAGGCTCAATTACTTCGGCATCGGCAAGACGGTGGCCGTCGAGGTGGTCTTCTCAGGCAACACGCCGAACCATTTCTGGTGCAGCTTGGCGAGGTAGCCGCTCTTTTTCAGTTCGCCCAACTGGGTGTTGAACTGGGCGGCCAGCGGGCTATCCTTGGCGAACATGATGCTGTACTGCTCGCCGGTTTTCAGGCGCTGCGCGACCTTTACGCCGCCCGTGACCTTGGCGTAGTACTGGAGCGCGGGAATGTCCGAGATGTAGCCGTCGATGCGCCCGCTCTTGAGGTCGAGCATGGCCGGGTTCAGGCCGGTGTACTCGCGGATGGTGTAGCCGTAGCGGGCCTGGTGGGTTGTCGCCCACATCGCGCCGGTCGAGCCGGTATCCACGCCCACCGTCTTGCCTTTCAAGGCCGCCGTGCTGCGCAGCGCAGAGTCCGCCACCACCGTCAGCGACTGGTCGGAGTCGTAGTACGGCTGGGCAAAGGAGACGGTTTCCAGGCGCTTTTTAGTGATGGTGATGCTGGAGATCGCCATGTCGATGCGCCCCGACTGCACCGCCGCGAACAACCCGTTGAACGGCGTGTTGACCACGTTGATCTTCTTGCCCAAGTTCTTGGCGATTTCACCGACCAGCTCGATCTCGAAGCCCACGTTGGCGCCGCTGGCATCCTGGAATTCCCAGGGCACGTTGCCGATGTTGGCGCCCACGTTGAGCGTGTCCTGAGCCTGAGCCTGGGCACCGAGCAGGAGGGAGAGCACCAGCACACCACTGACTGCCATTTTCACTTGTTTCATCGTCGAGCCTCCTGAGAATGCCGCTGTGAAATCACCAGATACCGTAAAGATGCAAAAAGACGTGGCGAGTATAAAGAAAAACACCCTGACCCTTCAGTCAGGAGTCTTCTCGTCCACTCGGAGTAGTTTAAGGTCGAATGAAGCCAGTGTCTACTAGAACACTTTGGTCAGGCGGCTCAGACGGAGGTAAAGGAGGCTTCATCAAGTCTACATCTATGAAGATCAGGCGCTTTACCTTCATTTCTGACGAAGTGCCTGAGCGGTCGAAGGGGCGTTCCTTTGAATGCACCCCACATTCCAGAGGTCAAGAACAACGCCGAACCGGTGACGGTCCAGCGGCGAGGGCTCATCTCAAGCTGACGTGCGGCAGGTCCAGCCGCTCAGCTCCGCGTCTGGTAGCGCTCCAGCAGCTCGGTCTTCAGCTCAGCAAACTGCACGCCCTTGCGCTCTTTGTGGCCTTCGGGGGTGCGTTCGCGCACGGAGACGGCCCGCTCCTCCTGCTCCTTGTCGCCAACGATCAGCATCACCGGGATCTTGCTCAGCTCGGCCTGGCGGACCTTGGCGTTCATGCGGCTACTGGAATCGTCCACCTCGGCGCGCAGCCCGGCTCGGTGCAACTCGGCCTGGAGTTCTTCGGCGTAGGCATTGTGCCGGTCGGCAATCGGAATCAGCACGACTTGGCGCGGCGCCAGCCACAGCGGGAAGTCGCCGCCGTAGTGCTCGATGAGGATGCCCACGAAGCGTTCCAGCGAGCCGAAGGGGGCACGGTGGATCATCACCGGGCGGTGATCGGCTCCGTCCTCGCCGACGTAGCTGATGTCGAAGCGCTCCGGCAGGTTGTAATCCACCTGGATGGTGCCGAGCTGCCACTCGCGCCCGATCACGTCCTTGATGACGAAATCCAGCTTGGGACCGTAGAACGCCGCGTCGCCCGGTTCGACGGTAAAGGGTAAGCCGACCTCGCCCACCGCCTCGATGATCTGCGCCTCGGCGGCGTCCCAGTTGGCGTCGCTGCCGACGTATTTGTCTTTGCTGGCGTCACGCACTCCCACCCGGAAGCGCACGTCGGTCATGCCGAAAGTGCCCAGCACCAGCACGGTCAGGTCGAGCACCGCCAGAAACTCGGTCTTGAGCTGGTCGGGGCGGCAAAAAATGTGGGCGTCGTCCTGGGTGAAGCCGCGCACCCGCGTCAGGCCGTTCAGTTCGCCGGACTGCTCGTAGCGGTAGACCGTCCCGAATTCGGCCAGGCGCACGGGGAGGTCGCGGTAGCTGCGCGGCTTGCTGGCGTAAATGCGGACGTGGTGCGGGCAGTTCATCGGCTTGAGCATGTACTGCTCGTCGTCCACGGTAATCGGGCTGAAGTTTGAGTCGCTGTAGTTCTGGTAGTGCCCGGAGGTCTTGTACAGCTCCAGGTTGCCGATATTCGGCGTGATGACACCCTGGTAGTAACGCTGGAACTGCTGCTCGCGCAGGAAACGGGTCAGCTCCTCGCGCAGCACCGTGCCGTTGGGCAGCCACAGCGGCAGGCCCTTGCCGACCAGCGGATCGATGGTGAACAGCTCCAGCTCCTTGCCGAGGCGGCGGTGGTCGCGGCGTTTGGCCTCCTCCAGCCGCTCCAGATACTCGTCGAGCTCTTTCTGGCCAGCGAAGGCCACGCCGTAGACGCGCTGCAAGGTGGGGTTGCTGGCGTCGCCGCGCCAGTACGCGCTGGACGTGCTCATCAGCTTGAAGGCACTCGGCAGCGCCCCCGTGCGCGGAAAGTGCGGTCCCCGGCAGAGGTCCACGTAGTCGCCCTGGCTGTAGAAGGTGATCGGCTCGGCGTCGGGCAGCGCCGCAATCAGCTCGACCTTGTACGGATCGTAGCTGAACTGCGCCAGCGCTCTGTCCTTGCCCACTTCGGCACGGGTGATGTCGAGGTTGCGGCTCAGAATATCCCGCATGAGCGCCTCGATGGCCGGAAACTCCTCCTCGCTGAGCGGCTGCGGCAGATCAAAATCCTGGTAAAAACCGTTCTCGATGGCTGGCCCCACCCCGCGTTTGACCGCCTCGTGGGCAAAGCCCCTGGCCACGTAGTATTCGCCCACCGCCTGCGACAGCACATGCCCCAGCGAGTGCCGGAACAGCGGGGCGGCGTCCCCTGGGTTCTTCTTGGTAATCAGGGTGATGGCGGCGCCGCCTGGTAGCGGCGTCATCAGGTCGGTGAGTTCGCCGCCTACGGTGGCGGCCAGGGCGTCCTGGGCCAGACGCGGGCCGATCATTTTGGCGGCGTCGAGGGCGGTGGCGCCTTCGGGCAAATCGAGTCGTTTACCGTCGGGTAGAAAAACGTGCATGGGAACTCCTTGATGGTGTGTTGGCATGGGTGGGCCTGGTCTGGACAGCACAGCGCCTGAGAGCAGTGAAAGCTCTCAGGCGCGCGTAGTTCGTGTGACCGACCCGGCAGACATTCGTAATAAGCGTGCGCCGCGCCTCATCAGGCCGCAAAGCTGGACCTGGTGAATGGGGGCAGGCTTCATGCTGTCAGTCTAGCGGCTGGCTCAGGGAGGGGCAAGGCAGACTCTATTTTCCGGGCACCACCAGCTCCGGCAGTGCCACCGATTGACCGGCCTCGTCCTGCACGGCCAGGCGGTATTTGCCTGGCAGCAGCAGCAAAGTCACCCGGCCCGGCCTGAGCGACCTGATCGGCAGCACGACCTGATCGGCGGGAATGGCGGTTGGTCTTTCCTGGGCGTAAAACGCCTGAAGCAGCTTGCGGCCCTGGCCTGCGGTGGCTGGAATCTGGACCGTCACAGCCTTGCGCCCCGCACCATACAGCCAGGAGGGCCGTCCGGCGATCAGTGTGGCGTCGGGGTGAAACACCTGGATGTCGCGCTCCTGAAACGGTGAGACGCGGTGAGGCTCCCCCTGGGCGTCTGTCAGCACCGAAACCGTCTGGGGCCGCTTGAGGCGCAGCACTGCTGCCCGCAGCGCCGGGTTGCTGGACGGCCCGGCAATTTGCATCCCCTCGGTCTGGTCCACCGTCAGCGGGTCGATGCCGGTCAGCTCGCGCAGCCGCAGGGCCATCCATTTCGTCGTCTCGCCGCCGCTGCTCTGGGCCGATTCCAGGTTGTGACTGTAGCCGACGCAAATGAACACCCGCGCCGAGGGGTCTTTCTTGAACAGCCGTTCGTTGAGGTTGTTGGCCTGCTGGGTCTCGCGGTCGTTGATCTGATCGGCGCCGCTGCCGCCCTGCTTGAAGGTCTCGGCCTCGTACGGCACCAGGGTATACCCGGCCTTCACAGCGCTGCGGACCAGCTCCCCGAACACCGGCTCGTTGGTGTAGTAGCCGCTGGCGTGGGTCGGATAGCCGAGTGCCTGGGTTGTGGCGATGTCTGGGTTGAAGGTTTCGGCGGCGAAGTAGGTGAAGCCCTCCTGGCGCAGCGCCAGGGCCACTCGCCGGGCGAACTCGCGGCTCTGCGGCAGATGATGGACCTCGTTGAGAATAACCACCTGCTGGCCCCTGGCCGCCTGCAAGGTGGCCTGCACGGCGCTTTTCAGGCCACTCTCACTGATCGCCTGCTCCTCGTCCGGGCCAGTGCCGTTGCCTGGTGGCCCGAAGTCGAAACTCTGCCGGGCGGCAGCGTCTAGCCCAACGAACGACTGGTAGAGGCCGAGCGTCTGCCGGGGATAATCCTGGAGGGCGGGGAAGGCGGCCAAGGCTTTGACGGCGCCCTCCATCAGCGTTACGGCGCGCAGATATTCCCCCTGATTCACAGCCTGGTCAGCCGCCTGAATGGTTTGCTCCTGTTGCTGCTGAAGTTGATCGGGCGTGGGCTTTACGGTGGCGCTTGGGCCGCTGCCCCCGGCCAGGGCGGAGGTGCAGAGCAGCAGGCTTGTCAGGATCAGGCGTCGCATGGCTCAGTGTACGAAGGCGAGGCAGGCTCTGTTGATGGTGCTGGATTTCGACATCATGTGTGAGAAAATCACGCTAACATTAACGTCAGGCCGTTATGCCTCGCCCACACCGCACTGCCCCAGTTCGCCCTGTGCCCGCGTTTCCGGACGCCTGGGGCGAGTTGCGCCGCCGCGCCTACCTGCAAACGGCGCCGGTTGCGGTGCTGGCCTGTCTGTGCGGCGTGGCGACGCAGTGGCCCCGCGTCAATCCGCTCGACGCCGTGATGCTCAGCGTACTGGTCCTGACCATCCTGGGGTTCGGGTTGGGACTGGGGCAGCGCAAACTGAGCGTGGACGCAGCGCTGGGCAGCGTCTACCTGGTAGCGGCGTTTTACCTGCTGATCAAGTTGCATCAGCACTACGTCACGACTGTGGGGGCCGTCGGGCGGCTGGACGAGGTTGTGTTCTGGTTTCCGGCGCTGTTTTGTGTAGCCTACCTCGCTTGGGATCTGGGCCGGGCGACGTTCATGGCGGGGCTTACTTACGCGGGGCTGGTCATGATCACACTGGTGAATGTGCCGCACCTGATGAGCGGCGATCAGTGGCCGTCGCCCTTGCAGGGCATCCTGATTCAGTTTTGCTTATCGCAGGGCGCGGTGGTCGCGCTGCTCTACGGCTTCGCCTTTCTCAAACACCGCTACACCCAGATGCAGGCGCTGGCCCATACCGACGCCCTGACCGGGCTACCCAACCGCCGCTACGTCGAGGATCAGGCGCTGCTGTACACGGAGCCGCTGGCGCTGCTGATCTTCGATGTCGACCACTTCAAGGCCGTCAACGACCGGCACGGCCACCAGGTCGGTGACGGTGTGTTGCGCGAACTGGCCCGGCTGGCCTGCGCCGAGTTGCAGGAGTTGCAAAGCCCCGGTTTTCAGTTTCACGGCCTGCACCACAGCGCCCTGCTGACCCGCTGGGGCGGCGAGGAATTCGTGCTGCTGCTGCCCGGCGGCGACGAGGTGCGGGCCCTCGCGCTGGCCGAGCGGCTGCGCTCCGCCTTCGAGCGCCACGACTGGAGCGCCGTGGGC
>NZ_JANYGJ010000036.1 GCF_025362455.1 Deinococcus sp. | reverse complement strand
CCGACTGATCGCGGCTGGTGATTTGGTCGTGCAAGCCGCCGGGTAAGGCTGTCCCCGCGCCGCCAGGAACAGACACAGCAGCACCTGGACACTGTCCAGATGCTGCTTGCGCGTGAAGGTGTCGAGGATGTCAGAATAAAGTTGTCCAGCACGGGATTCTTTTGCGTTCATACCCTCATATTGAGGTGCAAACCCGTACTGGACAACCTTTTTGCAAACTGCAAGATGTCAGTCATCTGACATCTTGCAGTGATCTTGCTAGGGTTTAGTGGAGGAGTTCAGTCTGAGCGACACTGGAGACTGACGTGCCCACAACGAACCCGCGATACACCGCCGAATTTAAGACAGAAGCCGTACAGCTCGTCGCCAGCAGTGGCAAAAGTTGCGCCGAGGTCGCCCGCGATCTGGGCCTGGCACCGCACCTGGTGGTGCGCTGGAAGGCACCTCAGGAGCAGCAGCGGGCGGCTGGCCGCCCAACGCACACCGGGCGCGGCGTCGCCGCGTTGAGTGAGCCGGAAGCACGATTGAAAAGACTCGAACGCGAACTCGAAGTGACCCGCCAGGAGCGCGACATCCTGAAAAAAGCGCTGGCCTGTCTTGGGCAGAACGGCACCTGTATGGGAGGAGTGGCACCCCCATGGGGAGGAATGGCATCCTCATGGGTGTCCGCTCATGACGACAGTCCGTTCACGACGATGGGCCTGCCCGCTTCTTCGCCAAAGAGAACTGATCTACAGCTTCATCGAGCAGCACCGTCATGAATTTTCCATTCAATTGATGTGCCAGACGCTTGAAATCAGCATCAGCAGCTATTTTGCGTGGCGAAGAAGGCCCGAAAGCAAGCATCGCCAAGAGGACCAGCGCCTCACTGACCAGATCACCGCAGCGCACCAGGGGAGTCGGGGCACCTACGGTGCCCCCCGAATCAAGGCAAAGCTCGCTGACCAGGGGATGACCGTCAGCCGCACACGCATCACCCGTTTGATGGGCAAGGCAGGGCTGAAGGTGCGCTGCAAGCGGAAATTCCGCACAACGACCAACTCGAAGCACCGTCATGCCGTCGCCGAAAATGTGCTGAACCGCGACTTCACCGCCCAGCGACCCAACCAGAAATGGGTGACCGACATCACCTACCTGCCGGTGTCAGAAGGCTGGATGTACCTCGCTGCCGTCATGGATCTGTTTTCCAGAAAAATCGTCGGCTGGGCGATGCGGGACACGCTGCATACCGAGCTGGTCGTCGCCGCGCTCGACATGGCCAGTACCAATCGCCGACCAGGTGCAGGGCTGCTTCACCACTCTGACCAGTGGGCAGGCCCATCGTCGTGAACGGACTGTCGTCATGAGCGGACACCCATGAGGATGCCATTCCTCCCCATGGGGGTGCCACTCCTCCCATACGGGTGCCGCTCTGCCCAAGACGGGGGTTCAGTACACCAGTAGCGAATACCGACAGGCTTTGGAGCGCCGGGAGGCGCTCCAGAGTATGAGCCGCAAAGGAGAATGCTGGGACAACGCAAGGGTGGAGAGCTTTTTCTCGACTCTCAAACTTGAACTCGACCTTCACACGATCCAGGGAACCCGCGCCCAGACGCGTGAGATCATCTTTGAGTGGGTTGAAGTGTTTTACAACCGCTTTCGGCGCCACTCCAGCCTGGGGCAGCGCACACCGGCCTAATTCGAAAATCACTGGAACAGACTGAACTCCTCCTCCACCAAACCCTTGCAATTTCAGTTCAGTCCGGTTCGGGCGTTGAATACAGCTCAGTTCGGCGGTCGGTGTGCACATGGTTGCGGGCGCTGACGTGCTTGTTGCGGGCGTCGGAGAGGTTGAGCGTGGCCACGTGCATTCCCTCCCGCCCAAGCCCTAGGGTAGTCTGCGGATAGCCGTCGGCGTCTACGATCACGCTGCCACCGAGCCAGTCCTGGCCGCGTTCCTGCCCGCAGCGGTCTGCCACCGCGATGAACATCCGGTTGACGCTGGCCCCCGCCTGCACCTTGACCACCTCGCTGGGGCGCTCTCCGGCGGGCCTGGGGAACAGCGGCCAATTGACCGGAGCGCACAGCAGATCAGTTCCTGCCAGAGCCGCTGTCCGCACCCACTCCGGAAATTCGAGGTCGTAGCAGATCATCATGCCAATGCGCCCCAGGGCCGTCTCGACCACGGGCGGGGCCGCCGTGCCCGGCGTGAATAGGTTGTTGTTCTCGTTGTCCCACAGGTGCGCCTTGCGGTAACTGGCCCGGAGGCCACTGGGGTCGATCATCACGGCGGCGTTGTAGACCCGCCCGTCCGCGCCCGCCTCGGCCAGCCCGCCGACGATGATCAGGCCGTGGGCACTCGTCAGGTCAGTCCACTCCCGCACTGTGGGGCCGCCTAGCGGCTCGGCGTGCCTTTGCAACTCGGCCAGGTCGGCGAACATGTACCCGGTATTCGCCAGCTCCGGCACCACCACCACCTGCGCCCCGGCGGCGGCAGCATTCAGAATGGCCGCCTTCACCCGCGCCCGGTTGCCCGCCACGTCGCCGACGGCGAGTGTGACCTGACAGCAGGCGACTTTGATCGGTGAGGTGACGCCTGAAGCGGGGCTGGCAGAGTCAGACATAGCCGAACATTCCGGCGGCACCGCTCGGCACGATTTCATGTCCGGGCAGCGGTGCCGAGTGTACAGATGCTGGGCATGTCGCGCAGATCAGATCAGGCATGGGTCATCTCCTCAGGCGGTGGGTTCAGGGTGCTGCGGCTTAGATCGGCGTGGCTGCGGGCGAATCCGGCGGCAGATCCGGGGTCATGGCCGAGATGATCTCGTAGGCCACGTGCGCGGCGGCGACGGCGGTGTTCTGGGCGTGGTCGTAGGCGGGCGCGACCTCCACCACGTCGGCCCCCACGATGTTCACCCCCCTGAGCGCCCGCAGCATGGTCAGCAGCTCCCGGCTGGTCATGCCGCCCGCCTCCGGGGTGCCGGTGCCGGGGGCGTGGGCCGGGTCGAGCACGTCGATGTCCACCGACAGGTACACCGGGCGGTTGCCCAGCCGGGCTAACATCCGCTCCACCGCGCGGGGCAGACCCTCGAGTTCCAGTTCCTGACAGGAGATGACCGCGAAGCCTAGCCGGGCGTCGTCGCGCAGGTCGCTGCGCGAGTACAGCGGGCCGCGAATGCCGACGTGCAGGCTGGCGGTCAGGTCGATCAGGCCTTCTTCCGAGGCGCGGCGAAACGGCGTGCCGTGCGTGACGGGCGCGCCGAAGTAGGTATCCCAGGTGTCGAGGTGGGCGTCGAAGTGCAGGACCGCCACCGGGCCGTGAATCGCGGCCACCGCCCGCAGCAGCGGCAGCGCGATGGTGTGGTCGCCGCCGATGGTCAGCAGGCGCGTCCCGCCCTGCTGGAGTGCCCGCGCCGCCGCCTCGATCTGCCCCACAGCCCCCAAGATGTCGAAGGGGTTGGCCGCGATGTCTCCGGCGTCGGCGACCTGCTGCTGGAAGAACGGCTCGACATCCTGGGCCGGGTTGTACGGACGCAGCAGCCGCGAGGCCTCGCGCACGTGGGCGGGGCCGAAGCGTGCCCCTGGCCGGTAACTCACGCCGCTGTCGAAGGGCACGCCCACCACCGCGATGTCGGCGCGCGGCACGTCTTCCAGCCGGGGCAGCCGGGCGAAGGTGGCGATGCCCGCGTAGCGCGGCGTGACGCTGGCGTCCAGCGGGCCGACGTTTTGGGGCGGATCGGCGGCGGCTTGATCGGCAGGGGGCTGATCGTCGTTGGTCATCTGAGCGCCATCGTCATCTGTGCGCCATCATAGGCACCATCATAGTCACGCCATCGTAGTCACGCCATCGTAGTCGCGCCATCGTAGTCGCGCCATCATAGTCACGGGGGACGCCGGGTTGACCGCTGGCAGGTCGGGACAGGTCTTCATGCGTCAGGTGACCTGTCCTGCGTCCAGCCTGCCCGTTTCCAGTTCGGCGGCCTGCTGCTCGGCCAGCCGCCGCTCGCCCGCCACGTCGATGTTGCGGGTCAGTGCCCAGTACAGCAGCGCCGACACCGGCAGCCCGACGAACAGCGAGATGTCGGCCCCGCCCAGACGACTGGCGACGGCCCCCGTAAACAGCGTGCCGACCGAGAAGAACGGGATCATGGCCGCGAAGCCCAGCAGGTAGCTGACGATGCCGGGCCAGCCCCAGGTTCCGTAGATGCCCAGCGGCTTGAAGATCTCCAGAATCGCGTAGTGCCCGCGCCGCACCAGGAAGTAGTCGGTCAGGTTGACGGCGGTCCAGGGAATGAAGAAGTACAGCACCAGCAGCAGGAAGTTGTTGAAGTTGGTCAGAAAGTTGGCCGAGGCGGCGTAGGCGGCAACCAGCGACAGTGCGGCGGTGAGCAGCACCGTGACGACCCGCAGGCTCAGGGTGGGCCGCACCCGGCGCAGCGAGTCGATGGACGAGATCAGGGTCAGCGAGCCGCCGTACATGTTGATGGCCATCACCGAGGCCAGGCCCAGCGCAAAGATGATGGAGGTGACGCTGCCCGCGCCAGCAAACAGCCTGTCGGCGGCGTCTTTGAGCGAGCCCACGGTGTCGAAGTTCTTGCCCGCCGACGCCGCGATGAAGGTGCCCAGGGCCATCATCCAGATGCCGCCCGCCGCGCTGCCCCAGTAGGTCACCCGGAAGGTGCCGCGCACCGTGACTGAAGGCGGCAGGTAGCGTGAGTAGTCGGACACGTAGATGGCCCAGGAGATCTGGTAGCCCGCCGCCACGCCGAGCTGCGCCAGGAACGGCACCCAGCGGAACTGACCGAGGTTCCAGGCGTCTGCGGGCAGGGTCAACTTCAGCGCGGCGGCCAGGGTCAGCAGCGCCAGCGCGGCCACGGTGGCGTAGGTCAGGTAACGCTCGAAGCGGTGGATCAGGTCGTAGCCGAACACCGCCACGGCCACGGCGATGACGGTGATGACCCAGAACCACATCCTGGGCGACCCGGCATGCACGCCCACCGAGGCGGCCTGCCCAGCCAGCACGGTGTTGAAGATGTTGAAACCGGCGTACTGGAGATACGCGAACAGCCACACCAGCAACGCCCCGACGTAACCGAACTGGGGCCGCGACTGAATCATCTGCGGCAGCCCCAGTTGCGGCCCCTGCGCCGAGTGCGCCGCCATGAACAGCGTGCCCAGCAGCACGCCGAGCACGATGGAGACGAGCGACCACACCAGGTTGCCGCCGGTGGTGACGCTGATCAGCCCGACGGCCAGGGTGGCGATCTGGGCGTTGCTCATGAACCACAGCGGACCGAGCTGCGACACCCGACCATGCCGTTCCCGCAGCGGCACGTAGTCGATGGACCGGACCTCGATGCCCTGCGGGGCAGACGACGCGGCGGCGTTCAGATTTTCAGCACTCATGTGGTCCTTTTGAAACGCGGAAATGAAGGTGACTCCACTGATGGACCCCGAACAGTACATTTCACCGGACGAACCGTGACTCCCGCGTGCTCATGGTCGTGCTTCACGTTGCCTTTACCATAGCCAACCCTTTGATGTGAAGCAATGTCACTGCCCCCGGCCTTCACCCGGCGCATCGGTCCGGAGTGGTCGCCACCGTCGCCACCCGTCTGCCCGGCAGCTTCGCGCCGATTTCAGAGGTCGGGCATCAGCCGCGCCTCTTCCACTGGCCTGGGCTCGGCTCTCACGACCACGTGATCGGTCGCGGCGACCTTGATGCTGGCGCCGCTGCTGGCCACGGTGGAGCACTTCGGAATCTCAGGCAACGCCCGGAGGCAATACCGAGGGTTGGTGAGGTTTTCCGGCTGGACGTTGCTGCCGAAAATCATCTTCAGGAAACACATCAGGCCCAGGCCCAGCCAGAGGCGCCTGGTCCGCTCGTGTGCTCCGGCCACCGACAGACCGACGCGCCCAGCGCGGCTTATCCCGCCGTCGTCCTGGCACGGCGTGCCGTCGTTCTGGGTCGCACCACACTCTTCCATTTTTCGCCGATGTGCGGAGAAGATGAACACAGGTGGACGATGCTGTAGAGTTGCGTGACTCTCCATTCCCCCTTCAGGTGCGGCGGGCCGCCTGTTTCCGTCAATCCATGTGTTTCGTCTTTCTACGATGTCTGGAGCACCGTGTGACCCAGGCAACCGAGGCAGGCGTTCAGCGGATCTAAGTATCTCCTTGTCAAGCTTTACCGAGCAGAGCGGGCAGGCGTGGACTCGCAGAGCTCCGAAGAAGAGGGATGGAGCGCTGTTTGCGGGCAGACGGCGAGGCGAGGTAAGTGCCGCTCTCGCCAGGACGCCCGATAGGTGCAGACACCCGACAGGTGCCGCTGTGCCCAAGACGCGGGCAGGCGTGCCCAGGCGCGTCCGTTCTGCCCAAGAAGCGGAATCCCGAAATGTCAGCAAGGACATACTTAGTTCGGCGGCGGCTATCACGTCGATACCCGCAAGATCGGGCACGGGCCCGTGCTGCTTTTGCACGGCGGCCCCGGCTGCACCCACGAGTGCTTCGAGCACCTGTCTCCTGACGAGTACACCTTTTGCGATTACGACCAGCTCGGCTCCTACTTTTCCGACCAGCCGGGCGACGTTTCTCTCTGGAACGTCGAACCCTTTCGGGGTGAAGTCGAGCAGGTTCGCCGCGCCCTGGGTCTGGAGCGGTTTTACCTGTTCGGCAATTCCTGGGCTGGGATGCTGGGCATGGAATATGCCCTTGAGAATCAGTCTCACCTGAAGGGCCTGATTGTGTCCAGCATCGCCAGCTACGTGCGGACCCTGGGCGAGTTGCGAGCCAGAATGGGACCGGAGAAGGTCGCCACCATGAAGGGGTACGAGGCGGCGAGTGATGACAACAACCCCCTATCAAACCCCCTTCCACTGAACTATCACCGGCTTCAGCCGGTGGGTTCGAAGATCGAACAACGCGGTGAACAAGTTTCTGGCGGTACAGTTCGAAGCCCACACGCTTAATACGGGCTGACCGGCTGAAGCCGGTGGTTTAAACTGTACATTCCGAAAATCAAACCCTTGCAATTTTATGTGAGGGGTCGCCGGATGACGTGGGATCAGTTTAATCTGGTATGAGGCTCGACTACCGTATCAGGTGACGTGTCAGCCGTGGTTGTCCACTACTCGTGGTTGCCCGCTATCCGTGGTTGCCCGCTACCTGTGGTTAAACGTCGCCGTGCAGCCGCCGTCCACCGTCACCACCGAGCCGGTCATGAACGACCCTCCCCCGGAGGCCAGAAACACCACCACCCGCGCCACCTCCTCCGGCTGCGCCTGGCGTCCCAGCGGCTGCCGGGCGGC
>NZ_JANYGJ010000267.1 GCF_025362455.1 Deinococcus sp. | reverse complement strand
TGAGGACGCCTGCCCGCCCCTCACCTCTCTTGATTAGGCAACGTGTCAATAGAACCTTGGAGGGAGCTTACGCTGCGCTGTGCATGGTACATCCCGTTCGTCCCAAACGCACTTTATCTCCCGGCGTTCTCCACATCGCGTAGCTCACGTAGGGTGCCCGTGCTCCGCAACTGCCCATCACTGACCTCGCTGGAAGGTAGTGGTCTACTTCAGCGAAAACAGCGACTGGGTGCTCGTCCTTGACCCCTCTACCCTTGGGAGAGGGGCGCTGCGCAGCAGCGGGGTGAGTCGTAGACCTGCTTGCAGAGGGTTCCCCGTGAGCGCCGCTCATGCCCTCAATCCTTTCTCACTTCCCACAACCCACTCCCCACAACCCACAAGCCTCCCCGCCTACTTCTGCCCCACGCCCGTCATCAGCGCCTGGGTGATGCCGCGTGCGATGCCCAGGGCGACACGTTCCAGGTAGTTGTTGTCTTGCAGGTTGGTGCCGTCGATGGGGTGGCCCACGAAGCCGATTTCGACCAGGGCGGCGGGCACGTGGGAGCCGCGCAAAACGGCCAGGGAGCGCGGTCCTTTGACGCCCTGATTGAAGGCCCCGCTCGTCTGAATCACGTTGGCCTGGAGCATCCCCGCGAAGGCCGAGCTGGCGGGGTTGTTGCGGTTCCACCAGGTTTCCACGCCGTAGCCGCGCAGCACGTTGACCGGCTCCATGCTGTTGGCGTGAATGCTGATAAACAGCTTGGCGCCGTTGTAGCCCAGTGCGGCGCGGGCGTCGAGGTCGGTGGCTTTGTCGGCGTAGAGTTCGCGGTCGGCGTCGCGGCTCATCACCACGTTGACGCCCGCCGACTGGAGGTACTGCCTGACCCGCAGCGCCACGTCGAGCACCACGGCCTTTTCGGTGACGATGCCCACCGCGCCGGGATCGCGTCCGCCGTGCCCCGGATCGATGACGACGGTGGGCGCCACCAGGGCGGGGCTGCCGGTGAAGGTCAGGGCGCCGCTTTTGACCGGGGGCACGGCGGCCATCACGCGCTCGACCGGGGCCAGCGCCGTGGTGTCGGCGAAGGCCGGAGACAGATCGATGGCCAGGCGCGAGCGGTCACTGCCGCCGGGTGGGGGCAGCAGCACGCCCCGCCAGCCGCTACGGCGCGTCAGCGGAGAGGCCGAGAGCAAAAAGACGCTGGTGCGGCTGCCTGTAGCACTGTAGCGCCAGCCGCGCAGCTCGGTGCTGACGGCTGGGCTGCTGGCGGCGCTGGCGCCGACCCCCTGAATCTCGATGGCCAGCCCCAGGGCGCCGGGCGTGATCTGAAAGCTGGCGCCCGGCGGCAGGTCGAGCACCACCCGCGTCAGGCCGGGGCTCTTGCCGATGCGGGGGGCGGCCAGGCTGGCACCCGGCTGGGCGGCGCCGCCCGTTTTGCCGCTGAGAATATTGAACTCGCTGCCGGTCTGGCTGGGCAGGCTGACGGCGGGGGCGGGCAGGGCGCCGGTCGCGTTGACCGAATCGCCCGGCGCCAGTTGACCAGGCGGCACAGGCCGTCCCTGGATCAGCGGCGCGGCGCCGGACCCGCTCTCGGTGTTGCCCAGGTTGGTGTTGCCCAGGCCAGTGCCGCCCAGGTTGGGGCCGCCCGGACCCAGGCTACCCGGACTGGAGCCGCTGGCGCTGTCCGTGCCGAACTCGGTCTGCGGCCCGCCAGCGCTGCCCACATCGGCGTTCTGAGTAACGCTGGCCTGAGCCCCACCGAGCTGCACCGTGCCCCGGATACTGGAGGTCGCGCCGCCGATCACCGCCGGGCCAAAGTCCAGAATCAAAACCCGCGTGCCCGAAGCGATGGTGGTCTCGCTGGCCCGCCAGCCGGTGGTGGCGCCCAGCGCAAAGGCCGTGCCCAGGCTGAGCGTCACGCCGCCTGGGCCGGTGCCCACCCGGTACTCGCCCACCGACGCGCCGAGCTGCGCACTCACGCTGGGGGTGGCCCGCACGCCCGCGAATTCCAGCTTCAGGCCGCCGCGACCGGGAATCAGGCTGTATGTGGCGCCCTGGGGCAGATCGTAGACCACCCGTGTCTGGGCGCCCTCGCTGGACACGCGGGGGGCGCTCAGGCCGGGCAGCAGCGAGGCCGGGGCCGCCGTGTCTCCGGATAGTGCGCCCAGCCCCTCTGAGGACTGCGCCCCCGAAGTTTGCGCCCCGGCAGTCTGCGCCCCGGCAGTCTGGGCCGTGCCGGGCAACGCCTGCAACACTGGCAGCGTCTGGACTACCGGCAGCGTCTGGACTACCGGCAGGGTCTGGGCAGGCGCCGTGCGGGCGAACGGATCGCGGACCTGTGCGGCGGCGCCAGGGCCTATCAGGGTGCCTAGCAGCAACCCGGCGCAGAGCGTGGTCTTGTAGCGTGCGTTGGAAGCGGAGCGCATTGACTTCCACTGTAAGAGACAGGCCGTGAGAAGCACTCAGCCAGCGCTCATGTTGGGGACGTACATGTTGGGGACGTACTGGTAAGCTGTGAAGACCCGCCCGGTTTACCCTGTGGCATGAGTGAGGACCAGCCTGATGTTTCCAGCGCCGATACACCTTCTCCCGGCACACCGCCTTCCAACTGGGCGCAGCTCGTTCCCGACGAGGCCCAGCCCTGGCAGACCCTGAGCAGCGCCGAGCTGGCGGCCCCGCCGCGTCAGCTCCTGCGCGACAGGGTGCGGGCTCACGGCGGCCAGGAACTCGATTACGTCTACCGCCCACGCGGCCCCCGCGCCGTGTTCGTGTTGCCGATCACCGCTGCAAGCGAGGCGGTGCTGATTCGCCAGTACCGCTACCCGCTGCGGGCCACCATCACCGAGATCGTGGCAGGCGGCTTGGAGCCGGGCGAAGACCTGCTGGCGGCAGCGGCCCGCGAACTGCGCGAGGAAGTCGGCGGCGTGGCGCGTGAGTGGGTGGCCCTGCCCGGCTTCTATCCACAGCCCTCGATCAGCGGCGTGGTGTTTTATCCGCTGCTGGCGCTGGGTGTGGTGCTCGGCGAGAGCGAAAACGAAGACAGCGAGCTGATCGAGTGCCTGGTCCTGCCGCTGCCGGAGGTCTACCGCCGCCTGCATGCCGGAGACATCCTCGACGGCCCCAGCAGCCTGACCCTCTTTCACGCCCATGCCGAGCTGGAGCGCCGGGGGCTGGTTTGATTGGGAGGAGGAGGCTTGTGGCTTGTGGGAAGGGGTGAGGGCATGAGCGGCGCTCACTTCCCCTCTGCAAGCAGGTTTGCGACTCTCCCACAGGTAGCTGGGTGGATGCACGCAAGTCTCTCATCTTCGTTTTTACGCCGACTTTCGCCAGATGTCTTTTTCCTTGAACCGCGCTGGGAGAGCGTTTGCGCTACCCCTCTCCCGCAGGGGGAGAGGAGCCAAAAACGCTGTGTTCATCGGTGTCGCTCAGTTGATGAGAGAGATACGTGCATCACTGAGCCCAAGGGTAGAGGGGTCAACAATGCCCACTCAGACGCTGTTTTCTTTTGAAGTCGATCAGAATATTCCAGCGAGATCAGTTATGGGCAGATGCGGAGCACGGGCACCCTACGTGAGCGACACGATGTGGAGAACGCATCGAAGAATTGAGCGTGTGGACCGAACGGGATGTACCATGCCTAGCGCAGCGACTGACCCCATCCAAGGTTCTATTGACACGTTGATTCGGCATAAGAGGTGAGGGGCCTCTCAAGCAGAACGGACGCGCCGTCTTGGTCAGAGTAGCGCCGATGACGACGCTTGACCGCTGGGCACGCCTGCTTGACCCCCGAACCTGTGGCCAGTTGCGCCCCACCGGGGCGGGGGCTTCTTCTTGCTCAGAGCGGCACCCGTATGGGGCCTGACCGCTTGGCCAGAACGGACTGTCGTCGTGAACGGAGCGGGCAGGCGTCCCCAGGGGCGTCCGTTCTGCCCAAGAACGCGCCTGGGCACGCCACTCCTCCCCTTGAGGACGCCTGCCCGCTGGGGGGTGGGGGAGCCGACGCATTTGCACAGTGCTGAAGCCAAAACAACGCGACCCAACCGCCACCAGCCCGTCCAACGCAGCGACGTCCCCGCCTACCCCATCCGCGCCGCCGCCGTCCACCACGTCGGAAAGCGGGCCTGAACCTCCGCCTGGGCCGAGCGTGCCTGCGCCTCACCGTGCGCCAGGGCAAAGGCGGTGCTGCCCGAACCGCTCATCAGGGGGCTGTGGAGCCCGGCGTCAGTCAGGGCAACCAGGGCAGTGCCCACTTCCGGGTGGCGACTCAGGGCGCCGGGTTGCAGGGCGTTGAAGTACGGCACCGGCCCGCCCGAACGCAGCGCACCCAGCACGGCGCTCAGGTCCAGCGGCGGGGTATAGCGGCCCTCTTCGGCCAGCCAGCGGTAGGCGTGCGCCGCGCTGATGGCGACGCCCGGATTGAGCAGCACCAGCCAGGTGGGCGGCACGTCCACGGCGCTCAGCCGCTCGCCGGTGCCCTCCGCCAGCGCCGCGCCGCCCGGCAAGAAGAACGGCACATCGGCGCCGAGGCTGCGGGCCAGCTCAGGCAGGTTCACGGGTGCCGGGTACAGTTTAGAAAGTGCTTTTAGCGTGCTCGCCGCGTCGCTGCTGCCGCCGCCCAGGCCACTGGTCAGCGGCAGGTGCTTGTGCAGCGTGATCCGGGCGCCGCCCGGTTGCCCAGCCGCCTTCAGGTAAAGTTCGGCGGCGCGGTAGACCAGGTTGCGGCGGTCGGTGGGCAACTCGGCGCCCAGCCCGTTCAGATTCAGTACGTCCAGACTCAACTCGGCGGCGGCTGTAAGCTCCAGCTCGTCGCCCACCGACAGCGCCGCCATCAGCGTGCTGAGGTCGTGGTAGCCGTCCGGGCGCCTGCCCAGCACCGAGAGACCCAGGTTGACCTTGGCCGGGGCGAAGACGCGCAGCACTCCGCCCACCAGGGATTCGCTCACCGGCTGTCCAGTCACCGGCTGTCCAGTCACCGGCTGTCCCAGACGGGTGCCAGGGCGCGGGCCAGGGCCAGGTCGCCGGGCGTGGTGACCTTGAAGAGCCGGGCGTCGCCGGGCACCAGGGCCACACTCAGGCCCAGCCGCGCCACCAACCCGGCGTCGTCGGTGGCCTGAATACCGTCTTGAACAGCCTGACGGTGAGCGCGCAGCAGCAGTTCCCGGTCAAAGCCCTGCGGCGTCTGCACGGCCCAGAGGCCCTCTCGCGGCGTGAGAGCGCCCCACAGCGGTGCGTCTGGCTGCTGGGCATCCGGCTTTTGAGCGTCCGGCTGCTGAGCGACCAGCGTGTCGGCCACCGGCAGCGCGGCGGTGGCGGCGCCATATTGCTGCGCCGCGTCCAGCACGGCCCGGATGACCTCCGGCGGCAAAAAGGGCCGCGCCGCGTCGTGAATCAGCACGAACCGGGCATCGGTGGCCTCCAGCAGCGCGTGAACGGACGCCTGGCGGGTCGGGCCACCGACGATGCAGCGGGCATTCAAACCGGGCGGCAGCTCCATCCCGGCTGGCAGGGCCACGATCACCTCGCCGACGTAGGGCGCTAGGGCGGCCACGCTGCGCCCCAGCAGGCTGAGAGCGCCGACCTCCACGTACGCCTTCGGCCCCTGCCCCAGACGGCTGCCCGACCCGGCGGCGGGAATCAGGGCGGCCACCGTACTGGGCAGGTTTGTTCCTGGCAGGCTCACCCCTGCTCGCCCCAGCGCACGAAACCGGGCACGTCGAGCCCGAACTGGTCGAGCACCCGCACGGTCACGAAATGCAGCAGTTCCTGCACACTGTTCGGCGCGTGGTAAAAGCCGGGACTGGCGCTCATCAGGGTCGCTCCGGCGTCATGGGCGGCGAGCATGTTGGTCAGCATCGGGCGCGGCATCGGGTCTTCGCGGGTGACCAGTACCAGCGGGCGCCGCTCCTTGAGGGTCACGTGCGCGGCGCGAGACAGCAGCGTGTCGGCGAAACCGTGCGCGATTTTGGCCAGCGTGCCCGCGCTGCACGGCGCGACCAGCATGCCCGCCGTGCGGTACGAGCCGCTGGCGACGGCGGCCCCCAGCTCACGGTCATCGTGGACGGTGTGGGCCAGGGCACTCAGGTCGGCGAGTTGCGGCCCGCCCTCCATGCTCATGACCCGTTTGGCGCCGCTGGAGACCACCAGATGCGTCTCCACGTCCAGGCTGGCAAGGGCCTGTAAAATGCCGTGCGCGTAGGGAATGCCGCTGCCACCGGAAACGCCGACCACCAGTCTCATGATTCTAGGCTAGCAGAGCGCGGCGGGCAAGCGTCCCGGCCTGCGGGCTCACGCGTTCGGGCTCACGTATTTGGGCCTGAGCGATCTGGCGTAGGCCACTGACCGCCCCCTGGTGGGGCTTGCACCTTGTGCCGCGTGCTGCTATCCTTCCTCTCGCTGAAGTTGAGGCTCGCTGCCCGCTTTAGTGTGTTCGGGAGTAGCTCAGTGGCAGAGCGTTCGACTGTTAATCGAATGGTCGTAGGTTCGACCCCTACCTCCCGAGCCAACCAAGAAGACCTCGCCTGGTGCGGGGTTTTTTGTTGTGGCGGAATGCCGGAAGTGATTGTTCTCGCATTCCAGTCTGTATCCCAGTCGAGTCGCGTAACAATCGTCAGACTGATGGCGACGACGGGTTTCTTACGGCCCCAATCGCCTGTTCCAGATCCTGAATGCAGCGCCCAGGGTTGGTGAACCAGTCGGTGCTCCAGATGCGGTGAATCCGCCAGCCCAGGTTTTCGAGCACCGCCTGACGTAGGCGGTCACGGTCACGGGCCGAGCGTAACCGGTGGTACGTGGCGCCGTCACACTCGATGCCGAGCAGGTAGCGGCCCGGCGCATCAGGGTCGACCACGGCCAGGTCGATCCGGAAGCCGCCGGAGCCGATTTGACGGCGGATGTGGTGACCCCTGGCCCGCAGTGCCCGCTCCACCGCTTCCTCGAAAGGCGAATCCGCTTCGGCATCAGGGTTCTCGGTGGTCACGTCCAGGCGGCCTGTGGCGGCGTACTGCAAGAAGGTCTTGAGCACCCGCACGCCCTGGGAGTTGGCGCGTGTCAGGTCGAGGTCATCGGCTCGCAGGTTGGTGAACACCTCGCAGCGCCGCTTGGCACGGGTAATCAGCACGTTCATGCGCCGCTCGCCGCCCGCCTTGTTGAGGGGGCCGAAATTCATGCTGAGTTTGCCGCTGGCTTGCTTGCCGTAGCCGACACTGATGAAGATCACGTCGCGCTCGTCGCCCTGCACATTTTCCAGATTCTTGACGAAGAATGGTTCGTGGCGTCCGGTCTCGAAGAAGGCTTCGGTGGCCGAGTCTTGGCGGCGCAAGAGTTCGAGTTCGTCCAGAATGGCGTCGGCCTGCGCCGCCGAGAAGGCAGCCACCCCCAATGACTCGCCCGGCGTGGTGCGGGCGTGGTGCATAACACTCACGGCCACCGCCCGCGCTTCGGTGCGGTTGGTCCGGCTGGCACCGGCATCGTACACGGCGTCAGGAAGGTAATGCGAGATCAGTCCCAGTCGAGTTCGGCCCGCGTCAGGGCTGGGGAACAGGACCAGGCCGTTGTCGTAAAACTCCTGATTGGACACGGCGATCAGCGACTCGTGGCGGCTGCGGTAGTGCCAGCGCAGCATCGTTTGCGGGGCACTGGCCGCCTGAAAGCTGCCCAGCAGGCTCTCCAGGTCGGCGACCATACCCTGCCCACCAACGTTAAGCCCACCGTCCTGACTGGCGAAGAAGTCTGACGGCGGAAGCTGCTGCTCGTCACCCACCACAATGACCTGTTGCCCGCGTGCAATGGCGCCCAGCCCATCTTCAGGCCGAATCTGCGAGGCTTCGTCAAAGATCACCAGGTCGAATTTGAGTTCTCCACGTGGCAGGTACGAGGCGACGGACAGCGGGCTCATCATGAAGACCGGCGTGAGCTGCTGAATGGCGGACCCGGCCTCGGTCATCAGGGCGCGGATGGCCTTGAAGCGCTGCTTGAGGTTGAACTGATGGGTGAGGATGCGCCATTGCTGAGGATGCAAGGACGGATTGACCCGCTTTTTATGAGCATTGGCGGTCAACGAGCGGTTCTCGCGCAAGCGGCCTTGGTCGAGTTGCCTAAACCGTTCAATGAGTTGTTCGTGCCGGGCAGCATCGAAGTTAGCCAGCACTGGGCGCTCCTGTCGGGCCGTCCGGATGACCGTATCGAGCCAGACCTGACGGAGCGCGTCGGTGAGATGCTGGCCCGCCTGGTCCCAGGTAAAGGTCAGGGCGAGCAGGGCGCCGATTCCCAGGCTCTGGGCTTCCGTGGCGTAGCTGTTGAAGGTCGCCATCTCCTGAGCCCGGTCAATCAGGTCGCGGCGGCTGCGCCAGCGGGCCTCAGTCGCGCTGATGGACAGACCCGGTGACGAGTCTTTGAACCCCAGCAGCGTGCTCGCCTGGGCCAGATGTGACTCGGCCCGGCCTAACTGTTCGCGCAGGTCGCGGGCCTGCACTTGTGCCGACTGCGCCGCTGCAATGAGTGTTTGAGCGTCCTCGGTGGCCCAGCGCGGCCAGTTCTGGGCGCTGGCCCGGTCACGCAACTCGCCGACCCACGCGACCACCTCGCGCAGGCTCTCGGTGGCGGTGATGCGGCCCTGCCAGCGCTCACCGAACACCGAGGTCAGTACCGGAGTCAGACTGCCTAAGCGCTGCTGCACGTCACTGGCCGTCTCCAGGTCACTGAGTAGGGCCAGCAGGGCCGTGTCATCCGGGCGGCCCCGTTCACGCAGTAGCCCCACCGCACCCTGGCGGGCCGCTCGGTACGGACCAGACAGGCCCCGCCACCACTTGCCGGATAAGCTGCCCAGATCACGCTTCCAGGCACCGACTGGCGTGGTCCAGGCTTCGGGGAGGATGCTCGCTTCATGGTGGGAACGCAGAGTGGTGAGTTGGCTGGCCTGGTCGAGACCCCGAATGAGTGCCTCGCGCTGCTCGGTCCAGGCGGGAGCGGTTAGATCGATGTGGCTCAGGTCGGGTGCTTTGGCGAGGTGCAGGGTCGCGTCAGCCGCGTCCCCAAGCTGACTGACACTGCTGCCCAGGTCACGGCCCAGCGCCGTGCCGAGTGCGCCGCTGAGCTGCCCTGCCTGGCTCAGCGCCTCCAGGCCGGTGCTCAGGGCGCTCCGAACCCGGCCCAGGTCCATCGGGGTCAGGGAGCGGGCGCTCATGCCCCAGAAGGGATGCTGGTCCGGCGAGCCGCGCTGCTTGACCCAAGCTTGCATCAACTGGGCTACGGCCTCCCGCCGTTCGAGCGCCGCCCTATCCCAACTGGCAGCCTCTGGCAAGCTCAGAGCTGGAGCCTGAAGCTCGCCCAGCCTGGCCCACTGTCCCAGCGCCTCGAAGGGAGTCACGCCGTAAGCCTGGAGCGGAAGGTGCAGGGCGTCCACGTAGGCGTTGAGCTGCGCGGCAGTGCCGTCCAGCGCCTGTGTATCTACCCGCGCCTGTGTATCCACTTTGGGTCCGGCGCCCGCACTAACCTGAAGCGCGGCCTGACTAACTTTCAATTGACCCACGAACGCCTTGCGGGTGGTCTGGTGTCCATGCAACTCCAGAACCGCCGTGCCCAGCTCGACCTGAGACAGTCGGCGCCCCACAACCTCCAGGGCCGCCATCTTCTCGGCCACGAACAGCACCGTGCGCCCCTGCGCCACAGCGTCGGCGATAATATTGGTAATGGTCTGCGACTTGCCGGTGCCCGGCGGTCCCTGAATCAGCAGATGCTGACCCCTGGACGCCGCGTAGATGGACAGCGCCTGCGAGCTGTCGGCGTCGACGACATGCACGGTCTTGGAGGGCGGCAGAAAGGTGTCAATCGGGCCTTCGTCGGGGGGCGGGTCATACCCGTCTTTGCCAGTGGACCTGGCAAACCCCTCCTCGCCTAGCAGCGCCTGAATCACTTCGTTGTGTTCCGGTCCCTGCCCGGCGGGCCAGGCATCGGCGTCGAGGTCGCGAGCCATCAGATAGCGGCTGAACGAGAAAAAACCCAAGTGGACGGCGTTCTGCTGAACCTTCCAGCCGGGCTGGGTCGCCACCACTCCGGCCACCGCATGAAGATACGCCGCCACATCCAACGTTTCAGGGTCGAGCCTGGGCAGCTCAACTCCGAAGTCCTGGCGCAGTCGCAGGGCCAGCGGCTCGTTGCCCATCACGTCGTCGCCGGTATAGCGCAGGGTGTAGCCCGAACTGACGTTACCCCTGAGTAGTCCCACCGGCACCAGGATCAGCGGTGCAGACCGGAGCGCCTTGCTGCTGGTGTCTTCGTACCACTCCAGAAAGCCCAGGGCTGTGTACAACACCTGAGTTCCCTGATCGCCCAGCATGGTGTTGTTCTCCCGGTAGATGCCGGTCAACGTCTTGCCCATCTTCTCGGCCAGCAGCTCGGTCTGGACTTCCCAATCTCCCAGTGGGCGCGGCGGCGCCGGATCTTTCTCCAGCCCAAGTGGCGGCGGCTCCGGGCGGAAGGTCAGGTCATGCTCGGTCAGCAAGCGCCCAGCCAGCACCGTCAGCGGCGGCTCGGTCAGTACCAGGCTCTTGGCCGGGCGGCGAAAGTGAATGAGCGGGTTGCGGGCGTCCGTCGAGATCAATTTTTCGCGGGCCGCCAGCAATTGGCGCTGAATGAGAGTGGGCTGGGCGGTCAAGTCGTTCTCCAGGGCAGGCATGCACATCGTCTGGCACGAGCGTCACCCTGGGCCAGAACGTTGAAGTGGTGACCTGCCGACTGAGAAGAGGCCATTGATGTTCCCTACAGTACATGAGCCGTCGTTCACTGCTGGCTCAAACCTTGAAGATGAAGACCTCTTAAATCGGCGCCGAGATCAGCCACTGCGGTGATATGTACGGCACTGTATGCCCGGATGCCAATTGCCTTGATGCCGACCTTTTCCATTGCGAGACGTTGCATCAAGAAGTTGACGACCTGAGTTTGTCCAATAGTTCAGGCGAACAGGGCGGCCTCCCCAGATTCGGAAGGCCGCCCACCGTACTACTCAGTTCCGGCGCTCAGTTGACCACTTTGGTCTTGTTGCTGACAAAATCCATCAGCACGTACTGGCCGATATTGGCGGGCGTGGTGAAGTACGCCTTGCCCCGCGTCATTTCGCTGACCCGGCGCACGAAGCCCACCAGGTCGGGGTCGCGGGCCAGCATGAAGGTGTTGACCTGAATACCGCTGCGGCGGCAGTTGGCCACCTCGCGCAGCGTAGCGCCCAGCACGTAGGGATCGAGGCCGTAGGCGTTTTTGTAGATGCGTCCGTCGGGCAGCGTCAGGGCGCTGGGCTTGCCGTCGGTAATCATCACGATCTGCTTCATGTCCTTGTTCTCGCGCTTCAGGAGCTGCTGGGCCAGCCGCAGCCCGCCCGCCGTGTTGGTGTGGTACGGCCCGATCTGCGCCTGAGCCAGTTTGGCGAGCGGCACCTCCTCCGCCGAGTCGTGAAACAGCACGAATTTCACGCTGTCGCCGGGGTACTGGGTGCGGATCAGGTGGGCCAGCGCCAGGGCGACCTGCTTGGCCGGGGTAAAGCGGTCCTCGCCATATAAGATCATCGAGTGCGAGCAGTCGAGCAGCACCACCGTGGCCGCCGACGAGCTGTACTCGCTCTGGCGCACCACCAGGTCGCTTTCCTCCATATTCTCCAGGCCCTTGGAGATCACGTTGCCCAGCGTGGCGGTGGTGTCCAGATTGAGCGTGTCGCCGAACTCGTAATTCTTGAGTTCACCCATCATGTCGATGCCGGAGGCGTGCTCGCGGGTGTCGTGGGCGCCCACGCTGCTGCGGCCCAGCCCGCCCATCAGATCACGCAGCGACTTGTAGCCCAGGAAGTCGATGCTTTTGTCGGTGAGCTGGAATTTACTCTCGCCGCTCTGGCCTGCGCCACCGCCCTCGCCGTCCTCGTCGAATTCCTTGCGGATAAAGCCGTCTTGCTGCAACTTGTCCATCAGGCGCTGAATCTGCTGACCCAGCCGCGACTCCTGAATCTCGCCCTCGCCCTGCATGGCCTCGGCCAGCATGTCTTCAGGGATCATGCCCTTCTCGGCCAGCGCGTTCAGGATGGCGTCGAACAGATCGTCCATGCTGGGCCGGGCATTGGGATCGGGGTCGTAGCGGTCATTTAAGCCCTGGCCCAGCAGCGCCTCCTGAATCATCTGCATCAGGTCGCCACTTTCGAGTTCGTCGAGTTCGCCTTCAAATTTGCTGTAGCGCGTGATGCGCGGATGAATAGTCATGCTGTGCCTCCAGAAAATCCGCACTGACAGGTCGGGGTCGGCGCTGGCAGCGGAGGGTGTGAATGCCGTGCAGGGGCCGAACAACTCGCTTGAGCCTTGCACCCGGAAAAACTGTGTTCAGCATGGCGCAAGGCGTGGGCGACGTTTGTAACGGTAAGGGGTACTGACGGGCGGTCCAAACGGCGATGAGGTTGCATTCCCGCTGTGAGTAAAGTGAGAGATTGAATAACCGACTGGGCACCATTTGCGATCATTGTGACCGTTCCAGGCACGAGCTGACCAGGGGGTGTCAGCAGCGTTCGGTGCGTCCAGAACGGTGGTCGACACGGCCTCGTCAAATTGGTAGCCGAATTTCTCACGTGATTCATGTGCGCTTGTAAGTGACGGGTAAGGCTCAGACTTTTAAGCTTCACGCAGTCGTCCAAGTCCTGTCTGCGACTCGTGGCGACGTGCCAACAGAAGCCTTCCCTCCCCAAACTGTGATGTTCATTCCCTTCCTTCCGAGAATGAAGGCCCCAAGGAGCTGGTATGACCCGTTACTCGCGCACTGCACTCCTGGTCTTGCTGACCGGTACGGCTGCGGCTCAGATGGCTCCGGCCCCGGCAGCCTCACCGCTGAAACTGGTGCTGACTCAGGCGCTGGTGCAAACCACTACCCAGGGCGGCAAAAGCACCGAAACGCTGCTGCTCCAGCCTACCGGAGTCGTCCCCGGCGCGGTGCTGGAGCAGGCCGTCACCGCCACCAACACCCTCGGCAAGCCGATGGGCAACGTCGCCGTGAACCTGCCGGTGCCCGCCGGAACCCGCTACCTGGCCGCGCTGGGCAGCGGCGCGGCCAAAGCCGTCTTCAGCTTCGACAAGGGTAAGACCTACGGCGCCGCGCCGCTATACCGCACCGTGACCGTCACCGAAAACGGCAAGTCGGTTCAAAAAGAAGTCGAGGTCGCGCCCGCCGAATACACCAACGTCCGCTGGACCGTGCCGCAGCTCGCGGCGGGCAGCAGCCTCAAGCTCGGTTTCCGGGTCAGGGTCAACTGAGCTCTGCCCATCTGAATCCGGTGTAAACGTTTGCAAGTCAACGCAGCCAATCACCCAACCGGCCACCCAATACCCTTCCCCCAATTCGTCCACAGCCCTTCTGTTCAAGGAGATCAACATGAAAGTAAGCAAGCAAGTCCTCACCCTGATGGTGGCCCTGGCCGCCGGTTCCGCCGCTGCGGCGGGCACTCCCTCCGGCACGTCCATCACCAACACGGCCAACGCCAGTTACACCGATCCGGCGAATCCTGCCGCCACCCTGAACACGCCTTCCAACACCGTGACCACCACCGTGCTGCCCAAGGCGGGCTTCGATGTCGTGTACCTGAACAACACGCCTGCTGACGGCACCACCCCGACCTCTACTGCCGCTGCGCTGACCCCTGCTTACGACAAGATCGATGTGCTGCCCGGCGCCGTCATCGATACCCCTTACACCATCCTCAACAACGGCAACGTCGCGGGCCAGCAGGTGACCCTCGCCGCCGATACCAGCGGCAGCACCAGTGCCCCGGTGGTGGCTTACTACCTCGACGTCGACAACAGCGGCACCTTTAGCGCGGGCGACACCCTGATTACCGGCCCGGTGAGCGTGCCGGTGGACGATCCTGCCACCCCTGCCGACGAGGGCAAGGTCCAGGTCATCCAGCGCCTCACCGTCCCCGCTGGCGCAGTGGCGGGCGACAAGTACATCGCCTCGCCCCGTGGCACCGGCCCGGTGTTCGACAGCGCGACCAGCACCAACCCCGCCGTGCAGGAAGCCGCCACCGACCTCCAGTACACCCGCGCCACCGTCGCCACTCCGGCGCTGGTGCTGATTGCGCCCACCGTCATCCCTGGCGGCGCGGCACCTGCTGCCCCCGTGCCCGGTCCCACCACTCCGCCTACCGGCGCTCCGGCTGGCAACACCTACCTGCCGCCCACCACCGGCACTCCCAACCCCGGCACCGTCACGGTGGTCAACGCCACCACCGGGAACCAGGACGCCTACCCCAAGTCCGACACCAACGCCACGCCCGATGTCGTGACCTTCGTGGGCAACGTCAAGAACAACGGCACCATCGCCGATACCGTCAAGATCAAGCCTGACCTGACCAACCTGCCCACGGGCGCGACCGTCGTGGTCCGCGACATCGCCGGAAACGTGCTGACGCCGGACGCAGGCGGCCTCTACACCCTGCCTGGCGGCCCGGTGGCCCCCACCGGCACCGTCGAGTTCCAGCTCGTGGTCACCTACCCCGATTCCGACCTGGTCCCCGCCACCCCGGCTGCCGACATCGTGATTCCGGTGGGCGTGTTCTCCGGCAACGTGCCTTCGGCCACGCCGCTGGCCACCGGCACCTTCACCATCCACCCGCCCAAGATACTGTTCGGCGACACGGCGGCGGGCAATCCCGACGCCACCCAGGCCCCGGCCCAGACGGTTATCCCCAACGGCACCTTCAACACCACCACCGGCACTGCCAATGACGCCAGCGCCGTGTTCCCCATGAGCGTCAAGAACAACGGCACCTACACCGAGCCCTTTACCCTGGCGGGCACCGTGCCGATCAAGCTGCTCGACGGCACCACCGTCAACGTGCCGGTCAAGTACTACACCACGGCGGGCGTGCTGGTGCCTGGGGGCGTTACCCCCGGCATCGCGCCGGGCGCCACCCTCGACCTGATCGCAGTGGTCGATGTGCCGAATAACGCCGCCATCACCACGGGCGCGGCGGGCACCAACCCCGCTCCGGTGCTGAGTCAGACCGCCACCGGCAACTTCAGCGGCGCCACCGCCAGCGACATCAACGACATCATCAACGTGGGTGCTATCGGGGCCATCACCGTCGACAAGTACGTGGGCGTGAACGCGGCCCCCACCATCGACGCGGCGGGCAAGGTGGCCAAGAGTGCGCTGCCGGGCGCGACGGTCAACTACGCCATCGTGGCCAAGAACACCTACAACGGCCCGGTCAAGAGCTTCATCCTCAAGGACTCCAACGCGGCGGGCACCACCAACGTCTACACCTTCAGCGACTACCAGACGGCCAGTGTCAACCTGACCGGCTTCGCGGCGGGTGCGGCGGTCTACTACAGCATCGACAACGGTGCGAACTGGACCCTGGCGGCTCCGGCGGCGGTCGTGGCCCCGGCCACCATCCCCGGCATCTGGGTCTACATCGAGACCGACGGCGTGACGCCGGGCGCCGGTCCTTCGGCGGGCGACGTGATCCCGGCGAACGCCAGCGTCCAGCTCAACATCGGTACCAAGGTCAAGTAAGTCTGCTGTCCGGTGCGCCTCGCTCGCTTGGGGCGCACCGTTTCAGACAGTCACAGTGTCGTCTTGTGCAGTGTCGTCTTGCGCAGCGTCGTTTTGTGCAGTTTTTATGTGTTCGCAACACCAGAATTATCCCTTTGCTCCAGCTCGCTGCCCCGGCAGCTTTTACACGGTCTTTTTCGACTCCAGCTCTGGCTTCCTCACTTCGCCAGACCCTTCACCAAGGCGGCCCCCCATGAACGAACTCTCTGTACCCTGCTGTGCGTGTGACCCTCAACCGGAGACGGTGTGAAACACCTGATCCGTCCGGCCCGCTCTCTATCCGCTCTGGTCGTGCTGACCCTCTCGGCGCTGGCTCAGGCCGCAGGCAGCCCGGCAGGCACCGTTATCACCAACCAGGCGGCGGCCTCCGGCACCCTGGGCGACGACAACACGCCGGTCAGCGGCCTGTCCAACATCGTCAGCACGACGGTTTCGCCGGTCTGTAGCGTCAGCGTCACGCCGGGCGGCACCATTCAGGCCCCCGGCCAGCAGCAGACCATCCTGGCGGGCGAGAGTGCCCTGTTCGCCTACCAGGTCACCAACAGCGGCAATACCGGCGACGCTACTCCGCTGAGCCTGCAAGTGCCCGGCGTCTCCAGCTTCACCCCGACCCTGACGCTCTACCTGGATGCCAACGGCGACGGCAAGCTGGACGCCAACGAACTCACGCCGATTACCAGCGTCAAACTGGCGCCCGACGGCGTGGCCAAACTGCTGGTCAAGGCCCAGACCAGCCAGGGCCAGAGCGGCGGCGCCTACATCAACCTGATCGCCGGGTGCGGCAACGGCCAGCCGGGTGACAGCAACAACATCGCGCTGCTCAACCTCGGCGCGCCCCCGGTCCTGAGCGTCAGCAAGACCTTCAGCCCCAGCTTCGTCAAGCCGGGCGGCTCCACTACCGTCAACCTGCTGGCCACCAACGCGGGCCGGGGCGAGTCCCGCGAGGTCATCCTGACCGACGAACTGGCGGCGCTGAGCGCCCAGGGCCTGAACTACGTGCCGGGCAGCGCGGCGGCCAGCGGCGGCGTGCTGGAATCCGGCAGCGGCAGCTCCTGGCAGCCGGGCGACGCGGCGGGCGCCCAGGGCCTGCGGGTCCGCGCTCCCTTACTGAAGCCTGGCCAGAACCTGAGCCTGACTTTTAAAATGGTCACCACGCTGGGCAGCGAGAACCAGACGATCAGCAACACCGCCGTGGCCAGCACGCCCGGCCAGAGCGTCAGCACCACCGCCACCCTGACCTCCCGCTTCTCGCCCAACGTGGCGCTCGGCCCGGTGGGCGTACCCGAAGCCCCCGAAGGCAGCGACGCCGACAGCCAGACCAGGCCGTTTGCGCTGGTGGGCCGCAAAATCTGCTTTACCCAGACCATCAAAAATACCGGCGACGTGGCCGACAGCTTCACCCTCAGCAGCACTGTGTTAGGTAACGGCGCAGCAAACCCAGGCGACGTGACTTACCAGACCGCTGAGGGCCAGCCGCTGACTCAACCGCTGACGCTCGAAGAGGGCGCCAGCCGCGACGTTCTGGTCTGCGTCACGCCCAGCCAGACCGGCAGCCTGACCCTCAAACTGCTCATCAGCGGCGCGCGCGGCAGCCAGAACACCACCCTCGATAAAGTCACCCTGGTCGAAGCCGGACTGCCCGGCGCCGTCAAGGCCGTGACGCCGGTGGGCCTGGTGGCGGCCAACACCGAGCTGAGCTACAGCCTGACGGTGCGCAACACCTACAGCGTGCCCCTGACCAACGTGGTCATCCGTGACCCGCTCAGCGCCGCCCTGAGCTTTACCAGCGGCTCGGACGGCGCAACTTTCGAGAACGGCGCGGTGGTCTGGAAGCTGGCGAGCCTGGCGCCCGGTGAGAGCCGCACCCTGAGCTTCAAGGCCAGCGTCAAGCCGGGCACCGCCGACGGCACCGACGTGACCAACATCTTCACCGTCTCCAGCAGCGAACTGCCCGACGGCGTGCCCAGCAACGAGACCTCCAGCCCGGTCTGGACCTCCAAACTGGTGATCGACAAGGCCGTCAGCAATCCGGAGGCGACCTACGGGGACCGCCTGACCTACACCCTGACGGTGCGCAACCTCTCGCCCAAGGCGCCGCTGCTTGACGGCGTGATTACCGACAGCCCGGCGCCCGGCCTGGAGTACATCCCCGGCACCTCCACGCTGGCCGGAGTGCCCATCGCCGATCCGACCATCACGGGCGGCAAGCTGAGCTGGACCATCGCTACCCTGCCGCCCGCCAGCAACGTGGTGCTGACCTACGCCCTGCGCGTCACCACCCGAACCAGCGCCGAGCTGCCCAACACCGTGGTCGTCTCCGGCAGGGCCGTAGCCGGGCAGCAGGCCACGGCCATCGCCAGCAACGTCGCCAAGGCCACCGTCAAGCTGCGGCTGCTGACCTTCGCGCCGCTCAGCGAGATCGTGGGCATGGTGTACATCGACCGCAACCGCGACGGACGCTTCCAGCAGGGCATCGACCAGCCGATCGAGCGTGCCCGCATCCTGCTGGCCGGGGGCCGCGAGGTGCTGACCGACGCCGCCGGACGCTACCGCTTCAAGGACGTGCCCCAGGGCGCGGTGGCGCTGCGCCTCGACCCCGCCAGCGTGCCGAGTCCCGCTTTGAGCCTGCCGATGGACGGCGCCCTGAGCGGCACCCGCAGCCTGAACCTGATCGACCTCAGCGCCGTGGACTTCCCGCTGGCCCCATTGACCGGCAACATCGAGGCGCTGCGCAGCGTGAACCTGGTCGCCGGGCCGCTGAGCCTGAGCAAGACCGTCACCGTGAGCAACCAGAGCTACACCGTCAGCATTCGCCTGAAGGCCGCCTCGGCGCTGCCGGGCTTTGAACTGACTGATCCGCTGCCCGTAGGCGCCGTGCTGAAAGAAGGCCGCAATAGCCTGAGCACTACCTTGAGCGCCGGAGACACCACCCTGACTTACCGCTTCGACTGGGCAGGCGAGCGCCGCGCTGCCGTGACTGAACCCGAACTGCGCTGGAGGTACTGACCATGAAAAGCACCTCCGTCCTTCTCTCCGCGTTTTTGCTGCTCGGCACCGCCCAGGCCCGGCTGAGCCAGGAAACCATCCAGGCCCAGGTCGCCCCGGCCCAGACTGACAGCCAGACTCCCACCACCCAGACTCCCACCACCCAGACTCCTGAGATTCGCAATCCCGACCTGCTGAATCTGGACGTGCCCACCTCGGACCCTCGAAGCCCCGACCCCCAGCTCGCCGGGAATTCCAGAGCCCCCCAGTTTCAGCGCACCAGCACCGTCAGCCTGCCTTTCGAGGCGCCCGTCGAGGCCCGCGAACTGATTGTCGCCCACGACCTGCCGACCGGCGCGAGCTATCAGGCGGGCAGCGCCCAGCTCGGCGGCAAGGCCATCGCCGACCCGCTCGTGGGCGCCCAGGGACGGCTGTACTGGCTGATTCCGGCTCAGCAGAGCGGAACCTTGAGCTACAGCGTCTCGTATAGCGGCGTCATCGGTGAGCTGGCCCCGCCCGCCCTGCTGGCCCGCTACGGCGCCGAGCGCGGCGAGGTGCTGCGCGGCACCATCGACGCCGCCGACCTGAGCGCCGCTCAGCCGTTCAAGGCGGCCTCCACCCTGACCGAGAACGTGGGCGCCGTGAAGTTGCCGCTGGCCGGGACCGTCTACCGCCAGCGCGACCGCATCACCGTGGTCGTCGAAGGCCCGCTGGACCAACTTCTCGCGCCCACCATCAACGGCACGCCGCTGAAGGCCGAGCAGATCGGCAGCCGCACCGAGGACCCGGCGCGGGGTGTTCAGCGCCTGGAGTACATCGGCACGCCGCTGAAGCCCGGTCCCAACGTCATCAAGCTGGGCAATGAGAGCGTCACGGTGTCGCTGGCCGGAGTGACCAGCCGCATCGAGATCACCCCGCTGGCGCTGGTCGCCGACGGTAACAGCCTGATCAAGCTGCGGGTGCGGGCCTACGACGCTTACGGCGTGCTCAGCTCGCTGCCGCGCCTGACCGTGCGCACCAACCTCGAACCCGCCCTGCCCGACGCGGCGCCCGACGAATCCGGCTATCAGCTCAACCTCAACGACGGCGAGGGGTTGCTGGTCCTGCGCCCCCAGAGCGCCCCGGTCAGCCTGAGCATCTCTACGCTGGTGGGCAACCGCGAGCAGATCAGCCGCTTTGAAGTCAAGCCCGGTGGCAACCGCCTGGCGGTGGGGATGGTCAGCGCCACCTTCGGCCTGCCCGACTTCAGGGTCGACGTCAGCAATTTCAGCTACCAGGCCCGCGCCTCGCTCGAAACCCCGCTGGCGGGCGGCAAGCTCTACCTGGCCGCCGACAAAGGCGGGTTGCCGACGGGCGAAAACGTCTACCAGCGCACTCCGATCTACGGTGACAACTCCGCCGAGAGCACGCCGCTCCAGGGCATCGACCCGGTGGCCTTCATCTACGACCACCCCACCTTCCGCGCCTCGTACAAGCAGGGCGGCCTGCCCGGCGACGTGCTGCCGGTGGGCGGCAACTTCACGGCGCTTCAGGTCTCGACCAAAAACGCCGGGCCGCGCCTGTCTGCCTTTCTGGCCGCCGTGCCGGGCGACAAAATCACCGCCCGCCTGAGCCCCGAAGGCCGACTGCTCAAATTGCAGCGCGGCGTCTCACCCGGCAGCGAAAGCCTGACCGTGGTGACGCTCGAAAAGAGCACCGGCAAGGAACTGGGCCGCGTCGCCCTGACCCGCCTGAGCGACTACACCTTAGACACCGACAGCGGCGTGGTGACCTTTAACCAGGCGCTGGAGCCGCTCAACGCCGACCTCGACGACGTGCGCGTGGACGCGACTTACCGCCTGAGCAACCCGCTGAATGAACGCAAGCTGGCCTACGGCGTGCAGCTCTGGCAGCAGAGCGAGCGCTACGCCGTGGGCGCCGCCGTCGCCAGCGTGGACGGCGTGAGCACCGTCGGGGCGCGGGCGAGCTACACCGACACCAACCTGCGGGCCGGACTGCTGGCCGCCTACTCCGGCGGCGTGCAGCTCAGCGCCGAGGTGGATTACCGCGTCTCGGCGAGCAGCGCCCTGACCGCCCGCGCCCGCTACCAGGACACCGATTACGTCGGGCTGGCCCCCGCCAGCGCCGGACTGAGCCTCAGCGCCGGTTACAGAGCCAAACTCGGCGAGCGCCTGAGCGCCAGCCTGGACGGCGAGTACCACCGCAGCGCGGCCACCGAAACAGTGGTAGCGACCCAGGGCGGCAGCACCACCGCCCGCGTGGACTACAACTTCAAACCCTTCAGCGTCGGCGGCGGCGCTCGGTACGCCTTCGGCGACACCTTCGGCCTGGGCGCCGTCGCCAGCGTGGGCTATCACCAGCAGCCCGTCGACGTGGACATCACCCACGTCCAGCCGCTGAGTGGCAACCTCGACACCACCACCGACGTCACCGCCAAGTTCAACGTCGCCAAGAACGTGACGCTGGGCCTGCGCGACAGCTACACCTGGGGCAAGGGCCACGTCGCCTCGCTGAGCACCGATACCAAGCTGGGCAACGTCAACTACGCCGTGACTTACGAGCTGCCCGACGCCAGCGGCGGCGGCAACCGCGCCCGCTTCGGCGCCGACACCAGCCTGCCGCTGGGCCAGAACTTCAGCGCGGGCCTGCGCGGCGCCGCCGTCTACGGTCTGAGCGACGGCAAGAGCGACTACTCCGGCGGCGCCGATCTGCGCTACCAGGGCAACAACCTGTCGGGCAGCGTCGGCAGCGACCTGAGCCTGCGTGACGCCTCCTTCGGGGCCGTGTTCCGGGCGGGCCTGACCGGCAGCCTCACGCCGGGCCTGACGCTCAGCGCTGATGGCACCGCCGAGGTGGGCCGTACCCAGGGCCTGCGGGCCGCCGTCGGCTACGCCTACCGCAGCGGCGACCTCAACAGCCTGGGCTACGCCCGCTACGCCAGCGGCAGCCTGGCCGGAGCCGCCCCCGAACTCACGGCTGGCGTTCACGCCGAGTACCACCGCACCCAGTACGCCATTCGCGGCGGCCTGGACGCCCGTGAGCTGCTCAGCGACGCGCAGAGCCTGACCTTGCAGCCCTCACTGAGCGGTATCTACTACATCGGAGACCGCTTCGGTATCGGCGCTCAGGGCCGCGCCCTGGTGCAGCCTGCCACCGGCAGCCCCGTCCTCGGCTTCGGCGTGGAGGGCTCGGTGCGTGCGCTGCCGGGCACCTGGCTGACCGCTGGCTACAACCTGGCGGGGTTTGAAGGCATCGGCAACCTGTACACCAAACGGGGCCTGTATCTGCGGCTTGACCTGACGGTAGACGAGACCCTGGGAGGACGGAAGTGAAATCGCAACCTGTACGCATCAACTCAATCCTGCGGCGCAGTATCCGCACGGCCCTGACCCTGAGCCTGACTCTGGGCTCTCTGGCGAGCGCCGCCGCCTTTCCGATCAACGAAACCTTCAAGACCAATTCTTCGGCGAATTTTACCCTGGGCGGGACGCCGAACCCGGCGATTCTGACGGCAGGCGGCGTTGACCCGGCTACTGACGGCTGGTTACGCCTGACCAACAACACTGGCAACCAGACCGGCTACGCCTTTTACAACCCGACCTTTTCATCGGCTCAGGGCGTAGTGGTAGAGTTCGATTACGCCACCTGGGGCGGTAGCGGTGCCGACGGTATCAGCTTTTTCCTTTTCGACGGAACGGCCACTTCCCGTATCGGTGCTTTCGGTGGTTCGCTTGGCTACGCGCAAAAAAGTGCGGCCTTTTCTGGCACCGGATCGGCTATTCCCGGCGTGTCCAAAGGGTACGTAGGCATCGGATTGGACGAGTTTGGAAATTATTCCAACGCGTATGAAGGCCGCGTCGGTGGATTTGCTGGCGACGTACAACATCCTAGCTATGTCGTTATCCGTGGCCCAGGTGACGGAGCGAGCACGACCGACTATCCTTATCTGAGTGCCCAGCCAGCGGGTTTCAATCTATCCAGAAACGGTGGCACAGCGCGACCCAGCCAGACGGGTGTTGATTTTAGACATGTTCGGTTGATCATCCAGCCAGACAGAAAGGCTTCCGTTTCGGTCACCAATGGCTTTGGTGCGGCACCTACCAACGTTATCAATAATTTTCAACTCGCCACGACGCCGCCTGCTACATATAAACTTGGCTTCGGTGCCTCGACGGGCGGCGCAACCAACTACCACGAGCTTCGTAACCTGGTTATCACCGCGCCCACCAACCTGGCGATCACCAAGACGGACGGCGTGAGCACTCTGGCGCAGGGTGGCCCCGTGACCTATACCGTCACCGTGACGAACAACGGTCAGTCCACCGTGACCGGCGCGACGATGGCCGACACGCTGCCCGCCAGCATCAACAACGTCACCTGGGCCTGCGTGGCCTCGGTGGGTTCGACCTGCACGGACGCCACGGGCACCGGCAACAGCATCAGCGCCAAATCCACCCTGGCCGTGGGCGGCACGGCCACCTACACCATCAACGGCACGCTCTCGGCGACGGCGGCTTTGGCCAGCACGGTGACCAACACCGCCACCGTCGCGGCGCCCGCCGAGAACACCGACAGCGACCTGAGCGACAACACGGCCAGCGACTCCGATACGGTTACGGCGCCACTGGCCGCCGACCTGAGCATCAACAA
>NZ_JANYGJ010000254.1 GCF_025362455.1 Deinococcus sp. | reverse complement strand
CACTTGGAAACAAGGCGTATTTCTGGTATGATCTGCTCAATGATGGAGAGGATCCAGCCAATACGGAATACAATTTCGGTCTCCTTCGCAGCGACTTTTCGCCCAAAGCCTCAGCTGTGGCCATGCGGACCCTGATCGATACCTTGAGCCACAATCGTTTTATCCGTCGGATTCCAATTTATGATGCCCCTCATGTCTCTTTTCTTCTCTTCGGAGCTCCTGACGGCCGCTCCGGAGTAATGATCCTGTGGAACGAAGCAAAGACATCCGTTCCCTTCCTGATGAGTGTTCCAGGCAAGGCAAACCGGATATCGTTGATGGGTAATGTCAGAACGCTGTGCAGCAGTCCAGGTTTGATTGCCTTGACGGCTTCCGACGAACCGCAATTCGTCCGTTTTTCCGGAAGTGTCGACCAAGTAAAGACAATTCCTTCGCCCGTGGCATTGCCGAAGCAGGTCATCGTTGCCTCCAGCGAAGAAACGACAGTTGTTATCAAAGCATCGAACCCGCTTACCCGCACGATAAAAGGCATACTGACATTGTCAGTGCCGCGTGGGTGGCGGATTAAGCCCTCCGTGTTTACTCTCACGATTCCGGTCGGTGGTCACAAAGAGCTTCCATTTACTTTGAAGGCACCTCCTAAACCGCTTCTGCGCGAAAACCTCAATTTTCGTTTCACGGCGTCGGCACTTCCCTCAGAACTGCAGGCAAGCGTTGCGCTTAGCTGCGCAGTCTTAATTCCTCGCACGGCGACGGATCCACAAAGACTGGGAGATTCGCAGAACTGGCGAAACCCGATCATCTCTCTTGGTCAGGCGAATATAATTAGCTTGTACCAGAATGCTCCTCTGGACAATATGCTGTTTCACGGCAACAATGATCTCAGCGCACGTGTGTTTATTTCACGCGTTCCCGCGGGTCTGCGACTGAGCATTCATGTCCATGACGACATCTTCTTCCAGAATGAACCCGCCGGTGCCGAATGGCAGGGAGACTCGATCCAATTTGCGATTTCGCCGCCGACCGGTGAGAATTATGCGTGGACTGCCGCGCTGACAGCGAAGGGACCAGTAGCCGAGCTTGACATTGCGCCGAGAGGCGTGGCTCTTGGCCAAACTGCGCTTCAGCTAGCAATCCGCCGGGATGAAGATGCTCATGAAACGCTCTACGATCTAATCGTGCCTGCAAGACTTCCCGGAGGCGCTCCGCTGGGAGACCGCTTTTTGATGACGCTGCTTGTTAATGACAACGATGGCCGGGGGCGCAAGGGCTGGGCGGAGTGGACGCCGGGAATCGGCCGCTCGAAGGACCCCACGCAATATCAGCCGATCGAAATCCGGTAGAGTTTGGGAGCAGAAATGTTGTATTCTCGAGAATTGCTTTTAAAAGAAGTCGTGGCGAAAGAAGTCGTGGTCAGTGTTTTGAGGAGTTACTTAACCTCCTCGTAAATGACACGCACATATGCTATAATAGCATCATCATACAGAGAGGAAAGTAGTAGCGCTGCCAACAAATGTTGGGCCAATCCATTATGGAATTGACCATTTCACCAAAACCAAAATACGAAGTTGCTAAGCTACGGTTGGAAACAGCTATTTTGTCTGGTGAGTATAAACCAGGCGACCAGATTCCAAGCGAACGGGATTTGGCTCTGCTGTATAATATCTCTTACATGACGGTACGACGTGCGATTTTAGAACTCGTAAGCGATAATATACTGGAACGACGTGCCCAAAAAGGTACATTTGTTAACGCATATTATCAAAAAGAGATTAATAAAACTCTGACCAAAACAGTTTTAAATCTGATTGTATCGTCGTATGAGGCTGGGCTCCAGCGGGAATTTTTGAGCATTGGAGTCCGTCTGGCAAATAAAAAAGGGTGGTTTCCAAATGTCGTCCGCTTAAGCGAAGGCCAACAGGAACCAGCCGTTATAGCCCTACGCAGAGGCTATTCACTGGTTATGCTCGATGATATATCTCCGAACAGTTCGTTAGGTATTGCGCTGAGGAAGGCTTCTAATAAAGTCGTAATTGTCGGTCAGGTTATGTCATCATGGGGCATTACGTCTGTTCATTATAATGTTCGTCACGCTGTTGAATTAGCGGTAAACCATCTACGAGATGCTGGGCATCGCGACATTGGGTTTGTCGTACAATATCCAGCCGATCTAAATAATCAAATGAAAGTAGCCGTTTGGGAAGATATGATGGCAGATACGTTATCACCTCAAGAAATAGGTGAGCGATTGCTTCAAGTAAACACAAAACGATATCAATCACCAACAGAGGATACTGTCAACGCGATTGTTAGTTTTTTCGGCGAGCACCCACGTCGAGTCTCGGCGTTTCTTTGCAGCGGCGAGGAACTCGCCCTAGGAATTCTCGCT
>NZ_JANYGJ010000234.1 GCF_025362455.1 Deinococcus sp. | reverse complement strand
TGGCCTGGACGTTATTCAGGAAGCCATCAAGCACTTCGGTGATGGCAGGCTGGAAGTGCTGGCCGCCATCTTCACTGGGTGTCTGCCCTGGAAATCTCACGTCCTGCACGGCCTCAATACGTTTTGACCCCTACAGAGGCGAGCGACCGGACCACATCGGCAATGTGTTTTAAAGTGTGTTTTCAAGCATGACGTACTCGTCTGTCTGCTCCTCTCAATCCGCAGTTCCCGTCAGCGCACTCAGTAAGCGCAGCGCTTCCGTCAGCCGGTGGCCCTGCACCCGCGCCCCACTGCGGGCCTGCTCGGCCTCGAAGGTGTGGCGGGCCAGCGTCAGGGCGTCGGCCCCGGCCCGGCCCAGTTGAGCCTGGCGGCTGGTGATGTCCTGAAAGCGGGCGTAAAGCTGATTGAAGGCCGCCTGGTGGGCGCGGGCCGAATTCAGGGTGCTCTCCATCTGGGCGGCGGCGTCGCGCTCGGCCTGGGCCAGGGCGCTGCGGGCGTTGTGGACCCGCTGGTCGCTGCCTGAGCTGCCCGACTGCCACTCGGCGTAGTTGAGCTGGTGGCGGGCGCGCAGCACGTTGGGGTGCATCGGGACCGCCAGGGCAAAGCGGGTGGTTTCCAGGCTGACGGAGGGCACCTGCGGGTCGGCCTCGGCCACCGATTCGTCGATCAGCGGCGAGAAGGCGTCCAGAAAGGCGTCGGTCTGGGTCAGCATCAGCTTGTTGTGGGCCAGTTGCGGCCCCACGCCGCGCCCGCTGCGGGCCTCGGCGCCCAGCTCCTCGACGGTCAGGCGCAGCACCTCGCGCTGGGTCCGGGCGCTGCGCACCTGATCGGCGACCTCCACGCGGGCGTGATCGGCCCGCAGGTTGCCCAGCAACTCCTCGGTTTCCCAGCGCCTCACCTCAGCCTGGGTGGCCTGCACGTCCCACTCGGCGGCGCGTTCCAGGTTGCGCAGGTCGGGGTTGGCGCGGATGCCCTCCAGGCTGCGGGCGGCGATTTCGGTGTGGGCGCGGGCCAGCAGCAGCGGCAGGTCATGGGCGCGGCGTCCCCAGCGGACCGGGCCGGGCGCCGGGGCAATCGTGCCGGTGCTGGCCGGGGCGGGGCTGGGGGTCGATTCGGCGAAATGCGCCAGCAGGGTGGTCGCGCCTTCCAGCCAGCGGTCGGCGCGGGCCTCGCCCATGTTGGCGGTGAAGCTGGTGTACACGTCTTGCAGCACGGCCACCACGTCACGCGACCCCAGCGGGCGCAGAGCGGGCCAGCCGCGCCGGGCCACCGCGCCCTCGATGACCTGCTCGGCTTCGCGCACGCCGATTTCGGCGGCCAGTTGGCTTCTGAGCCATTCACGGTAGGGGTCGTTCATGGGTCGTCCTTATCCAGTTCGTGTTGATGTCGGCTGCTCAGCCTGAAGGGGGGTGCTTTTGTTATTGCGCTTGCCGAGTGCCCCGAACACCCGGTGAAGCGTTCACCGAATCCAGCCAGGGCGGAGTTCTCTAGCCCGTCATATCAGGCCATTCATATCAACAGGTTCACAGGCTCTGTTCACAAGCCCTGTTCGCAGGCGCTGTCAGTTCGCGCCCGGCAGCCACGCCTGCCGTTGCCGCAGCGACTCGTACAGGATCAGCGCCCCGGCGGTGGCGACGTTGAGGCTGTCGGCGGTCCCCTGCATCGGAATGCTCACGCTCAGATCGGCGGCCTGTGCCCAGAAGTCGCTGAGTCCGGCGTGCTCGGTGCCCAGCAGCAGCGCCAGGCGGCCCGTGAGCGGAGCGTTCCAGTACGTTTGCGGGGCGTGCGGCGTGCAGGCCAGCAGGGTGAAGTCGCGTTCGCGCAGCCACTTCAGAGCATCCTGCTCAGGCAGCGCCGCCGTCGGCTGGGTGAATAGACTGCCCTGCGAGGCGCGGATCAGGTTGGGGTTGCCCAGGTCGAGGCCGTCGCCGACCAGCAGCGTGGCGTGTGCCCCGGCGCCGTCGGCGGTGCGCAGCAGGGCACCCACGTTGCCGGGTTTCTCCAGGCCGTCGAGCACGAGCACGGTGGCTTGCGGGCCGGGTTCGGGCAAGGGGCGGCTCAGCAGCGGGCAGAGCGCTAGCACGCCGTCCGGACCCTCACGGCCACTGACCTTTTCGAAGGCGGCGCGGGAGAGTTGGGTGGTGGGGAGGGTGCTCAGCGGCAAATCGTGAGCGTCGGCGCTGAAGAGTTCAGGGCAGGTGTAGACCATTTCGGGGACCACCCCGCCGCTCAGGGCGCGGGCGAGTTCGCGGGCACCCTCGATGAGCATGGCGCCTTCGCGCAGGCGTTCGCGCCGGTCACGCAGGCGAACGAGGCGCTTGAGCTGAGCATTCTGGAGGGAGGTGATGGGTTCTGGGGCGGGATGGGTCACGGGGGTAGTATGGCGCGTGAGGTAGGGGCGGGGCGTGCCAACTTTGTGACAGAGCGATGCACAGAATACCTGTAATTTCCGGCTTGAAGTTTAGGAGATGCCCACCATGTCAAATATTATCACCGCATACGATGAAGTCTATAGGACAGACGGAAAGCACATTTCCCGAAAAGACCGAGGCCGTATCTACCATGGGTTGATTAAGGCATATCACCGGTTTGGTTCCTACTGGGTTCGGATTTGCGTCGAATATGACTCAGAAAGACGCTGCATCAGAATTCAGCACGGAAGTGGGAAATGCTATGCTGACCGCGACACCCTCATCGATAGTGACTGGTTTCGCGCCCACTTCGTTCTATGGACTCGGTGGGCAAATGAGGGCTACAGTCCAGACTCCCTGCTAATCGCAGCGAGTAAGGAGATTGTGCAGCTCTGTTCATCTTGGGGTCTGAGCAAGCCAACGGGCGAGAACGCCCGCTACGGATTTGACGCGGTAATGCTCGGCGGTCCGGTAGAAGTTCTCAGCAGCCTGGCACGGCCTTTACCTGGAGACCGTCGGTACTTGCTGGATGTTTCCGGTACATATGAAATACTCACGGATCGGGCCTTTGTAGATATGACCATGCACTTTGATGGTCCAGAGCTCACTTACGACGTAAAATACAGCCCAAAACGATTTATCTTCGATGACTACGGACCGCAGCGGGTTGAGTGGCACTCACTGGCCTGGGCACTCCCGAAAGAGGTATTGCACTTCTTCTCTCTGGAGCCTGGTCTAGATTTTGTTGCTCTCTGCTGGCAAGGCCGGGCCATCCACATTTTGCACCGCCGAGGCTACACCGATTTCGCAAAAGACCCCCAGTATTGGCACGAGCGAGACGCCCTCCCAGCCGGACTTTGCGCCGCTGGCTGGGCCAATCTGGTCAACCCGTCTTACCTCGCCTTCCGCGCCTGGCACGCCGAACAGGTGCGCTTGGCTGACCAAAAACTGTAGGGCTCTTCCGGCTGCCGGATGGAGGAAAGCGGCTTGCTCGGCAGCTCCCCTTCACCCCGCTCCACCACCTGCATCTCGGCACACAGGCACCCTCCCCCGGAGTGCTAGAATGCGACGTTTATCCAGAAGCGGCCCCCTGACTTCTGCCCTCAGCGTAGCCAGGCGCAAGCCGTAAAGCCTCACCCAGACCACATCCAGCCTGTTTACAGGGTTGCTTAAAAGGAAGGTTGTCAGCTTGCAGAACCTGATCGTGCGCGGCGCCCGTGAACACAACCTCAAGAACGTCACCGTCGAACTGCCCCGTGACCAATTTATCGTCATTACCGGGGTGTCGGGCAGCGGCAAGAGCACGCTGGCTTTCGACACCATCTACGCCGAGGGCCAGCGCCGTTATGTGGAGTCGCTCAGCGCCTACGCCCGCCAGTTTCTGGGCCTGATGGAAAAGCCGGATGTGGACGGCATCGAAGGGCTGTCGCCCGCCATCTCCATCGACCAGAAGACCACCAGCCACAACCCGCGCAGCACGGTGGGCACCGTCACCGAGATTCACGATTACCTGCGGCTGCTCTACGCCCGCGTGGGCACGCCGTATTGCCCGGAGTGCGGGCGCAAGATCGAGCGCCAGAGCCCCACCGAGATCACCGACAAGCTGCTGACGGGCTTCGGCGATCAGCGGGCCATCCTGCTCGCGCCGCTGGTGCGGGGGCGCAAGGGCGAGTACCGCAAACTGTTCGCCGACATCCGCCGCGAGGGCTACGCCCGCGTGCGCGTGGACGGCGTGCTCTACGAACTCGACGAGGCCGAGAAGCTGAAGCTCGAAAAGTTCGAGAAGCATGACGTGGATGTCGTCATCGACCGCATCACCGTGCGCGAAAGTGACCGCAGCCGCATCGCCGAGAGCATCGAGCTGGGGCTGCGGCGCGGCGAGGGGCTGCTGCGCGTGCTGTTTCCCGACTCCGGCACTGAAGAACTGTATTCGGAGAAATTCGCCTGCCCCGAACACGGCAGCGTACTGGAAGAACTCGAACCCCGCTCGTTTTCCTTCAACAACCCCTACGGCGCCTGCCCCGACTGCGCCGGACTCGGCAGCAAACGCGAGTTCTCACCGGACCTGGTGATCGACGACGCGCTCAGCATCGCCGAGGGGGCCATATTGCCCTGGAGCAAGAAGGGCACGGGCGGCGGCGTCTACTACTGGGACAAGCTCAAGGCCCTCTCCGAGCACCTGAATTTTGACCTGAAGACGGCCTGGCGCGAACTACCGAAAGCCGCCCAACGCGCCGTGCTGCAAGGCCCCGGCGAACCCTTCGAGGTCATCTACCGGCGGGGCGGCAAGGAAACCATGCGCTTCATGACCGAGTTCGAGGGCGTGATCGCCAACCTGGACCGGCGCTACAGTGAAACCGAATCTGAGTACATGCGCGAGAAGCTCGAGGAACTGATGGAGCTGCGCCCCTGCCCGACCTGCGGCGGCACCCGCTACAAGCCAGAGATTCTGGCGGTGCGGGTCGGCGGCCTGAACATCTCGCAGGCCAGCGGCATGAGCGTGCTCGACGCCGACGTGTTTTTCGGTGGACTCCAGAACAGCGAGGTCAACCATGACGTGGTGGCACCGTATCTGGGCAGCCACGACGGCGGCGCGGCGAAGGTGGCCCGGCCCCGGCATTACGAATACGGCCTGAACACCTTCGGGACGGCGGTGGCGGCGCCGATTCTGCGGGCCATCCGGACCCGACTGACCTTCCTGGTCGACGTGGGGCTGGACTACCTGTCGCTGGATAGAACCGCCAACACCCTATCCGGCGGCGAGGCGCAGCGCATCCGGCTGGCGACGCAGGTCGGATCGGGCCTGACCGGCGTGCTGTATGTACTGGACGAGCCCTCCATCGGGCTGCATCCCAAGGACAACGGGCGGCTGATCGAGACGCTCAAACGCCTGCGCGACCTGGGCAACACCCTGCTGGTCGTCGAGCACGACGAGGACACCATGATGTCCGCCGACTACGTGGTGGACATGGGGCCGGGCGCGGGCGTCCACGGCGGCGAGGTCGTGGCGGTGGGCACGCCGGAGGAAATTAGGGCCAATCCCGACAGCCTGACCGGCAAGTACCTGCGCGGCGAGCTGAAAATTGAAGTGCCCAGCAAGCGGCGGCGCGGCAACGGCAAGCGCCTGAAGGTCATCGGGGCGCGGGAGCACAACCTCCAGAACGTCACGCTGGACGTGCCGCTGGGCACCATGACGGTGGTGACGGGTCCGAGCGGGTCCGGCAAATCGACGCTGATTCACGACATCCTGCACGCCACGCTGGCCCGCGACCTCAACGGCGCCAAGACCACGCCCGGCAAGGCCGACGCCATCACCGGCATCGAGTATCTGGACAAGGTCATCGAGATCGACCAGTCGCCCATCGGACGCACGCCGCGCAGCAACCCGGCGACGTACACGGGCGTCTTCACCGAGGTCCGCGACCTGTTCACCCGCACCCAGGAAGCCCGGCGGCGCGGCTACCTGGCCGGGCGCTTCTCGTTCAACGTCAAGGGTGGGCGCTGCGAGCACTGCAAGGGCGACGGCGTGATGAAGATCGAGATGAACTTCCTGCCCGATATCTACGTGCCCTGCGAGGTCTGCAAGGGGGCCAGGTACAACCGCGAGACCCTGGAAGTCAAATACAACTACAAAACCATCGCCGACGTGCTGGACATGACGGTGGAGGACGCCCACGGTTTCTTCGAGGCGATTCCCAACATCGAGCGCAAGATGCAACTGCTGTGCGATGTGGGGCTGGGCTACATGCGCATCGGGCAGCCGAGCACCACCCTGTCCGGCGGCGAGGCGCAGCGCATCAAGCTGGCCGCCGAGCTGAGCAAGCGGGCCACCGGCAAGACCATCTACATTCTCGACGAGCCCACCACTGGCCTGCACTTCGAGGACGTCCGCAAGCTGATGGAAGTGCTCGAACGGCTGGTGGAAGGCGGCAACACGCTAATAATTATTGAGCATAATCTGGACGTGATGAAGTGCGCCGACTGGATCGTGGATTTGGGACCGGAAGGCGGCGTGCGCGGGGGCCGCGTGGTCGCCACCGGCACGCCGGAGCAGCTCGCCGCCCACCCGACGAGCTACACCGGGGAGTTTCTGAAGCGGGTGCCGGGCATCGTGGCCAGCGCCGCGCCTAACACCGTCGAGACCATCCAGAGCGCCGCACTGGCCGAGCCGGAGCCGATCAAGGCGAAGGCCAAGCCGCGCAAGTCCAGCAAGAAATCAGCCGCTATGGAAGCCGCCGAGCTGCTGGGTGAAGGACTGCTGGGCGATGAGGGCCTGGACGACGAAAGCGCAGGCGAGGACAACCTGGACGAGCTGGTGGAAGCCCCACGCCGCAAGAAGACCGCGTGAGCGCCGCCATGACCGGCAACCGCCGCGACCCGGCCCGTGCCCGGCACGTCGCCTTCGTGGCGAGCATGTGGGTGCTGGGGCTGGCCGCGCTGGGCGTCCTCGCCTACGCCATGACCCTGCCGCTGAGCTGGCCGCAGAAACTGGCCATCTGGGTGGTGCTGACCTTCGTGGCCGACGAGGCGGGCAACTGGTTCGGCTACGCGGCCATTCCGCTGGGCGTGCTGCCGCTGGTCCTCCTGAAGACGCCGCCGGAGCAGTGGTGGGTCATCTTTCCGCTGATCGCCACCTCGCTGCTGGCCTGCCTAGTGATGAAGCACGCGGGCGGGCCGTTCGTGTTGCCCTTCGCCGCCGCCCTGTTCGCCGTGCCGATCATCGGGGTGGCCTTCATTGCGCCCAGGCTCGACGCCAGCATAACCTTTCCGGCCAACAACCAGTTTCAGCAAGTCGCCTTTATCGCCGCCGGAGTGGGGCTGCTGATCAGCCTGATCCGGCAGGTGAGCGTCTGGGTCAGCCGGAGTCGCGCAGCCAGGTCAGAGCGCCGCCCCTACACGCCCCCGCCCAAGCCGATCACCCGTTTCGAGCGCGGGAGTGGGAGAAAGCCGACACCGCCGCTGGTGAAGCCGCCCGCTGAGCCCGTCAGCGACACGGTGAACGCCGCGCTGATCGACCAGGTGTATCCGGCAGCGCTGGGCGAGTCGTCGTCTAACGTGCCGGTGGTGCTGACCAAGAAGGAACCGGAGAAAGAGAGTGGGGAGATGTTGTAAACTCTCAGCAGATGACGAGACACTGCTTTTCCATCTGCACCACCATTCTCCTTTCCTCTGTCAGTACAGGGCTAAGCGAACAAGTCATCTCAATGCCCTCACCCATAGGAGCGCTTTCCGGCGATGGTGAATCCTTATTGAGTCGGGCTTACGGAGGTCGAGACGTAATATATGTTGACGTTACCAATTTATCCACCATGTCCACTAGAACTATTGTTTTGCATCCGCGATGGGGCAAAGGCTCTACAAGTAAGCTATCACAATCCATCATCTACTCCGAAAGGGATGACGCAAGAAAAAAACATTCGTTCTATGACATAAAAATGAGCAAAGATGGTCGATTCATTCTCGTCGGCATCAGACTATTCGGAGGTAAACTTAAAATAGTAGATGGTACCAATATTGAGGAATTTTACGTGGGCAATGATGGGAAGTTTACAGAGGACAGTGCATATCTGATAGGCGGCGACTCTTGTAATCTGAAAGTATTGAGTCTGTCGAATTCAAAAACTTCTTCTATAATAAAACTTTGCAAAAACCAGTCAGCCGATGTCGTATATTCGACAGACTGGATTGACGCAGTGTATAACGACGGCAAGATTCTTGTAGCGAATAACTACAACACGAAACTCTGGCGTTTATCTCTTAGTAACCCAGCTAACAATTCGAAAGTTGCTTTGAAATCATTAATTTATGTCGCTGACGAAAACGAGCCTCCTTACAATGGCGGGCTCTACTACCAGGGCGGCTTTACAAAAGATTCAACGTCTGTCAATTTAAATAAAGATATCGTCGCTGGCGGCGTGGGGCTCAACTCTGAGACAGCCAAAATATACCGTTCGGGAGAACCCTCCGTCGGTTGGGTTCGCACGTTCAGCACGGGGAAAATCAAGTACCAGCTCGTCGGACAAGAAGCTGGCATTTATCAAACCGCAATCAGCTCTGATGGCAAGTATTTAGCAACTCGTAGCAACGATTCAGTCGTCAACCATTGTACAGCCAGGCCAGATTTTAACACACCCGAAGACCCGTTTGGCCCCAAAGACCCACTTGGCGATTCCACATTGGCCCTACGAGACGCGTCGGACGGCAAAATCATTACAATTTACGCTCACGCTTGCTACGGGCCTATATTCTCCAAAGATAGTAAAAAGCTAATGTACAGTGATTATAAATATAATTTGCACATCGTCACCCTGCGTTGATACTCTCATTTAGATTTTTAGAAAAGCACCCGCCATCAACCTGACGGGGCCTTCTTCATCCGCAACTCTACAGCGTCAACAAGTCGTACCCGCTGCCCGTCACCACCAGGGTGTGCTCGAACTGGGCGCTGGGTTTGCTGTCTGCCGTCACCACGGTCCAGCCGTCGGCGAGCAACTTCGTCTCAGGGCGGCCCAGGTTAATCATCGGCTCGATGGTGAAGACCATGCCGGGGCTCAGCTTCAGGCCCGTTCCGGCCCGGCCCACGTGCGGCACGGTGGGGTCTTCGTGGAGGCGGTGGCCGATGCCGTGGCCGGTGTACTCGCGCACCACCGAGTAGCCGCGCGGCTCGGCGGTGGCCTGGATGGCGGCGCCGATATCGCCCAGGCGGGCACCGGGCCGGACCACTTCCAGCGCGGCGTCGAGGCTGGCGCGTGCCCCGGCCACCAGCCCGGAGACCGCCGGACTGACCGCGCCCACCGCGAACGTGTAGCAGGCGTCGCCGTACACGCCGCCCAATTTGACGCCGATATCCACGCCGATGATGTCGCCCTCGCGCAGCTTGCGGGGGCTGGGGATACCGTGACAGATGACCTCGTTGACCGAGGCGCAGATGGTGGCCGGAAACGGGTTGTGGCGCGGGCCGTAACCCACATACGCCGGTTCGGCGCCGCGTGAACGGATAAAATCCTCGGCCACCCGGTCGAGGTCGAGAATGCTCACACCCGGCACCACGTAGGGGTTCAGCACCCGGAAGGTCTCGGCGACCAGGCCCCCCGCACGGCGCATGAGTTCGATTTCACGGGCGTTTTTCAGGACCGTTTTGCTCATAACAAACCAGGCTAGCACGCGCCTGGGGGCTGCGCGGGAGGCCACTCACGATTAACAGGGCAGGATTAACAGGGCACGATTGACGGGGCACGATTGACGGGGCAGGGCCGACCAGGCTCCCACTCCCCTTATCAAAGCCCGGCGTGTAGACTTCCTGAAGATGACCGCCCTGCCGCGCAAGAACCGGCTGGTGCTCTGGCTGAGCCTGATCGTGGCGCTGGGCTTTCTGAGCACCAGTTTGCTCGGTTACCTGGCGGCGCGGGGCACCATTCGCGGCAACCTGACGAAGCGCGAGCTGCCGCTGACCGGCGACTCGGTGTACTCCGAGGTGCAGCGCGAACTGGTCCGGCCCGTTTCGGTTTCCAAACAGATGGCCCAGGACACCTTCCTGCGCGACTGGGTGACCGGCGGCGAGCGCGACGTGGGGCAGATCAGCCGCTATCTGGCGAGAATTCAGGCACAATTTGGGACCAATACCAGCTTTTTCGTCTCGGAGGCGACCCGCAGGTATTACTCCGGCAAGGGCGTGGCGCAGACCGTGCGCGAAACCGATCCGCGTGCCCGGTGGTACTTCCGGGTCAAGGCCATGCAAGGGGACTACGAACTGAACGTGGACCCCGATCTGGTCAACCGCAATACCATGACGGTGTTCATCAACTACCGCCTGCTGGGCGACGAAGGCCGCTTTCTGGGCGTGACCGGCGTCGGCGTGACCATCAACACGCTCAGGGCTCTGCTGGGGCGGCTGGAGACGCGCTACGGCCAGCAGGTCTACTTTGTCAGCAAGTCGGGCGAGGTGGTGCTCAGCAGCCTTCAGGCCAGCGGCCTGCCGGAACGCTCGCGGCGCGGCTCGATCCGCACGCTGCCCGGTCTCTCGGAGATCGCCGCTCAGGTGCTGGCCGGGGCCGGGCAACCCATCACCACCTCGTACCACCTGGGCCGCTCGACGGTGCAGGTCAACTCGCGCTTCGTGCCGGAGCTGGGCTGGTATCTGGTCGTCGAACAAGACGAGGCCGGGGCCGTGGCGCCGTTCCTGCGGCTGCTGGGCATCAACCTGGCGGTGGGCGTCCTGGCGACCCTGCTGGTGCTGGGCCTGACCATGCTGACGGTGGGCCGTTTCCAGCGCCGCCTGGAGGAGCTGGCCACCTTCGATACCCTGACCGGCCTGACCAACCGGGGCGTGGGCGAGGTGCTGCTCGAACAGAGCCTGCGCGAAACCGGGCGCAGCAAGGCGCCGCTGAGCCTGGTGCTCTTCGACATCGACGACTTCAAGCAGATCAACGACGCGCACGGCCACGCCACGGGCGACGCGGTGATCCGGACGGTGGCCCGGCTGGCCCGCGACGCCCTGCGCGAGGGCGACATCCTGATTCGCTGGGGCGGTGAGGAATTCATGGCCGTGCTGGGGGGCTGCGCCGCCGCCCAGGCGTCGATGGTGGCCGAGGAGCTGCGCAACGTCATCGCCGATCACGAGTTCGGGGTCGGCCAGCCGGTGACCATCAGCCTCGGCGCGGCGCAGTACCGGATGGGCGATCTCAGCAGCGCCACCACCGCCCAGGCCGACCAGGCGCTGTACCAGGCCAAGCGGACGGGCAAAAACCGGGTCGCCTCGGCTGGAGACACCGCGCCGCTGTCGTGAGCGTGCTGGCTCGACCGTGCTGGCTCGACCGTGCTGATCTGAGCCGCAACGGTGGTCCAGCTTCAGATCACCGCCAACTGGAACGCGCACAATCGGTGGAGTCCAGACCCCCCGGTTCAGTCACCGCTGTCCAGGCCGCTTCCACCCCGGCGCCGAAAGTAAATCCAACGCGCTCTTCACTGCGTATATCTGAATAACGAGCCCCTTGCGCTACCGAAGTCTTTGCGCCCTCAAGGAGAAGCCATGATCCCCGAATCCGATCAGCCGCACACCGACGACCAGCACGCCGACGAGCAGCATACAGACATCCAGACGCCAAGCATTCAGACCCCCGTTCGCCCCAGCATGCAGCATCCCGGCGAGGCGCCCAACTCCCGGCGTGAATTCCTGCGAACCGGCGCGTTGTTTACCGGCACGGTGGCCGCGCTCGGCGGCGGGCTGGAGCTGCTCAGCCGTCGGCCCGGCGCAGCCGCCGAGAGCGCCCTGCCCGGTCTGGTGGGTCAGGCCAAGAAAGCGCTGGGGCCGTATGACACCTCCGAGCCCGTCACGCCCTACGCCCAGGCCACCGGCTACAACAACTTCTACGAGTTCGGCACCGACAAGGCCGACCCCGCCCGGCTGGCCGCCAGCCTGAAACCGCGCCCCTGGACCGTGAAAATCGACGGCGAGGTGAAAAAGCCGATGACGGTGGACATCGACACCTTGCAGTCCTGGTTCCCGCTCGAAGACCGCATCTACCGGATGCGCTGCGTGGAGGGTTGGAGCATGGTGATGCCCTGGCTGGGCTTTCCGCTCTCCGCGCTGATCCGCCGCCTGAACCCCACCGGCAAGGCCAAATACGTGCAGTTCACTGCCCTGCTCGACCCCAAACAGTTTCCCGGCCAGCGCGGCGACGTGCTCGCCTGGCCCTACGTGGAGGGGCTGCGGCTCGATGAGGCGCTAAGTCCGCTGGCGTTCATGGCGGTCGGGCTGGCGGGCCGGGTGCTGCCGGGCCAGAACGGCGCCCCGCTGCGGCTGGTGGTGCCCTGGAAGTACGGCTTCAAAGGCATCAAGTCCATCGTGCGCATCACCCTGACCGAAAAGCAGCCGCAGACCACCTGGGCGCAGTCGGCGCCGGGCGAGTACGGCTTTTACGCCAACGTCAACCCCAAGGTCGATCATCCGCGCTGGAGCCAGGCCACCGAGCGCCGCATCGGCGAGCTGAGCCGCCGCCCGACGCTGATGTTCAACGGTTACGCCGATCAGGTCGGCTCGCTGTATTCCAACCTCGACCTGAGAAAGAACTACTGACCATGACCGAGATCAAGCAGACCACCAAGAACGCCGCGCCGAAACCCGCCGCCCGCAAGGCCGCTGGCAAGCTCGGCTGGCTCGGCCCGGCGGTGGTGGTCGGCGGGCTGCTGCCGGTGGCGGTGCTGGTGCTCGACGGCTACAGCGGGGCACTCGGCGCCAACCCGGTGCAGCGCGTCGAGTTGCAGACCGGCGTGCTGACGCTGGCCACACTGGGGCTGTCGCTGGCCTGCACGCCGCTGCGGCTCTTAAGCGGCTGGACCTGGCCCGCCCGCATCCGCAAAGCGCTGGGGCTGCTGGCCTTCCTGTACGCCGCGCTGCACTTCCTGGTGTACCTCTTTGACAAGGGCGCCTTCACCGGCACCTTCGGGGTCCAGACGGTGGTCGAGGACGTGCTCAAGCGGCCTTTTATTACGGTGGGCTTTCTGGCGCTGCTCTCCCTCATTCCGCTGGCGCTGACCAGTTTCAGAGGCTCGGTCAAACGACTCGGCTTCGCCCGCTGGACGGCGCTGCACCGCCTGGCGTACCTGGCCGTGGTGCTGGGCGCGGTGCATTACTGGTGGGGCGTCAAAAAAGACCACACCGAGCCGCTGATCTACGCCGTGGTCATCGGCGTGCTGCTGCTGGCGCGGGTGGTGTGGAAGGGCAAGAGGAAGGTGATGCCCAGCCCGACGATTTCGAGCTGACTGGCTTCGTCCTGATCGGCTTCGTCCTGATTAGCTTCGTCACTCTGCGCCCGCGCTGCCCACATCGGCAGGCGGGCGCGTTCACATTCGGAACAACCCGACTCACGCCAGCGCGTCTCGCAGCCGGGCCAGGTTGCCGGTCCACTCGTCGCCGCCCTCGCTGGCGGCAAAATGCCTGACCAGCTCGGAATCGCCGCCCGTGACGCGGCCCAGCGCCTCGGCGCCCAGCTCGCGCATGTTGTCGAGTTCGCCCTCGTCCAGACTGCCCAGCCACTCGCGCAACCTGGCGTCCATGATGGCCTCGGTATCGTTGCTCAGGTGCGCCACCAGAATCTCGGCGGCGGCCACGGCGCGGGCACCTTCCTCCCCGGCCACGAACTCGGTATCGGGATCGAGGACCACCTCGAAGGCTTCCTGCAAGGCGAAGGCGCCGTCCTCGCCCACCTCCTGAATAAACAGCCTGGCCGCGTCGTTGTCGAAAGCCTGCGTTCCCCAGATGTCCATGTGGAAATCGTAACAGGTGAAGCCAGGGAAGATGGCGCGGGCTTGACTCTCAGGTGGCCTGAGACTCCAGACTGTGGAAGCCGGACAGAACTGGGAGGTCAGGATGCAGCGGCTGATGTCGATTGGGCAATTCTCACAACTGGTTGGCCTGAGCGTTTCGGCGCTGCGCTTTTACGCCGATCTCGGCCTGCTGCGTCCGGTCCAGGTCGACCAGGACAGCGGCTACCGCTACTACGCCCCGGAGCAGCTTGCCGTGGGGCAGCGGGTCGCGGCGCTGCGGCGCCTGGAGCTGCCATTAGACGAGCTGAGCCGCTTGCTGGACGCCGACGCCGCCCAGAGCCGCCTGATTCTGGAGCGCCATGAACAGCGGCTACATCAGCGCTTTGAGCTTCAGCGCCAGCACCTTCAGGATGTGGGTGCCTTGCTGAGCGGGCAGCGCAGCCTGCCAGAAGTGGAGACGGCGTATCGCCAGTGGCCCGACCAGTGGGTACTCAGCCTGACTGGCGCGGCGCCTACCGAGACGTTCGACACCTTTTATCGGGAGACGCTGAGCGAGTTGCGTCGGCAAGCCGGATCGGCGGTCAGCGGTGACGACTTCGGGCTCTACCACGCCGACGAGTATCTGGGCGGGCCATTGCAGGTAGAGGTCTGTCTGCCGGTTCAAGCGACCATGCCGGTGACCGGGCTTGCCGTAACGGGGCAGGTGCGGCTCCTTCAGCTTCCGGCCTGCCGGGTCATCTGTGCCCTGCACCGCGAGGACTGGCGGACGTTCGGCCTGACCTACGCCGCCCTCTACAAAGCGGCCAGCCAAGCGGACCTGAAGACCGGCGCCTCGTACACCCTGAGCCGCCCGGAAGGCAGCGAACTCGGATTCCTGCTGCACTGAACCCCGTGTTCTCAACCCCACACTGCCCGGCCACCTGGTCGGGGGAGGTTTTCTCATGCATATTGAACTGCCTGCCGCCGAACTGATCAGCAAACCCTTCTCGCTAGTGGTTTCCGGGTTGCCGCCGGACGTGGAGACCATCCTGCACACCGAAACGCAAGACGGCTCCGGCGAAACCTGGTCAGCCCAGGCGACCTTTCTCAGCAGTCCTGAGGGCCACATCGACGTGGCGCAGATGGCCCCGCTCGCAGGCAGCTACAGCGGCGCCGACGTACAGGGGCTGATCTGGAGCATGCGCCCCCGCGCTGATCTGCGCCCGGTTTGGTTCGAGCTGCCCAGCGGGGGCTTTGCGGTCACCGTCCAGGCAACTCAAAACGGTCAACTGCTGGCCGAGGCGAGCACGCTCCGACGAGCCCGTTCCCCCGGTCTGCGCGAGGAAGTGGTGCAGGAACAGGGGCTGTTCGGAACGCTGTTTTCTCCGCCACCGGGTACGCCTCTGCGCGGCGCCGTACTGTCGCTGGGCGGCTCGGAGGGCGGCCTGCACAGCGTGGGGGCCGCGCTGGCCGCCTTGCTGGCCTCCCAGGGTTTCGTGGTGTTGCAACTGGCCTATTTCGGGGCGCCCGGTCTGCCCGAAGCGCTGATTAACATTCCACTCGAATACTTCCGTTCTGGGCTGGCGTACCTGCGTGAACGCCCGGAGGTCGGCGGCAAGCGGGTGGGCGTCACGGGCGTCTCCAAGGGGGCCGAGGTGGCGCTGCTGTTGGGTGCCACCTATCCGGACGAGATTGGGGCGGTGGTCGCCGTCGCCTCCAGCGGAATGGTCTTCGAGGGGATTGACCGGGAGGGCACGCACCCGGCAGGCGTACCGATGTCGTCGTGGTCGCTGGACGGCCAGCCGCTGCCATATCTGCCCTACCCCCCCGGCTGGACGGCCATGTTTGCAGGTCCGCCGCCTTTCCTATTGACGCCGGTCCACCGCCGGACCATGCAGGGCGCCTCGCAAGGCACGCTGGCCGCCGCGACTATTCCAACCGAGCGCATTCAGGGGCCGGTCCTGCTGGTCACCGGGGGCGAAGATCAGGTCTGGAATGCTTACGAGCTGAGCCTGGTCGCCCAGCGCCGCCGCGAGGAAGCCAAGCTACCGGTCAGGCACCTGAGCCATCCGCAGGCCGGACACTTTCTGAGCCTGCCGGGCCTGCCTACCGACCGCTTTCCGGAAGCGGGCGGCGAGGCGTGGGCCGACGCGCAGCTTCAACTCCGGGCCTGGGCACTGCAACTGAAAACGCTGGCGAGCGTCTGGGAGGCTGATACGGCCTCCGGGTAAGAAAACCTCACCGCTTCAGCTCAGCTCCCTCCCCTCCCCGCGCTCCGCCCTCCCGCCGCGAGAGCCACACCGCCAGCACCAGCAACGCCGCACTCAGCGCCGCGATCAGCACGAACAGGCTGTGCGGCGAGGCGGCAAAGATGGCCCCGGCCAGGCCCGCCGCCGGAATGGAACACAGCAGCGTCAACGTCTGGACCGCCGAATACAGGTCCGCCGTGCCCTGAGTCGGCAATCGGGCGAACAGCGCAGCGTCGCGGTAGGTCTGGGTCAGGAAGGTGGCGCCGCCGATGACCGCCACCACCACCAGCATCAGCGCGGCGTTGCCCGCCGGGACGAGCAGCAGCGCGGCGGCGCCCAGCAGTCCGAGTGAGCGCGTGAGCACCAATGTACGGCCCAGCGGCAGGCCAGCCAGGCGGGGCAGCCCCAGCCAGTACAACCCCACGACCACCGCCGCCCCGACCACCGGCACGAAGGAGAGCGTCTGGGCGCTGAAGTTGAGCGTTTCGCCCAGAAACAGAATCTGAAAGAGGCTGAGCTGCTCGATGAACACCGTCAGCAGATAAAACACGGTCATACTCTGGAGGCCGGGGTGAGAGCGCAGGGTCGCCACCATCCCCAGCGCGTGCCGGACGCTCTGAACCAGACCGAGTTGGCGGTGCTGGTCCATCGCCGCCTGGCCGGTCTGGGTCTCCTGGGAAATGGCGTCTCTCCACACGAACATGACGGTCATGCCGACGCCGCCCAGGGCGTAGAAGCCGCGCATGGTCGCCTCGACGCCGGAGCGGGCGATGACCAGCCCCACCAGCGGCGTCATCAGGCCGCAGACGGTCACGATCAGGTTGATGATGCCGAAAACGCGGGCACGCTGGCGCTCCCCCACGTCCTCGATCAGCAGCAGGCTCCACGACACCGCCACGATCCGCCCGCTGGCGCTCAGGGCCGCCGCCAGCGCGAAGGCCGCAAACGAGTGCGCGGTGGCCCAGACGAACATCGGAATGGTCCACGAGATCAGGTCGCCGATCAATGTGGTGCGTTTGCGCCCGAAGCGGTTGGTGATCGGCGCCGCCAGCGCCTGAAACCCGAACGAGAGCGCCAGCGTCAGCGAGCCGAGCAGCCCGATCTGGGGACTGGTGAGCCCGGCGCTGCGCATGTACAGCGGCGCGTAGTACAGCACCACCGTGCCGAAGACGCCCCACAGCGGCTCCATCAGAATCAGGTTGCGGGCGTTGCGCGGCAGGTCGGCCAGGGCGGAGAGCTGAATGCCTCTAGCCACCGGAATTCCAGTTCACCGGGATATGATCCAGAGCATAGGTATTCAGGATAGTACGCTGTCCTCCAGCACGTTCTGCGCAGACCGTTTGGCGGCGGTATCGAAGGCGAGGGTGTCGAAGGCGGGTGCGCCCCAGGTGTTCATGGCATCAGGTTAGCGGGTGTAGGCGCTGTCGTGGTCAGGGTGAAGAGAGATGCAATGCAAATAGTTGCCCCGCCGCACGCACAGGAGCCGCATGCTCTGGGTGACACGCAGGGAATAGAGCCTTTCGCCCTGCGGCCCGGTCTTGGACCTGACCACTTCCCAGTTGAGGCCAGGATGCTGATGCAGCATGTCCCAGTCCATCTGAATGAGGCGAACACATGTGTTGAGGACGGCGTTACGGTTATTTTTGTCGAGGGCCAGCAGATCACGCTGGAAGGTGGGAGCATTCCAGTCCAGCTCAAGGTTCACAGTGCTGGACTCACAGCATCAGGCTCACAGCGCTCTGAGCTTTTCAATGTCTTCCAGCGTTACCGCCTGAGACGGACTACTCTCCATCCATTCAAACGCTTCGTTCAGCTTGGCCTGCATTTCCATGGTGTGCAACCAGCGTTCGTTGTCCGGCACGACGCTGGCGGTGCGGACCAGCCAGACGCCCGGCTCACGCTTTTCGATCACCACCGTTTTGCCCGCGTATGCCTTGCCGAAATAGAGTTGACCGCTCGCGCCGATGGTCTTGATTTCGGCCTCCCCAGCCGCCTGAGACCGGACAGGTTTATCCTCGGTGGTCATGCTGCATGGTAGCACGCCTGCATGACAATATTGCCCGGAAGGCCACGGTTCTACGAAGCCTGGCTTGCCAGTTGAACCGTTCCTCAGCCTTCATCCTCCGGCTCGTAATGGTGATGTGGCTGCAAGGCCGACGAGAACGAAGCCAGAAAAGCAGCGCTCCGGTGATGTGGTGTTGTCGGCCTGAAGCTGCCGCGCTCCACCGCCCAGTCGTAGGCGCTGAGATCGAGCGGATACCAGGTCAGCATCCCCTCCAGCGAATGTTGCCGGACCCAGGCTTCCCCCGCCTCCAGCGTCGTGAACACGGCGGCGCTCTGGCGGGCCTGGGCGCCCATGAAAATCCAGACCCCAGCTTCAGCTTCGCTCAGACGCCCACGCCGCGCCCGTAGCGCTCCTCGACGTACTTCTCCATCAGCGCCTGAAAGTCCTCGGCGATGCGCGGCCCCTTCAGTGTGGTCAGCAGCTTGCCGTCCTGGTAGACCGGGGCGCGGGGGTCTTCCCCGGTGCCGGGCAGACTGATACCGATATTGGCGTGCTTGCTCTCGCCGGGGCCGTTGACGATGCAGCCCATGACGGCGACCTGCATCTCCTCCACGCCGGGGTAGCGGGCCTTCCAGTCGGGCATGCTGTCGCGGACAAAATCCTGAATTTTCTGGGCCAGCTCCTGAAAAAACTGCGAGGTGGTGCGCCCGCAGCCGGGGCAACTGGTGACCTGCGGCAGAAACTGGCGGATGCCCAGCGACTGCAAAATCTGCTGCGCCACTTCCACCTCCAGCTTGCGGCTGGCCCCCGGCTCCGGCGTGAGTGAGACGCGGATGGTGTCGCCGATGCCTTCGGTGAGCAGCGGCGCTAATGCCACGCTGCTCGCCACGATGCCCTTCATGCCCATGCCCGCCTCGGTCAGACCCAGGTGCAGTGGGTAATCGCACTCGGCGGCGAGCTGCCGGTAGACCTGCCACAGCTCCGGCGCGCTGCTGACTTTCACCGAAATCAGGATCTGATCGTGGGCGAGGCCCAGCTTCTCGGCGTAGTGGGCGCTCTCCAGGGCCGAGACGACCATCGCGTCGATCATCACGTCGGTGCCCGATTTGGGGCTGCCTTTGTGGGCGTTCTCGTCCATCAGCCGGGCCAGCACCTGCTGATCTAAGCTGCCCCAGTTCACGCCGATGCGCACGGGTTTGCCGAACTCCTTCGCCACCTCGATCATGGTGGCGAAATTGGCGTCGTGATGCTGCCCGGCGCCGACGTTGCCGGGGTTGATGCGGTACTTGGCGAGCAGGCGGGCCGCTTCGGGGAACTCGCGCAGCAGGATGTGACCGTTGTAGTGAAAGTCGCCCACGATGGGCACGCTCAGGCCGACCTCCGAGAGCCGCGCCACGATTTCCGGCAGGGCGGCGGCGGCCTCGCGGGTGTTGACCGTCACGCGCACGAGTTCAGACCCGGCGCGGGCCAGTTGAGCCACCTGAATGGCGGTGGCCTCGGCGTCGGCGGTGTCGGTGTTGGTCATCGACTGCACCACCACCGGATGCCCGGAGCCGATCAGGACGCCGCCCACGTTGGCGGTGACGGTCTGGCGACGAGTGGAAGAAAGGAGCGTCATGGGTTGATTGTAGGCCGGGCAGGCCGGGCAAATGGCAGGCGAGTTCACCGGACAGCGGGACTTCACGGCTGCCCTGAGTTTGAGTTTGGGCTTGGGTTGAACGAATGCCCATGCCAACCGTACTCTGAGGCCATGACCGCTCCCACCGAGGCCGTTCAGATCAGCGCTCCCGTCACGCCCGACTTCGCCCGCATCCTGACGCCGGACGCGCTGAACTTCGTGGCCGGGCTGCACCGCACCTTCAACGCCCGCCGCCTGGAACTGCTGGAGGGGCGCGAGCTTCGTCAGACCCGGCTGGATGCGGGCGAGCTGCCGGACTTTCTGCCGGAAACGCTGGGCGTCCGCGAATCCGCCTGGACGGTGGCGCCGCTGCCTGCCGATTTGCAAGACCGCCGGGTCGAGCTCACCGGGCCGGTGGACCGCAAGATGATCATCAACGCGCTGAACTCCGGGGCGCGGCTGTTCATGGCCGACTTCGAGGACGCCTCCTCGCCCACCTGGGAGAACGTGATAGCGGGACAGCTCAACCTGCACGACGCCGTGCGCCGGATCATCAGCCTCGACACGGGCGCCAAGCAGTACCGCTTAAGCGAGCAGACCGCCGTGCTGATCGTGCGGCCACGCGGCTGGCATCTGCCGGAAAAGCACGTCACGGTGGACGGGCAGGTGCTGGCCGGGGCCTTGCTGGACTTCGGGCTGTACTTCTTTCACAACGCCGCCGAGCTGCTGAGCCGGGGCAGCGGGCCGTACTTCTACCTGCCCAAACTCGAATCGCACCTTGAGGCGCGGCTGTGGAACGATATTTTTATCTACGCACAACGCGAGCTGGGTCTTCCCCAGGGCAGCGTCCGGGCCACCGTGCTGATCGAAACCATTCTGGCCGCCTTCGAGATGGACGAGATTCTGTTTGAACTGCGGGACCACTCGGCGGGGCTGAACTGCGGGCGTTGGGATTACATCTTCAGCTATATCAAGAAGTTCAGAAACGACCCGACCAGGCTGCTGCCCGACCGCGCCCGCGTCACGATGGGCACGCCGATGATGGAGCACTACAGCAAGCTCGCCATTCAGACGTGCCATAAGCGCGGCGCCCCGGCCATCGGCGGGATGAGCGCCTTTATTCCGGTCAAAAACGACGCGGCGGCCAACGAGCGGGCCTTCGCGCAGGTCCGGGCCGACAAGGAGCGTGAAGCCAGAAACGGCCACGACGGCACCTGGGTCGCGCATCCGGGCATGGTGGCGCTGGCCACCGAGGTGTTCGACGAATTCATGCCGACGCCCAACCAGATCAGCTCAGGCAAGCAATCGGACCTCAGGGTCACGGCGCCGGACCTGCTGACGCCGCCGCAGGAGAGCGTCACCGAGGCGGGCGTGCGGACCAACATCAGCGTCGGCGTGCAGTACCTGGCCGCCTGGCTGCGCGGCAGCGGCGCCGTGCCGATCCACAACCTGATGGAAGACGCCGCCACCGCCGAGATTTCCAGGGCGCAACTGTGGCAATGGCTGCACCACCGCGCCGTACTGGACGATGGCCGGACGCTGACGCCGGAGCTGCTGGACGCCTTGTTTGCGGATGAGCTGAGCAAGCTGGGCGAGGACGCCGCGCAGGCCGGGCCGCTGTTCAGGCAGGTCGCCACGCAGACGCCGCTGGTGGACTTTCTGACGCTGCCGGGGTACGCGGCGCTGGAGTGAGGGCATGGACCGTGCCCACCGGGCACAGCAGCCGTGAACGCAGCAGCCGTGAACATCGACCTCGTTCAAATCAATGACACCGCTCCACGAGCTTTCGTCATCCATGTTCGGGCCTAGAGCAGATGTCATAAAAAGGGTCTTTTTATGACCGAGCGGAGCGAGTAAGTACACCAACGTTTATCTTTGGATAAACCGAGCGGAGCGGCCAAGCGTCCTCATGGGCGCTGTTCTGGCCAAGAAGCGAGTATTGGAAAAAGTACGGCCAGGCGGGAGTGGAGGGATGGAGCGCCCTTTGCGGAATCCCAAAACGGTAGCCTGGCCGTACTTAGTTTTGACTGAGCAGGACGCAGAATGGAGGCGCAGGGAGGCTGTTTTCCCCGTGGCGTAATTCGGAGTACTACTCTAGTACATTGATTCTGAATTTATGATATCCTAAGTGATGCCAAGACGAAAGCAGATTCACCCAGTTGAATTGACCCTGGAACAGCAGCACATTCTCGAAGAGCTTACCAGTAAGGGCGCTATTCAGGTTCGTGTCTACA
>NZ_JANYGJ010000197.1 GCF_025362455.1 Deinococcus sp. | reverse complement strand
TAAACGGCGAGATCCTAGAACAGTACTCCGAATTACGCCACGGGGAAAACAGCCTCCCCGCGCCTCCATTCTGCGTCCTGCTCAGTTAAAACTACTCGCTCCGCTCGGTCATAAAAAGGGTCTTTTTATGACATCTGCTCTAGAACAGCGACATCAAACTGATGAAAACCACGCTGAGTCGGAGGCGGCCACAACCGTTCATCCAGCCCAGACCCTGATTTCACCCGTCCTGACAGTCGTTCTCACCCCGGCGTGCTTGTATGGTCTATGTTTCGTACCTTTTCCACGCTGTTCGCCAGCGCCCTGCTGCTGACGGCCTCGGCCTGCGCCCAGAAGGCGCCCGTGTACGCTCCGGTGCCTGCGCCCGGCGCGACCACCCTGTCGGGTGGGTTTAGCGTGCCGCAGGGCTTTGCCGTCACCACCTACGCCGAGGGTTTTCAGAAACCCCGCCTGATGGTGCTCTCTCCCGGCGGCGACGTGTTTCTGAGCGATAGTTCGGCGGGCAAAATCTACGTGATGCGCGGCGGTGCCGTGGCCCAGAGCAAGCAGGTCTTCGCCGAGGGGCTCAATCAGCCGCACGGCCTGGCGTTTCACGGCGGCTACCTGTACGTCGCCAACACCGACGGCGTGGTGCGGTTCGCCTACAAATCCGGCGACCAGAAAGCCAGCGGCGAGGCGCAAAAGCTCCTGGCGCTGCCCAGCGGCAGCGGTCACTCGACCCGCACGGTGGTCTTCGGCCCCGACAACAAAATGTACGTGGCGACGGGCAGCTCCTGCAACGTCTGCGAGGAGAGCGACACCAGACGCGCCGCCGTGTGGGTCTACGACGAAGGCGGCAAAAACGGCCAGGCGTATGCGACGGGCCTGCGCAACGCCGTGGGCCTGGAATGGTACGGCGGCACGCTCTACGCCACCAACAACGGGCGCGACAACCTGGGCGACAACATTCCGCCCGAAGGTTTCTACAAGCTGGCCCAGGGCCGCGACTTCGGCTGGCCCTACTGCTACACCACCCAGCCCGGCGAGGCCCAGATCTGGGATAAGGATTTCGGCAAAAAAAGCGCCGAGGTCTGCAAGGCGTCCACGCCCGCCTTCGCTTTGACCACCGCCCACAGCGCCCCGCTGGGCCTGGCCTTCTACACCGGCAAGGCGTTCCCCGCCGCCTACCAGGGCATGATGTTCGTGGCTCTGCACGGTTCCTGGAACCGCAGTGAGAAGTCCGGCTACAAGGTGGTCATGATCGACCCCAAGTCCGGCAAGGTGCAGGATTTCCTGACCGGCTTTTTGAGCGGCGGCGCCACCAAGGGCCGCCCGGTGGCCCTGCTTTCGCTCCCTGACGGCTCGATGCTGCTCACCGACGACGACAGCGGCAAGGTCTACCGCATCACTTACAAAGCGGCAGCGGCCAAGAAAGTCGGCGCGTCAGGCTCGTAGTGCTCGCTGAATTCATTTGCGATAGCACAGCGTTCCGTAAGTCGTGAAAGAAACGTTACCCCGTCGCCCCCTCTCCCCGGTGCTATGCACCGACCCTCTGCAAGCAGGTCTGCGACTCTCCCGCAAGGGGCGAGGGTAATAGAATTTCCAAAACGCTGTAATAGTCGGAACGAAGAGGCGCAGCACCCCAATTTGTCATCCTGAGCAAAGCGAAGGATCTCGCTGTTTAACGACGAGACATACAGGGCCATTCTGACCCCTCTCCTGCGGAGCTGTACCAGTCGCCCCTTGCGGGAGAGGGGAGCTGCGCAGCAGCGGGGTGAGGGGACCACCGAGCAGCGTCCCCGCCCCACGCAAAGCATTCTTTTCAACTCCACACAACACCGTCCCCCCTCCATCCTCAATACAAAACCGCCGCGCCCCGAAACTGGGGACGCGGCGGCTCGCCCTCAACCTTCAGCTACTCGGAATTCGCAGCACCTGACCGACTTCCACGTGGTCGGGGTTGGAGATGTTGTTGAAGTGGGCGATGTCCTTGTAGCGCATGGCGTCGCCGAAGTACTTCTGGGCCACGCTGCTGAGGGTGTCTCCGGCCTCGATGGTGTAGGTGGCGTCGCCCGTGGCGGTGTCGCGGCTCTTGGCCATCTTCCTGGCTTCGGGAATGACGCGCAGGCCGCTGACGTCCACCCCGGCCACGCCGGGCACGGCGCGGGCGACCTGCTCGGCCAGGCGCACTTCATGGTCGTTGTCGACGGCGCCGCGCAAAATGACCGTCTTGCCGCTCTGGAGCACGTCGATTGGACCGTCGGAGATTTCGCCGTTGCTGCGAATGGCGTGCAACACGGCCTTGGCGATGCTGCTGCTGGCGACGGCCTGGGCGATCTCGTCGTCCATGCTGCCCACCGCCTGGCTGCCCACCGCTTGCCCCTGGCCCACAGGGGTCATGTCGATGCTATACGAATCTGCGCTGACTTCCGCGCTGCCCACATCCAAGCTGGGCGTCGGCGCCTGAATCTCCTGGCTGACCTGCTGGGCGATCAAACCGCTGGTGTCCACGCTGGTCACACCGTTGATGCCCTGGGCGATTACCGAGACCAACTGGCTGTACTGGTCGGTGGGCACCATGCCGCTGACGCTGACGCTGCCGCCCGACTCGTTGACCTGAAGGCCGAGGTCTTTCAGGCGGGGTTGATCGTTCAGGGCTTCTTTCACGCGGTCTGCCGTCGATTTTCCAAATGGCCACATGCCCTCAGCCTAGTCCAATGAGCCGGAAATGTAAATTTTTCACGGTCCATGAAGAATTGTTCAACGTGGTCGGGCGGGGCCAGGCTCATCAGGTCCAGCTTGCCGTTACGCCACAAGCGTAATATAATCAACGAACTTATGACACTCACCGTGCGGGAGGCCGCCAGACAGCACATCGAAAGCCGCTTCCGGGCCGCCATTGACCGCGATATCAGCGGCCTGGCCGCCGACGAATGCCAGATGCGCGCTTTGATCACGCCCGACGGCTTGCCTGCCGCTCGCCTGTGCCTGGGCAGTCACAGCGCCGTGGCCGATCTGCTGTTTCGCCCGTTCAGATGCGACTGGGAGGAGGTGGTCTACGTCTACGACGGCACACGCGGCGAGCAGTCGCGTTACCTGAAAGCCAAACTCGACCTCACCATCGCCCTGGCCGAGAGCGGCGACCGTCTGACGCCGCTGGTGGAGACCAGCTTGGACGCCGCCCACGCAGCCCTGGAGGCGCTGTGGCTGGTCTGGGCCGGATACCAGGCGACCACCACCGACGATCTGGCGCAGGCGCTGGATGAGCTGAACTGGGGCGAGGAGCCCTGAGCTGAGCAGGTGTGGTGAGTACCTTACATACCTGACACATTTAACACACCTGACATATCTTACTCAAAGCCGCTACAGTTGGATATGCCCCGACTTGCACCTCTGATCCGCACGCTGCTCGTTGCTGTGCTGAGCGGCGCCGCGCTGGCAGCGGCCTGGCCTGCGCCGGTTCGGCCTGAGCGGCTGCGCCCGGTGGTCCCAGCGCGGGCCGTGCTGCGGGTCGCCGCCGATAAGGGCCAGGTCTACGTCATGTCGGGTGGACGGGTCCGCGCTTACGACGCCTCGCTGCGCCATCAGCGCTGGTCGGCACCGCTCAGATCCTTCGGCACCCTGGCGGTTGGGGGCGGCCTGGTCGTCGCCGATGACGGCTTCACGAACCTGCATGCCTACGACGCCCGGTCAGGCAAGTTGGTCTGGACGGTGGCGGCGCCGCGTCCCCTGAGCGGGGTGAGCACCGGACCGGGCAGCACACCGTTTCAAGAGCTTCGAGTCACACATGGCGTGGTCATCGGCGTTACCTACGACGACATCCGCGCCTGGGACGCCCGAACGGGTCGCCCGCGCTGGCAGGTCCAAGCGGTGGACCCCAACCGGCTGCTGTCCGGATCGGGCAAAGTGACCTCATACAACGCCCGCACCGGCATCGACGGGTATATGCGGGGTGTGGACACCGCCACTGGCAAACGGGTCTGGTCCCACCGGGAACTCGGTCTGGCGACGCTCCAGCAGGGCGAGCTGATCTTCACCACCAATGCCTCGCCCGCTGGAAAAGGCGTCTCGGTCGTGCAGGTGCGCACCGGGCGCAGTGTGACGGTGCGCTACGCCTTCCCGGCCTTTGAGAACGCTCAGCACGCCATCTACACTCAACTGTACCTTCATGATGCTCAGGTCTGCGCTGAGGGCATTGTCAACGGTGTCCAGCGCGTGCAGTGCCTCCCCCGGACGGCGGGCCGCTACCTCAGCGGGGACCGTCGCCTGCTGGCAGCGCTGCGGCCATCCGGGCAGGCGTCCAGCTCGGTCTGGGAACAGCAGACGCGCCGGGTACTGTTCGCCGTGGACGGCACCTGGTTGCTGGGCGGCTCCGGGCCGGTGCGCCTCAAGTTGCCCTGGGCGCGGATGCCACGCCCTTGTTCGGTCGGTGGCAGCTTCGCCGAGGCGGGGCCGCTGGCCGTCTTTGCCGCCTTCGGGCCGGGCCGGATCGCGGTGGTCGATCAGCGCAGCGGGCGAATGGTCAGGCTCGTCCGCGCACTGGGCGACGTGAAGGCCGCCTGGATGGTCGCGGGCCGACTGGTGGTCCTGACCGATCAGGCTGTGTTCAGCGTGACCGTGCCCGGTGTCCAGACCCGGACATGATCTGAGTACATGATCTGAGTATCTTACACATTTTGCACACCTTACACATCTTACTCACTCCGTCTGTACTCGGTCCATGACTGAACCTGGCCAGCCGCCTCCCCAGTCTGCACCGGCGCCCGTCCCTGACTCAGCGGGACTCAGCGGGGCAACCTCTTCTGGCGCCCGCCCAGCCGCCGCATGGCTCAGCCCAGCCGCCGCTAAGCCCAGCCGACGCTCCGTCTGGTTCCGCCGCGTGAAGCCGCGCCGCTGTTGCTAACCCTGGGTCTCTCAGCGCTGGCCGTGGCGCTGACCAAAGGCACCGGCTGGCTACCCGGCCTGGGCTGGACGCTGCTGGTGGTGGCGTTCGTGGCGGCGCTGGTGGGCGCGGCGCGGCAGCGTGGGAGCGCCCTGCAACCGGCAGCCCTGGCGGTGCTGGGCCTCGGTCTGGCCTGGGCCTGAGCGTGCGCAGCGGCGCCCTGATGACCAACCTCAACGTGCTGGGCGCGGCCTTCCTGCGGCTGCCTGGCCTGGAGCAGCAGAGTGTGGGCGGCGTGTTGCTGGCCGCTCTGACCGGGATAGGGCGGGGCGTTTACGGCTTTCCGGCCAGCCTGGGGCGTTTTCCCTGGAGCCGCTTCCGGGGCGGTGGGGCGCAGCGGCAGCACGGTACGCGGGTGCTGATCGGGCTGATGCTGACGGTGCCGGTGCTGCTGGTGTTCGGAGCGCTGCTCGGCTCGGCGGATGCGGGCTTCGGCAAGCTGCTCTCCAGGCTGTTTCAGTGGAATCTGGGCGACCTGCCCGCCACGCTGCTGCAACTGCTCGGCTGGGCGTTTTTCATCGGCGAGCCAGTTTACGCGGCGCTGCTGGCCCGGCGGGCGCTGCCGGTCACGCCCTCGCTGGAAACCCTGGGGCTGCGGCTGGGCCTCACCGAACTGGGCATCCCGCTGCTGAGCCTGAGCCTGCTGTTTTGCGCGTATCTGGGCGTGCGGGCCAGCTACTTTTTCGGCGACGGCCCCGCGACGGGGCTGACCTACGCCGAATCGGTGCGGCGGGGCTTTGGCGAACTGAGCAGCGTGGCGACGCTGACGCTGCTGCTGCTGCTCTCGCACGCGCTGCTGCGGCGCGACTTGCGCCTGGGGTTGCCGTACCGGCTGATGGGCGCCGCCGTGTTGCTGCCGCTCTCGCTGCTGATCGTCAGCGCCTACGTTCGCCTGAGCCTGTACGTCAGCGCCTATGGCCTGTGTGGGCCAATGTCTGGAGCAGATGTCATAAAAAGACCCTTTTTATGACCGAGCGGAGCAAGTAGTTTTAACTGAGCAAGGCGCAGAATGGAGGCGCGGGGAGGCTGTTTTCCCCGTGGCGTAATTCGGAGTACTGCTCTAGAGGTAAGTCAAGGGCCAATGTCAAGAGGTGAGCGCTTCAGCTCCGCCAGATGGCCGACGCGCCCGCCCTGGTGCTCCGCTAGGCTGGCATTCATGTACACCATTTTGCGCCTGAGCGCCGACTATCTGAGTGCCCACGAGCTGCTGACCCACCTCGAAGACGTTCGGCCCCAGTTTGCGCGGCACCTGTCCTCGCCCTCGGCGGCGCGGCGGTATCTGCTGGTCAAATTCGGCGACACGCTGGAGTGGCACGAGCACCGCCAGCACCTGCTGAACTGGCTGGGCGACCATGCTGAGGCCCTGGCGTACTGTGTCGGCGCCACTATGACCGCCCAACTCGACACCGCCGTGTTCGCCGACGAGATGCCTGAGTTCTGCGGCTGTTTCGTCTGGCCGCTGGAGGACTTGCGGCGCCTGATCGGGTACGGCGTGTCGCTGGAGCTGTCGGTGTACCGCCCGGTAGACCCTGCCGAGGTTATCTGGTCGGCGGCGGACCGTCCGCTGCACGCCTGAAGACTCACGGCGCTGACCTTCGGGTGTCAGGCTGGCACCCGGCAGACGCTCAACCGCTAAACTGCTCGTCATGAGTAGAGTCATCATCATCGGTGCGGGCGGCGTGGGCAACGTCGTGGCCAAGAAGTGTGCCCAGAACGACAGCGTGTTTACCGAAGTTTTGATCGCCACCCGCACGGTGTCCAAGGCAGACAAGATCGTGGCCGAGATTCACCAGTACCTGCCGAATAGCAAAACGGTGTTCACCGCCGCCGCCGTGGACGCCGACAACGTGCCTGCGCTTATTGAGCTGTTCAACGCCTTCAAGCCCGAACTGGTCATCAACGTGGCGCTGCCCTACCAGGACCTGACTATCATGGACGCCTGCCTGGCAACCGGGGTGCATTACCTCGACACCGCCAACTACGAGCCGCTCGACGTGGCCAAGTTCGAGTATTCCTGGCAGTGGGCCTACAGAGGGCGCTTTGAGCAGGCGGGGCTGACGGCGCTGCTCGGCTGCGGCTTCGACCCCGGCGCCACGGGTGTCTTCACCGCCTACCACGCCAAGCATCACTTTGCCGAAATTCAGTACCTCGACATCGTGGACTGCAACAACGGCGACCACGGTAAAGCTTTTGCCACCAACTTCAACCCGGAAATCAACATCCGCGAGATCACCGCCGAGGGCCGCTACTACGACCGGGGCCAGTGGGTCACGACGGCGCCGCTGGAGATTTCGCAGGACATCTATTACCCCAAAGTGGCCACTCGCAAGAGCTTCGTGCTGTATCACGAGGAACTCGAATCGCTGGTCATCAACTTCCCGACCATCCGCCGCGCCCGCTTCTGGATGACCTTCGGGGAGAGCTACATCAAGCACCTGTCCGTGCTGGAAGGTATCGGCATGACCAGCATCGTGCCGATTGACTTCCGGGGCCAGAAGGTCGCGCCCATCGAGTTCCTCAAGGCGGTGTTGCCCGCGCCCGAATCGCTGGCGGCGAACTACACCGGCCAGACCTGCATCGGCGTGCAGGCCAAAGGTATCGGCCACGACGGTCAGCCGAAGGTCCATTTCGTGTACAACGTCTGCGACCACGCCGAGACGTACAAAGAGGTGCAGGCCCAGGGCGTGAGCTACACCACCGGCGTGCCCGCCATGATCGGTGCCGCGCTGATGCTGAGCGGCGTGTGGAAGCGGCCCGGCGTCTATAACGTCGAGGAATTCGACCCCGACCCCTTCGTGGCCGAGATGAACCGCTGGGGCCTGAACGTCGACGAGCTGCCGGGCATCGAGCTGGTCCGCGACTGAGCTAACCAAGGTTGAGACGGGATTGAAAAGAATCTCGTGCATGGGGTGGGAACGCCGCTCGGTGGCCCCTGACCCCCTTGCTTCGCAGCGCCCCTCTCCCACAAAGGGGGCGAGGGGTCGATGTCAGTGGCATTCAGTGGCTGGGCAAGTTCATTCGGACAGCTTCGTCGCCGCACCTTCTGGCAGCAACGCTCAAGCCTGGGCGGGGCGCCAACTCGCCGACTGCCTTAGAGCAGATGTCATAAAAAGACCCTTTTTATGACCGAGCGGAGCGAGTAGTTTTGACTGAGCAAGGCGCAGAATGGAGGCGCGGGGAGGCTGTTTTCCCCGTGGCGTAATTCGGAGTACTGCTCTAAACTGGGGCCATGACTTCTGCCGAACCGACTTCACCCAACGCCTGGCTGCGGGCTTTCGGGGCCGCGCCCGCCGAGGTGGCCGAGCGCCTGGAACGCGAGCTGGCCGCCTTCTCGGAGACGGCCAGGCGTGCCCAGCCCGACTGGCACCGCCCGCTGCCGGAGCGCACCTGGACGCCCGCTCAGGAAAGCGAGCACGTGCTGCTGGTGGCCGAAAGCACCGTCAAGATCGTGCGGCTGCTGCTGTCGGACAGCTCTTTGCGGGAGACGCCCAGAGTGCTTATCGGCACCGACGAGCAGGGCCGTCGTCAGGCGCCTGCGGGCACCGAACCCGGCCCGGATCAGCCCTGGAATGCGCTCGCCGGGCGCTACTCGGCGCTGACCCCCGCCCTGCGCGGCCTGGCCCTGTCGGTGCCGGAGCCGCTCGCCCCACTCGAACCGGCCCGGATGTTCTGGCACCCGGCGCTCGGCGACCTGGACGCGCTCGACTGGCTGCGCACGGCGGCCTTTCACACCCGCCACCACCGCCACTCGCTGCAAGCCGGTCTGGACGCCCTGAAGGCCAGCGCATGACGGACCCTGAACAGCCCACCCAAAACCACACCACCCAAAACCACACCACCCAGAAGGGCGAGCGCGGCTTTGAACTCGACGCCCACATCACCCTCAGCCACCCGCGCAGCCTGAGCGAGACCGCCACGTTGCTGCGCGGCTTCGGCGGCGTTGTGGAACCCTACGGCCAGACCGAGATTCGCAGCGCCCGCGTCACCGGCAAGGTGGCGCCGGAGCTAGCCCGCGCCCAGCTCCGCGCCCTGCTGGAGAGCGGCGAGGCCCGGCGCATCGAAATCGGCCTGCACGGTTTTTTACGTTCCGTGACCGGCCAGACCGACTGGATTCCCTGGCGCCGCAACGTCGTGCTGGGCAGGGGCGACTGGGAGAAGGTCGGATTTGAAGAGGGGATTCGCTACGTGCTGGAGTGAGGGGAGGCTTGTGGCGCGTGGCGCGCGGCTTATGGGAACAGATGAAGGGTTGCTGGCGGTCAGCGGATCCGGCTTTGGTCGGTGGCCGGAAAACGTTTTGGATAGGCTCTCAACCATTTGAGTTTGGCTTGACCGTTCCTTGGCTCTGTGGCCGTACTGATAGGCTACGGCGGTGAAGTGTGAGACGGTTGACTCCTATGGCAACCTTCAAGGTCGGCGATCAGGTGAAATGGAGCAGCCACGGCGCTCAGGCGCACGGCAAAATCGTGCGTGTGGCCCACGAGAGCGGCGAGGTCAGCGGCTTTCACTATCAGGCGAGTGGGCAAGACCCGCGCTACATCATGGAGGTCGAGAGCGGCAAGCTGACCGCCCACACCGGGGAAGCGCTCAGAGGCTGTCTGAAGCCCAATTCTAGGAAAGCAGCGCCAGACTGCTGGGGTCAAGTGCAGAGCCGTTTGAGCAGGATAGTGCTCATGGCGGTGTAAATAAAGCCCTCTGAGACGTCAATGCGCTCTTCGTAGTCAACCTTGAGGCGCCTGAAGGTCAGCAGCCAGGCGAAGGTGCGTTCGACCACCCAGCGTTTCTGGACGACCTGGA
>NZ_JANYGJ010000182.1 GCF_025362455.1 Deinococcus sp. | reverse complement strand
GGCATGGGCGTGCTGCCGCTGATGTACAAAGGCGGCCAGAGCGCCGAGAGCCTGGGCATCAGCGGCGAGGAGCTGTTCCACTTCCACCTGCCCGCGACCCTGAAGCCCCGCGAGGACGTGCGCGTGACCGTGACCGACCTGAAGGGCGTCAGCCGCGACATCGTGGTGCAGTGCCGCATCGACACCCCCGTAGAAGTCGATTACTACAAAAACGGCGGCATCTTGCAGACGGTGCTGCGGAGCATCTTGAAGAAAGGGGAGACCGCGCAGGCGTAAGTGCGAGAGCTGGGAACTTGAACGGCCCCTGCCCGGTTGGGTGGGGGCATTAATTTGCATGGCTATTTTAAATGTACAGCTTTGGCTTTGAATCCCTTAAAAGCTTGCGAAAAATTTTGTGAATTTAGTAGATTAGATATGTGGATGACTATATTAAGTCCAGAATCCGAAGAAATATTAGTCTCCCCATATTCCATGATCGGAATCTGTCTATTATTATTGAATCTTTTATCCGGGCCGCCTCTTTTATTGACATATTGCCAGGTAGATCCAAGAACTCTCGCATCGCTTGGTTTAGCTTCACCTTCAACAAATCTCGTCGTGTAAGACTCCATATTTAAATCATGGTAATCAATAGCCGCATATTTGTTGTCTTGACGCAGTAGTAAAAAATCTGGCATAAACCATAAGTTTGTCTGCCCAAGTATTAAGCCCGGAATCTTTATATTCGAACTAATGAAAGGCGGATTAGAGATCTCTACCTTTGCGGCAGAACGGCTCAGCAAGGATGTCGCCCCAGCATTTCGTTTCCAATCTGAATTTGCCTGTTGTGTATTCACTCTCCAAATTTTTTCAGATTTAGACACGCTATTGATTGCTTCTGATAGTGTCTGGAATCTTTTAGCCGAATCGATTGATAAGTCGTAAAATATGGGTGTTGTTTTGTTGTTATCATCTCCCCTTGAAAAATAACTCGTTAACAATATTCCAATTACGAGCAATATCCACGAAACCACGGACAAGAATCCCCCGGTCAAGAAAAACAACAGGATGAATATACCTAATACGATAAGAAAGTAGCTAGGCTGACTTATTCTCTCATTTATAGAGTCAATCAATTCTTTGAATGATGAATCACTAAGTTCATCAATGCTTGCAGTCTTAACCAGCGAAGCATCGGTAGGATCGTAACTGTAATCGTTCACCTGAAAGAGTCTGTTCGGTTGATCCACCTTGTTCACTTGATTAGGGCTTCCAATTCTTTGTCTGTACGTTACACCCCCAGAGCCGACTGTGACATAAGTTCCACGTGGACCAGTTGTCAACCTCGCCCCTCTGGCACCAATACTGGTGCTGACCCCTGCTTTGGAGAGTGTCAGTCTGACTGGTCCTGCTCGAAAACTTTTCCTGAAGTAGAGTCCCACAACTCAGTCTACTCAATTGGACTCCGTTGGTCGCCAAAAATGTTTACTAGTTTGCTCTCAAGCCTGGCACACAATCCACCCATGAAAACCCTCCCCCTCACCCTGCCGGAGCTTCTGCACGCCCAACTGATGCAGGCGGCCCAGAACACTGGATGGACGGCGACCCAGCTTGCTTGCCAGGCCATCGAAAACTACCTGGCCCAGCAGCGCGAAGACCAGTTGAACGCCGAGCTGGACGCCTATATTGCCAGGAACGCAGGTACGCCGTTCGATCTCGAGACTGAGGTTGAGGCGGCGGGTGTGGCTCACTTGCTGACCTGATTGCTGGATCAGTACGGCCTCGCTGACAATCACTCCCTCAGCCGATCAGGTTCACGCCCGCGTACACCTCATCCACCCGTAGCTTCACGTTCAGGCAGGGCAAATCCACCTCGTCTTCGGCGACCTCGATCTGCCACTCCTGCCCGACACGGCGGTGAAATTCCACGCCCCTCGCCTCGCTGTCAATCAGCAGGTAGCCTTGCAGACTGTGCAGGCGGCGGTAATCGCTGGCTTTGAACGATTCGTCTATGGCGCGGGTG
>NZ_JANYGJ010000134.1 GCF_025362455.1 Deinococcus sp. | reverse complement strand
ATTGATGGTCGCCCAGCCGAGCGCTAGCATTCACTCGATGCAGCCTGACACCTGTGCCCTCTAGAGCAGATGTCATAAAAAGACCCTTTTCATGACCGAGCGGAGCGAGTAGTTTTGACTGAGCAGGACGCAGAATGGAGGCGCGGGGAGGCTGTTTTCCCCGTGGCGTAATTCGGAGTACTGCTCTAGAATGCACCTCAGCACACTTCTACACTCACCACAGACTCAGCTAACCAATGAGATCAAGGAGAACGACATGGACTGGAAGAACTTGCCGGGTGGCGGCAATATCGAGGACCGGCGCGGCGGTGGGGGCGGCGGCATTCCCGGCGGCGGCGTGGCGGTGGGCGGCATCGGGGCGGTGATTATCGCGCTGATCGCCATGTTCTTCGGCATCGACCCCAGCAGCATCCTGGGTGGGGGCGACAGCTCGGCTCCGGTGCAGACCCAGCCTCAACAGACCCAGCCGCAGCGGCAGAGCCAATCTCAGACGCAAACCCAACCGCAGCGCCAGGGCACCCAGCCCGCCGACGAGACCGGGGCGTTCGTCGATAGAATCCTGGTCAGTACCAACGACGTCTGGACCAAAGTATTTCAGGCGTCAGGCAAGCAGTACCGCGAGCCGACGCTGGTGCTGTATTCGGGCCGCACACAGGGCGGCTGCGGCGTGGCCCAGAGCGCGGTGGGACCGTTTTACTGCCCGCTCGATAGCAAGGTCTACCTCGACACCGGTTTCTTTACCCAGATGAAGCGCCAGCTCGGCGGCGGCGGCGATTTCGCCTACGCCTACGTCATCGCCCATGAGATCGGGCACCACGTTCAAAATGAATTAGGCATCGCCGACCAGGCCGAACGGGCTCAGCGCAGCGCCCGCGACGAGGCCGCCTCCAACCAGATCAGCGTGAGGCTCGAACTCCAGGCCGACTGCTTCGCCGGGGTCTGGGGCAACCGCAGCGCCCAGTACACCAAGATCACCCAGACCGACGTGCAGCAGGCCATCAACACCGCCACCGCCATCGGTGACGACAACCTGCAAAAGCAGGGCCGGGGCTACGCGGTGCCGGATTCGTTTACCCACGGCACCGCCAGTCAGCGCATCCGCTGGTTCACGACGGGTCTGAAAAGCGGCAATGCCAGCCAGTGCGACACCTTCGCGGGCAACTACGGCTCGCTCTGAACGTGCCTCCAGGCTTCGCCCTGTTGTGTCTGTACTCGCCAACCTGAGTGTCGGTGGCCTGGCCGTGACGCTGCGGCGCAGCGAACGCCGCAGCATCGGCCTGAAGGTCACACCTGCCGGGCTGAGCGTCTACGCCCCGCGCCGGGTGGACGAGGCCCGCTTGCGCCAGTTCATCGAGGAGCGCCGGAACTGGGCCGAGCGTCACCTGGCAGCGATGCAGCGCCCGGCCCCACCCATGTTGCAAGATGGGTTCCACCTGCCCTATCTGGGCCAGACGTTGACCCTGCGGAGCGTGAGCGGTATCAGGAGGGCCGTGCGCGTGGCAGATGAATTGCACGCCCCGGAAGGCCGACTTGCAGCGCCTACCGAAGCCTGGTACAAAAGCGAGGCGCTGCGGGTCTTTCCGGCCATCGCCGAGCACTACGCCGCCGCCCTGGGCAGGGGCCACCCGCTGGCTGCCGTGCGCCTGAGCAACGCTGCTAGCCGCTGGGGCAGTTGCACGGCGGCGGGCGTGGTGCGGCTGCACTGGCGGCTGTCGCTGGCACCGCTGAGCGTCCTGCACTACGTCGCCGCGCACGAGGTCGCTCACCTGGCCGAACTCAACCACTCGCCGCGTTACTGGGCCGAAGTCGAAAAGCTGATGCCGGAGTACCGCGTGCCCCAGCGCTGGCTGAAAGTGAATGGGCAGGCATTGATGGACATGTGGGGCGCAGAAGGGTTCTGAACGCTCACTCCGGCTTTTTGGCCTGCACCGCTTCCTGCTCGACCTTCGCCTCGCTGACGGTGCCGGGCGCGGTGGCGTGGCCCTGAGCCTGCCGCAGCCGGGGCCACAGCACCAACGCTGTGCCTGCCGCCCAGGCCATGCCCAGCGCCCAGCCGCCCAGCACGTCGGTGGGGTAATGCACGCCCACATAGACCCGTGAGACACCCATCAGTACGGTATAGATGCTGCCCAGCACGATCAGCGGCCACCTCCAGGCGGTGCGCCACAGCAGCGCCACCAGGGTCACGACCAGGGCGGCGGCCATGGTGGCGTGACCGCTGGGGAAACTCTTGTCGCCCTCCTGCCACAGCCAGTCGACGACGTGGGGCCGGGCTCGGCCAATGAAGGTCTTGGTGACGATGTTGAGCAGCATCACCCCGGCAATCGAGAACAAAAAATAGCGGCCCATGACGCCCGATTTGCGCCAGAACAGCGCCAGCAGCACCAACGTTACAGGAATCATGCCGCTGCCGCTGCCCACCGTACTCAGGACCAGGGCGAGCTGCCGAAACCAGCTTGGAGCCCCGGCCCGGATCTCCAGAATCAGGGTCCGTTCCCAGGCGAAGGCTTCACCCTCGCGGATGCCGTCGGCCAGGTTGCCGAGCAGCGCCAGCGGCAACGCGATCAGGAGCGCCAGCACGAGTAGTTGGCGCCAGTGGTGGCGCATCCAGGGAAGCATTCCCCAATCCTAAAAGCCGGGCTGGGCCGGGGCAGGCAACTCGTAACTAAACCGAAAGGTCATGCTCAGGGCGCAGGCTGGTGAGGCAGGGGGCACTCGGCTACAGGTGCTTTTCTCCCCAGGCAGGAGAGACAAATTCAGGGTGCTATGATGCCCCCCAAAGTCCGGTGAGGCGGCGCTCTACCGAAGTCCTGGGCACCGAAGTCCGGGGCGCGGGCCGCTCGCCGGTACGCCGGGTGTTTTCTCCCGGCAGGGAGGTAGCCGTATCTCGCAGGAAATCTGGACGGACGTGCTGGCTTATGTCCGCAAAAATATCTCGGAAGTCGAATACCACACCTGGTTCGCCCCGGTGCGGGCCATCGGCGTCGAAAGTGGCGCCCTGGTGCTGGGTGTGCGCAACAGCTTCGCGCAGGAGTGGTTTCGCAAGCACTACTTGGAGCTCCTCGAAGACGCTCTACGTTCGCTGGGCGCCCAGAACCCGCAAGTCAGCTTTCAGGTGATGCCCGCCGTGCAAGACGCCATGATGCTGCCGGAATCGCCGCCGCCCAACCTGAATCCGGCCAGCTCGTCTGGCAGCGGGTCGTATGGCAGTTCATCTGGCAACAGCTCCTCTTCCTCGCGGGCGGGCCACAGCGGTCACCAGAGCAGCCCGCCCACGCAGTTCGTGCCGCCCAATCTCAACCCCAAATACATCTTCGAGAACTTCGTGGTCGGTCCCAACAACAACCTGGCCCACGCGGCGGCGCTGGCGGTGGCCGAGTCGCCCGGCAAGGCGTATAACCCGCTGTTCATCTACGGCGACGTGGGCCTGGGCAAGACCCACCTGATGCACGCCGTGGGCCACTACATGACCGAGCGGTACCCTGGCAAACGGGTCGAATACGTGTCTACCGAGTCGTTTACCAACGACCTGATCAACGCCATCCGCGACGACAAGATGGCCCAGTTTCGCAACCGCTACCGCAGTGTGGATCTGCTGCTGGTCGACGATATTCAGTTTCTGGCGGGCAAGGAGCGCACCCAGGAGGAGTTCTTTCACACCTTCAACGCGCTCTACGAAAACCACAAACAGATCATTCTCAGCTCGGACCGCCCACCCCGCGATATTCAGACGCTGGAAGGCCGCCTGCGCAGCCGTTTCGAGTGGGGCCTCATCACCGATATCCAGTCGCCGGAATTCGAAACGCGGGTGGCGATTCTGAAGATGAACGCCGAGCACAACCGCATCAACATCCCCCAGGACGTGCTGGAACTGATCGCCCGCCAGGTCACCACCAACATCCGTGAGCTGGAGGGCGCCATGATGCGCGTCGTGGCCTTCGCCAGCCTCAACAACGTACCGTTTTCCCGCGCGGTGGCCGCCAAGGCGCTGAGCAACGTCTTCACGCCCCAGGAGATCAAGGTCGAGATGAAGGACGTGCTGCGCACCGTGGCGGCCCGTTACAACCTGCCTGCCGAGTCGCTGCGGGGGGTCGGGCGGATGCGCGAGGTGGTCGTGCCGCGCCAGATCGCCATGTACCTGATCCGCGACCTGACCAGCCACTCGCTGCCGGAGATCGGCACTTTCTTCGGACGCGACCACTCAACGGTCATGCACGCCATCGCCAGGGTCTCCGAAAACCTCGAAAAAGATATTGAACTGGGTACAAGCATTGAGGAACTCAAACGCCAGCTCAGCGGCTTAGATGATTATGAAAACGACGCCCAGGACACCCGATTCTGATTTATGAGAGGTTGTCTAGTCTGGTTGTGACAGGATTCACTTACTGTGGATAAACCTGTGGATAACCTGTGGATAAGTGCCATTTTTCTGTGGATAACTTTGTGGATAACTTGCCCCTCCTGACCCCCTGTGGATAAGTGCCCTAGTTATCCACAGGTTATCCACAGGCTATGCCGAGTTATCCACATTTTTATCCACAGGCAACTCTCTGTCCCAGCGCGGCTCCAGGCCACTTATCCACAGTATCCACAGGCCCTATTACTACTACTACTATTTTTATTAGTTAAACAGATCGGTAAAAGATAGGGGTTCAGGCAGGTGGCAATCCAGGCAAGGCGCAGACCCCTGGGCAACTTCAAAAAACCGAAGAGAAATCAGGCATGATGGGGGAACGAATGCAAGCACACGTCAGCAAAAAAACTTTGAGCGAGGGGCTGGGCCTGCTCGAACGGATCATTCCCAGCCGCAGCAGCAACCCGCTGCTCACGGCCCTGAAAGTCGAGGCCGGGGCTCAGGGCCTGCTCCTGAGCGGCACCAACTTGGAAATCGACCTGAGCTGCGTGGTCCCCGCCGAAATTAAAGATCCGGCCTCGTTCGTCGTTCCGGCGCACCTGCTGGCGCAGATCGTGCGCAACCTGGGCGGCGAACTGGTCGAACTCGAACTGAGCGGTAACGAGCTGGCGGTCCGGGCGGGCGGCTCGGAATTCAAGCTCCAGACCGGCGACCTGGGCGCCTATCCGGAGCTGAGTTTTCCGGCCCACGCCGACGCCACGCTCAGCGCCGCCGAGCTGGCCCGCTCGCTCTCCAGCGTGCGCTACGCCGCCAGCAACGAGGCGTTTCAGGCGGTCTTCCGGGGCATCAAGGTCGAGCAGTCGGGTACGCGGGCGCGGGTGGTGGCTTCCGACGGTTTCCGGCTGGCCTTGCGTGAATTCGCGGCCCCCGGTGAGGCCAGAGATCTGATCATCCCCGCCCGCAGCGCCGACGAACTGGTGCGGGTGCTGCGCGACGGCGAGGTGCGATTGAGCTACGGCGACGGCCTGCTGGGCATTCAGACCGACCGGGTGCGCATGAACGTCAAGCTACTCGACGGCGACTTTCCCGATTACGAGCGGGTCATTCCCCGCGACATCAAGCTCAAAGTGACGCTGGGCGCCGCCGCCCTCAAGGAAGCGGTGTCTCGCGTGGCCGTGCTGGCCGACAAGAACGCCAACAACCGCGTCGAATTTCAGATCGGTGAGGGCACGCTGCGCCTGGCCGCCGAGGGCGACTACGGGCGCGGCCAGGACAGCCTGGAAGTCCAGCAGGAGGGCAGTGAGCCCGCCATGAGTCTGGGCTTCAACGCCAAGTACGTGCTCGACGCCCTGGGGCCGATCGAGGGTGACGTGGAGATGCAGTTTTCCGGCCCCACCAGCCCGGCCATGTTCCGCGCCAGCGGCGACGGCGGCTACCTGGCCGTGGTCGTGCCGCTGCGCATTTGAGCCGAGTGCATTTGAGCCGAGTTTGGGGTGGCCCGGACCGGAGACAGCTAGAGTGTTCCCCGAACTGTGACGCCCTCGCTGCGCTAGAGTGTCGCAAGTACGCAAATCGGGCCTGACCGGAATCTCGCGTCGCCCCAGACGCTCTCCTGACCGTGACCAGCCAGAATTGAACCTAAATCCAGACTCCGCCGGAGGAACCGCCATGAACATCGAAAACATCAAAGCCCGTGAAGTGCTCGACTCGCGTGGAAATCCTACCGTAGAGGCCGAGGTCTACCTCGACAGCGGCTACATGGGCCGCGCCATCGTGCCTTCCGGCGCATCGACGGGCAGCCACGAAGCCTTGGAGCTGCGTGACGGCGGCACTCGCTACGGCGGTAAGGGCGTGCTCAAGGCCGTTGCCAACGTCGTTGATAGGATCGCTCCGGCGCTCGCGGGCATGGACGCCAGCCAGCAGGGCGTGATCGACGCCGCCATGCTCGAACTCGACGGCACGCCGAACAAGAGCGGCCTGGGCGGCAACGCTATCCTGGCCGTCAGTCTGGCCACGGCCCGCGCCGCCGCCGCCGAGCTGGACATCCCGCTCTACCGCTACCTCGGCGGTGCCAATGCCCGCACCCTGCCGCTGCCGATGATGAACCTGATCAACGGCGGCGCCCACGCCGACAACTCGGTGGATTTTCAGGAGTTCATGGTGATGCCCATCGGGGCGCCCAGCTTCCGCGAGGCCCTGCGCTACGGCGCCGAAACGTTCCACAGCCTGAAAAAAGTGCTGAGCGGGCGCGGTTACAACACCAACGTCGGCGACGAGGGCGGCTTCGCGCCGGACCTCAAGAGCAACGAGGAAGCCCTCCAGGTGCTGATCGAGGCTATCGAAAAGGCGGGCTACGAGCCGGGCAAGGACATCGCCATCGCGCTCGACCCCGCCGTGACCGAGCTGTACAAAGGCGGTCAGTACCACCTCGAATCCGAGGGCCGGACGCTGAGCAGCGAGGCGCTGGTGGACTTCTGGGCCGACTGGGCGGCGCGCTACCCGATTGTCAGCATCGAGGACTGCCTGGCCGAAGACGACTGGGACGGCTGGAAGCTGATTACCGACCGCATCGGCAGCAAGGTGCAACTGGTGGGTGACGACCTGTTCGTGACCAACCCCGAACGCCTCCAGCGCGGCATCGATACCGGGGTAGGCAACGCCATTCTGGTGAAGGTCAACCAGATCGGTACGCTCACCGAGTCGCTGGACGCCATCGAGCTGGCCAAGCGCAGCCGCTACGGCACCATCATCAGCCACCGCTCCGGCGAGTCAGAGGACGCCTTCATCGCCGATCTGGCCGTGGCGACCAACGCCGGGCAGATCAAGACCGGCAGCGCCAGCCGCTCTGACCGCATCGCCAAGTACAACCAGTTGCTGCGCATCGAAGACGAGTTGGGCAGCGCTGCGCAGTTTCTGGGCCGCAAGGCTCTGCGTTAAGTCACTTCTGGGGAGTTCGCTCCCTTGTTTCGCTGGAATCACTTCCACGCCTCTCAGCGCTTCAGCTTGGCCCAGCGTCCCGCAAGTCCTACCCCGGAGAACCATGAAACATTTTGACCGCGCCACCAAGATCGTCGCCACCATCGGACCCGCCAGCCGCAGCCCCGAAGTGCTGGAAAAAATGATCGACGCCGGACTGAACGTGGTCCGCATGAATTTCAGCCACGGCAGCCACGAGGATCACCGCGACACCTACAACATGGTCCGCGAGCTGGCCCAGAAAAAAGGCGTCGCCATTGGCATCTTGCAGGATTTGCAGGGGCCCAAGATCCGGGTGGCCCGCTTCAAGGAGGGCGCCGTGACGCTCCTCGCCGGGCAGCCGTTCATCATCACCATGGAGGACGTGGAGGGCGACGAGCACAGGGTCGGCACGACCTACAAGAGCCTGGCCGCCGACGTGACGCCCGGCATGGCCCTGCTGCTCGACGACGGTAACATGGCCCTGAAAGTCGAGAGCGTGAAAGGCGAGGAAGTGTATACCACCGTGGTGATCGGCGGCGTGCTGAAAAACAACAAGGGCATCAACGTGCCGGAAGCCGACCTGACCGTGCCCGCGTTGTCGGCCAAGGACGTCGAGGACCTGGAATTCGGCGCTGGCCTGGGCGTGGACTGGGTGGCGCTGAGCTTCGTGCGCAGCCGCGATGATCTGCTGCTGGCCCGGCACTACATGGCCCGCTTCGGCTCGACGGCCAAGCTGATGGCCAAAATTGAAAAGCCCCAGGCGGTGGACCGTTTCGACGACATCCTCAAGGAAGTCGACGGCATCATGGTGGCGCGTGGCGACCTGGGCGTGGAGATGCCCCCGGAGCAGGTGCCGACCATCCAGAAGAGGTTGATTCGCCTGTGCCGCGAGGCCGGAAAGCCGGTGATTACCGCCACCCAGATGTTGGAGAGTATGATCAGCCTGCCGCGCCCGACCCGCGCCGAGGCCAGCGACGTGGCCAACGCCATCTACGACGGCAGCGACGCCGTGATGCTGTCCGCCGAGTCGGCAGCCGGGCTCTACCCGGTCGAGTCGGTGGCCATGATGGACCGCATCGCCCGCGAGGCCGAGGGCAGCGACGCCTACGCGCTGGTGCAGGCCCAGACCATCGACACCACGGCCCCCCAGGACGCCATCGCCCTGGCGGCCTGCAACATCGGTGAGAGGTTAGAAGCCGCCGCCATCGTGACCTTTACCAAAACCGGCGGCGCGGCGACCCGCGTGGCCAAGAACCGGCCTCGCCTGGCGGTGCTGGCCCTGACCCCCAACGAGCAGACCCGCAACCAGCTCGCGCTCTCCTGGGGCGTGGTCCCGATGCTCAGCGAGGACCCCGGCAACACCGACGACATGGTGCGCATCGCCAACGAGGGCCTGCGCAAGAGCAACCTGGCCGACAACGGAGACCGCTACGTGATTACGGCGGGCGTGCCTTTCGGCGTGCAGGGCACCACCAACATGATCCGCGTGGAGAAACTCAAAAAGTAAGCATTGTGGGCTAGACGTTCAGTCTTTGCGCTGGATGTCAGCTCAGGATCAGCAAGATAAGCGGTTCTTTATTTAAGTCGTTATCCACAGGTACAGGATCTTATCCACACCCTCCTGTGGATAACTTTTTGTTCCAAGCGAAATCACGAGTGCAATTCGGTGAAAGGGCATTCAGTCAGGTGAACAGTGGGAGGCGCCGAGTGTGGCCCTCCCGTTCGAGTTGATTCGGTTGGATTCAGCTTTCCGGCATCATCCGGGTGAACTTGTCCTTGCCTTTCTGGATGACCAGGCCGCCTTCGGGAATGCTCAGGGCTCCCTGCGGGTCGAGGAAGGGCTGGCCGTCCACTTTGAGCCCTCTGCCCTGGATGGTTCGCCGGGCGGCCCCCAGGGAGGCTTCCAGGCCCGCCATGACCATCAGGCGGGCGAGGGTGACGGTGCCGTCTGGGCTCAGCTCGGAAGTGGGGACGGGAACGCTGGGAATATTGTCGGGGATGCCACCCTTGGCGACGGACTGAAACCGGCTCAGCGCCGCGTCCAGATCGGCGTCCGGGTAGAACGAGCGGGTGATCTCGGCGGCGAGCGCCTTATGCGCGTCCACTGGATGCCCGGCCAGCAAGGTCTGAACCTGCGTCAGCTCCAGATCGGTCAGCAGGGTGAAGTAGTTCTCCAGCAGCGGGTCGGGCACCTTCATCAGCTTGGCGAACATCTGGTCGGGCTCGTCAGTCAATCCAATATAATTATCCAGACTCTTGGACATCTTCTCTACGCCGTCCAGGCCGACCAGCAGCGGCAGGGTCATCACGACTTGCGGCTCCTGATCGTAGTCGCGTTGCAGGGCGCGGCCCACCAGATTGTTGAACAGTTGATCGGTGCCGCCCAGCTCTACGTCGGCGTGCAGCGCCACCGAATCGTAGCCCTGGGTCAATGGGTAGAGCAGTTCGTGCATGGAAATCGGCGTGCCACTTTCAAAACGCTTCTTGAAATCGTCGCGCTCCATGATGCGGGCCACGGTGTAGCGGCTCGCCAGGCGAATCACGTCGGCGTAGCCCATCGGCTCCAACCATTCTGAGTTGTAGCGCAACTCCAAGACTTCCGGCTCGGAACGCAATATCAGCTTGCATTGTTCCAGGTAGCTCTGGGCATTCGCTCTGGTCTGCTCCAGCGTCACGGGTGGGCGGGTTTTTGACTTGCCGGTGGGATCGCCGATGATGGCCGTGAAATCGCCAATCAGCATGATGACTTTGTGCCCTAAGTCCTGAAACTGCCGCATCTTCCGCAAAATAACTGCGTGGCCTAAATGCAGATCGGGCCGCGTCGGGTCGGCGCCGAGTTTGACCCGCAGCGGTTGCCCGGTTTCAATACTGCGCGTCAGCTTGCGCCTGAGATCGTCCTCAGAGACCAGATCGGCCACACCGCGTTTGAGAATCTGAATCTGTTCTTCTACGGGAAGATGGAATTTAATGTCGTTCATGGTGCAACTCCTGTAAACCAAAGAAATGTGGCGCATCTTGAATCAGATGCGCCGCTGGGCGGAAAGTTCGGACAGTACGTCTAACCCTTACCCCACCGTGCGGCAAGGTGGATATGCAAGTCGGGTCAGACGCCTCATGTAAGGAGTCTAGCAAACACAGCGTCCGGTAAACACATCCGCTACCCTGAGCCCCATGTTGACCCTGCACGAACTCCGAACGAACCTTCCCCGCCCTGGCCGGGTGGACTGGCTGGGCCTGCGCACCGTGCGGCGCGGCCCCGTCGAGGCTGTGGAGCAGGTCGAAGCCCTGCCGCTGCTGGGACTGGTCGGCGACCACGGCAAGCGGGAGGCGCCGCGCCTCAAGGCCATCACAGGCGAGCCGGGCGACATTGCGCGGCTGCCGTCCTCCCCTCCCCTGCCAGGCGGCCCCTCTTTCCCGCCAGGTGGCCCAGGCAAACGCCAGGTGACGCTGATTCAGGCCGAGCACTTCCCGGTGATGGCGGCGCTGGCTGGCCTCCAGACTGTTACGCCCGACCTGCTGCGGCGCAACATCGTGGTGTCGGGCATCTCGCTGCGGGCGCTGGGGGACCGGCGCTTCTGGGTGGGCGGCGTGCTGCTGGAGGGCACCGGGGAGTGCCACCCCTGCTCGCGGATGGAGGAGAACTTGGGACCGGGCGGCTACAACGCTGTGCGCGGTCACGGCGGCCTGACGGCGCGGGTGCTGGGCGGCGGCGTGATCCGGTTAGGCGACACGGTGCGCCCCGCCGACTGAGTTCACCCCGTCCCCATTCCCGCTATCCTCGCACCATGACTGTCCCCGACGCTCCCAAACCGTCCAGACGAGTGACGCCCCTCAAGGCGGTGTTCGGCCTGACCCGGCTGATCGTCGAGTTCGGGGTGCTGTCCAGCTTCCTGTTTTCGCTGGTGCTGTTCGTGGGCGGCACGGTCCGCACGGTGGCCGTCATCTGGGAGGCGCTGCCCAAACTGGCCGAGGCCAAGACCGGCAAGGCGCTGCTGATCGCCGCCATCGAGCAGACCGACAATCTGCTGATCGCCACCGCGCTGCTGATTATTAGCCTGGGCCTCCAGACGCTGTTCGTGGGCCGGGTGATGAACGTTCCGGCCTGGCTGTACATCGAAACCTTCGACGACCTCAAGCAGAAGCTGCTGGGCATCGTGGTGGTGGCGCTGGCCGTCAAGTTTTTCAGCGTGGCGGTGGAGTGGGAAGCGGGCGGCGACACGTCCAGCACAGACATTCTGTACTTCGGCCTGGGCGTGGGCGCCGTGATGCTGGTGATTGGGGTCTACAGCGTCGTGGTAGACCGCCTGGGAAGCTCGAAGCAGCCGGGCGATGGAGACGCGGCGCCGGATAAGGAATGACTGCTCCGCTCAAGCTGGACGCCCGCCTGCACGCCGTCCTGAGCCTGACCGAAGCCGAAGTTCACGCCGACATCGGCACCGACCACGCCGCCCTGCCGCTGGCGCTGATCCAGTCGGGAAGGTGTGAGCGGGTCATCGCCGTGGAACTCAAGGGCGGCCCGCTGGCCCTGGCGCGGCGAGCGGTGGCGGCGTCCGGCCTGGCAAACCGTATCGAGGTCCGGCAGGGCGACGGGTTTGGGCCGATTCTGCCCGGCGAAGTCGGCAGCGCCAGTCTGTGCGGCCTGGGCGCCCGGACCATCCTGAGCATTCTGGAACGCGCCGCCTGGCTACCGCCTATGCTGATTCTCCAGCCCAACGCCGAGCCGGAAGTGTTGCGCGGCTGGGCACAGGCAAAGGGCTTTCATCTGAATGCCGAAACACTGGCCGAGGGCTTCTGGCGTTATCCAATCCTGAAATTCGAGCAGCGAGACGGGCTGGACCCGGCCTACCTGAATCTCCCCCACGCCGCCGCGTTGCGCTTCGGGCCGCATCTGCTGCGCCGCCGTGACGCTGGGCTGCTGGCCGAGCTGGAGCGGCAGCACGGGCGCCTGAGTCACCTATATTCGACCGGCGGCGAGCGCGTTCAGGCCGACCTTCAGACTGTTCGGGACGCGCTGAGCTGGCTTCAGACCATAAGCTGAAGCCTGTGCCGCCCGCCTTTGAGGTTTTCACCGCGTTCCTGAGATTGGGGCTGAGCAGTTTCGGCGGGCCGGTAGCGCACCTGGGCTACTTCCGGACCGAATTCGTCTCTCGCCGCGCCTGGCTGACCGACACGGCCTACGCCGATCTGGTGGCGCTGTGTCAGGTGCTGCCGGGTCCGGCGAGTTCGCAGGTGGGTATGGGGCTGGGGCTGCTGCGGGCGGGCGGCTGGGGACTGCTGGCCGCCTGGCTGGGTTTCACGCTGCCGAGCGCGGCGCTGATGCTGGCCTTCGCACTGGGCCTGACTCAGATTGGCAGCATGTCCGGCGGCTGGCTGACCGGCCTGAAGGTCGCCGCGCTGGCGGTGGTCGCCCAGGCGCTGATCGGGATGTGGAGATCGCTGATTACCGGCCCCCTCCACGCGGCGCTGGCCCTCGGCACGGCGGCGGTGTTGTTGGCCGTACCGGGCTGGGCAGCCGTTCAGGTCGGCGCCTTGCTGCTCTGTGCCCTACTCGGCTGGCGCCTGCTGGAGAGTTCCGGCACCGCTGCGCCGCTGCCCATTCACGTGCCCCGGCGCGTCGGCGTGGCCGCCCTGCTGAGCATCGGCGGGCTGCTGGCGCTGTTGCCGCTGCTGGCCGGGCTGCATCCGGCGCTGGCCCTGGCCGACGCCTTCACGCGGGCGGGGGCGCTGGTGTTCGGCGGCGGGCATGTGGTCTTGCCGCTGCTGGAGGCGGCCACCTCACCCAGATGGCTTTCCCACGACACCTTCATGGCCGGTTACGGCGCGGCGCAGGCGGTGCCGGGGCCGCTGTTCACCTTCGCCAGTTTTTTGGGGGCGGCGGGGTCAAGTGGGCTGAGTCCGGTGCTGGGGGCGCTTATCGCCACCGTCAGTATCTTTTTGCCCGCCGCGCTGATTCTGGTCGGCGTGCTACCGTTCTGGACGGCGCTGATGCTTCGGCCTGGGGCTCGTGGGGCGTTGGATGGGCTGAACGCGGGGGTGGTCGGGTTGCTGCTGGCCGCCTTTTACAGTCCGGTACTGACCTCGGTGGCGGTTAGGGGCTCGGCGCGGCCTGTGGCGCTGGCGCTCTTGGCCTACGCGGCGCTGAGCTTGGGGCGGGTGGCGCCCTGGCTGGTGGTGGTCGGCTGTGCGCTGGTGGGGTGGGCGGCGCTCTGATATTGGACAGGCTTGTGGCGGGCTTGCGGCGTTGGTGGCTGGACGGGCTGTTGACGGTTAGGTTGCGTTGTTTTGGCTTCAGCACCGTGCCAATGCGTCGGCTCCCCCACCCCCCAGCGGGCAGGCGTCCTCATGGGGAGGAGTGGCGTGCCCAGGCGCGTTCTTGTCCAGAACGGCACCTATCGGGCCTGGCCGCTCCGTTCACGACGACAGTCCGTTCTGCCTGATAAGGCCCCTCACCTCTCATGCCGAATCAACGTGTCAATAGACCCTTGGAGGGAGTTGGTCGCTGCGCTAGGCATGGTACTTCCCATTCGTCCCAGACGCACTTTCTTTCACCGCGTTCTCCACATCGTGGCCGCTTTCGTAGGGCGCCCGTGTTCCGCATCTGCACATAACTGGCCTCGCTGGAAGGTAGTGGTCTACTCTAGCGGAAAAAAGCGTCTGGGCGGGCATTCCTGACCCCTAGTCCCTTGCGGGAGAGGGGGCCACTGGGCAGCGTCCCCGACCCATGCATGACCTTCTCATTGATCCCGGTTCAAACGCTTTGAACGATTGGCGATGGCTTTGACGATTGCTCAAGAATTCGCTTCTACTGCACTACTCGTATCACTGCACTACTCGTATCACTGCCCTACTCGTCACTACTCGTACCACTGCCCTACTCGTCGCTGATCCTCTGTCCCGGCGCCTGCCAGCGGGCGGCCAGGGTGAAGACCAGAATGATGCAGGCCAGCACGGCCAGTTCCAGCAGCCCGCCCATGAAGACGCTGCTTCTCAGGTCGGTGCGGCCCACCGATTCGGCGGTGACAATCAGCATCCGGCGCACGGCGGCGATGATACCGATGACCAGAAACGGCCCCGCCGTCAGGGTGTGGGTCCGCTCGGCCTGGCGCAGCGTGTAGGTGATCTCGGCCAGCATCAGCGCCAGCAGCACCCGGTCAAGGAGGCGCACGATCGCCTGATCCACACCCTCCGACCAGGACGTGACCGTGTGGATGACCGCCGTGACCAGCAGGGCCGCCGCCGCCGTGACCAGCAGGTAGGCGGCCACCTGATACAGCACGTGCTCGATGCGCTGCAAGCTGCCCACCTGACGCTGGGTGCCCTCGGCAGCCTGGCCGACGGTGTTCGTCCGAACGGTTTCCGGAAGGCTCATACGTCGGTCCTCATAAGTCAATTAACGTGGCCGAGTGGGCCATGAAATTGCCCAGCGGCGGCTCACCGGAGGCGTCGTCGGTTACAGCCCGGATCAGGTGCTCGCCGCCCACGAAGCAGCCCTGCCACGACTCGCCGTAGCCGCCGAAGGGTTCCTCGCGGTCCCCGCGTGAGCGCAGCGCATTGACGCCGACCTTGAAGGCCTGCAAGCGGGGCGCGACCTCGGCGGCCACTGCGGCAGCGTCGGTGCCGATGGTGGCGACCAGGCTGCCGCGCGAGACGTTCATCTCACCGATCAGTTCGTCGAGCGTGTCGACCAGCACGAAGGTGTCGAGCGGCCCGAACGGTTCGGCGTGATACAGCGCCGATCTTCGCGGCACGTTCAGCAGGGCGGTGGGCGCCAGGTACGCGCCCGTGTCCTGGTCGTCCAGAAAGTTATTCGGATCGAGCGCCCCCTGGAAGATCGGCACGGCGCCCAGCGTCAGCGCCTCCTGCACCCTGGCCTGAAGTGAGCGTACCTTGCCCCCGCTGATGAGTGGCCCGTAAGTCAGCTTGGGGAACGAGTCACCTTCCGGTTTGAGCGGATGCCCGACCCGGATCTGGGACATGGCCCGGAGGTAGGTGTCCAGAAACTGCGGAAACAGCCGCCGCTGGATCACGAAGCGGGCGTAGGCGGTGCAGCGCTGCTTGCCGTACTCGTAGCCTTTGGTCAGATGGCTCTCCAGCAGCGCCCAGTCGCTGAAGTCCCATACACCGTAGGCGTTGACGCCCTCCATTTCGAGCATGTAGCGCTTGCGGCGGTCGAGCAAAGCGGCGGCCACCGTGCGCCCGTGTGCCCGCCCGCCCACGAAGGCCACCGCTTTGACCTCGTCCGAGCGGATCAGCACCTCGCCCAGCAGGCTGCCGCTGCCGTGGACCAGGCACAGCGGCACGCCTGCACGCCGGGCCAGCGCGACGGCCAGGCTCACGCTGGCGGCCCCGCCCGCACTCGGCGACTTGGCCAGCGCGATGTTGCCCACCAGCGCTTGCACCAGCATCGAGTGGACCAGCACCGACAGCGGGTAGTTCCACGAGGCGATGTTGCTGACCAGGCCCACGGGCGTGCGGCCCGTACCCAGCCGGGCGGCCTCCTGCACGTACCACTGCACGCCCTGCACCATCCGGTCCACGCTGGTCAGCGCCTGGGCCACCGGCTTGCCGATCTCCCAGGCCAGCAGCAGCGCCAGCGTGCGGCGGTGCTCGTGCAGCGCCTCGGTGGCGGCCTGAACCCGGCGGCAGCGTTCCTCCAGGCTCAGTGCGGCCCAGTCCGGCGCCTCGGCTGCCGAGTCGCTGACCGCCCGCCGCGCCGCGCCGACGTCCAACTCACAGGCAAAGGCCAGCGCCGAGCCGTCGTTGGGCGAAGTCAGCAGCCGGGGCGTGCCGGACGTATGCCAGTGTTCGCCCCAGACCCCGGCCAGCGTGCCGCCCTCGGTAAAGGCTTCCGGCGCCAGTGAGCGTGCGGCGGCGTAGAGCACCGACCACTCACCGCCGTACAACGACGTGCTGTTTACGGACATGCTCGACCTCCGGGTGGAAACCAATCTTAGGCCCGCCTTCATGTAGCGTCTGTCTGTCTTGTGACCGGCAGATAGTAAGCGCTGTCCGTATCAGCCGTGCGGATCAGCCGCCCGAATCAGCCGCTCAGCCCGAATCAGCCGTTCAGCCCGATTCAGCCGTTCAGGTAGCCGCTCTGCACCTCGCCGTAAGCCAGGACCTGCCCGCTGGTAGGGTCCAGGCGCAGCTCGGTGGAGCTGGCGTTGACGTGCTGGAACAACCGGTCTGTCCAGGCTTCGCGCGGCGGCGTGCGGGTCAGGGCGCACAGCAGGGCGGTCAACGCCAGGCCGTGTGAGACGGCCAGGATGACCTCGCCGGGCTGCCGGGGGCGGGCCTCGGCGAACCAGTCGAGCAGGCGCCCGGTGACCTGCGCGAAACTCTCGCCGCCGGGTGGGTGCAGCAGCGCGGGGTCACCCGTCCAGGCCCGCTTGAATTCGGGATCGCTGCCCAGCACTTCCTTCAGAGAACGGCCCTCGTACTCGCCGAAATTCTGTTCGCGCAGCCGGGCGTCGGTCTGGACAGTCAGCCTCAGTGTTTTGGCCAGTGCCTCGGCCACCGCCGCCGCCGTCTGCTCGGCCCGCAGCAGGTCGCTGCTCCAGATTCGGGTCGGGGGGTGCTCCAGCGCAGCGATGTGGGCGGCCAGTCGCCTCGCCTGCTCCAGCCCCGTCTCGTCGAGCGGCACGGGTGAGGAGCCCTGAATCAGCCCGGCCTGGTTGTAGGCGGTGCGGCCATGCCGGGCCAGCAGCAGGGTCGCCGTGCCCGCCGCGCTCAAGGCACGATCCGGGTTCCGGCCTCGCCGCTGGCGGCTTTGTCCAGCACGCCCGGCACCGTCCCGCTGGCGATGGTGGCGAACGCCGCGCCGCGCTCCAGGGCGTCCAGCGCGGCCTTGACCTTGGGGATCATGCCGCCGCTGATCCAGCCGTCAGCCATGCCGAGTTGCACGTCTTCGCGCCTCAGTGCCGGGGCCAGCGACGCCGGATCGGGGAAACTCCGGTACACGCCGTCCACGTCGGTCAGGAAGATCACGCCCTGCTGCATGGCTCCGGCCACCGCGCCCGCCACGGTGTCGGCGTTGACGTTCAGCGCCTGTCCACGGCGGTCCACCGCCACGCAGCCGATCACCGGGGTGAGTCCGGCCCCCAGCAGCGAGTTCAGCAGCTCGGCGTTCACCTCCACGACCCTGCCGACCCGGCCCAGTTCGCCGCCCAGCGGCTCGGCGATCAGCAGGCCGCTGTCATGGCCCATCAGACCCACCGCGCCGCCGATCTCCCAGCTCAGCTCCTTGTTGAGCTTGCCCAGCGCCATCTCGATGACGCCCATCACCTCGTCGCCGGTGACGCGCAGGCCGCGCACGAATTCGCTGCGCAGGCCGCGCAGTTCCAGTTCGCGCTCGATGAACGGCCCGCCGCCGTGGACGACGATCAGCGGGTGCGTGGCCCGCAGGGCGGCCAGTTCGGCGGCCACCGCCCGGCGCAGCTCCAGACTCTTCATGGCGTTGCCGCCGTACTTGACGATCATCTGCTCAGCATAGAGCAGATGTCATAAAAAGACCCTTTTTATGACCGAGCGGAGCGAGTAGTTTTAACTGAGCAGGACGCAGAATGGAGGCGCGGGGAGGCTGTTTTCCCCGTGGCGTAATTCGGAGTACTGCTCTAGAG
>NZ_JANYGJ010000054.1 GCF_025362455.1 Deinococcus sp. | reverse complement strand
GGCTGGGCGGCACCCGGCGGCGCCACCAAGGCGGAGGCGGGGCGCATAGCGGCGCTGGCCCGCAGCTACGGTTTGGAGCCGATTCCGCTCATCGAAACCTTGTCCCACGTCGCCTGGATGTTCCAGGGCGGCAAAAACCTTGACCTGGCGCAAGACCCGCAGTCGCAAAACCCCTACGCCTACGACACGCTCAACCCCGAAACCTACAGCCGGGTGGTGGTGCCGGTGCTGAAGGAAGCGGTGGCCGTGTTCAAGCCGCGCCTGATCCACCTGGGCCACGACGAGGTGCGCAACCGCGACCGCTTTCCGGCCCGCCCGAACGGCGTCGCGGCGGGCTTCGAGAAGCTGTTCGTGGACGACGTGACGCGGCTGCACGACGAACTGAAAACACTCGGCGTCGGCAGCATGATCTGGCACGACGCCACCTTTGCGGACGCGGTGATCGCAACGTTGCCCGCCAAGCTCCCCAAAGACCTGATCGTCGCCTCGTGGAATTACAGCCCGGCGCCGGATTATCCGATTCTCAGCACCATCCAGAACGCCGGATTCACCGCACTGGGCGCGAGCTGGGGCGACTTTCTGAACACCGAGACGTATGCCCGCTCGGCCCAGCAACGGGGCGCGGCGGGCATGATCCAGACGCGCTGGACCGGCTATTTCGGTAACCCCAGCATCTGGGACGGTCAGGCCGATCAGGGGGTGAACTACGTGCGCGGCGGCAACAGTTTCTGGAATCCGGCGGCGGGGCCGCTGGCTGAAACGGACCCCACGCTGGCCGAGGCGACCTACCGCGACCTCTACGCGCCGACGCCCTACGCGCAGCAGGCCGGGCAACTGGTGGACCTCTCCAAACTGGTCACCCGCACGCTGGCCGACCCCGACGAGAAAGGCTGGATTCACAAGGGGCCGACCATCGATCTCTCCACGCTGCCCACCGGCCAGGTCAGATTCGGGGCGTACCGCTTCCAGGTGTCCGGCGCGGTGATGCTCAAGGGGGCTCGCGGGGCGGTGAGCGACTTGCCGACTCAGGCCGTGATCGAGCTGAACCAGAAGGCGACGCGGCTGGCCTTCCTGCACACCACCGGCTGGCCGAGCACCATCAACCGCGACCCGGTGGGGCGCTACGAGATCGTGTACGCCGACGGCAGCAAAATCGTCCAGCCGCTCGATTATGGCCGCCACATCCGCGCCTGGACCGAACTCACGCCCAGCAGCATGGTCCAGTCGCCCGGCTGGCGCGGCAAAACGTCCGACGGGCTGGACGTCAACCTGGGCGTACTCGACTGGGTAAACCCCAAACCGGAGCAGGCCATCAAGTCGGTGACATTGGTGAGCGAGGGCAAGAACGCCAATCCGACGCTGATCGGGCTGACATTGATCGGGAGTGGGAAGTAAGGAGTAGGGAGTGGGAACAGCGCAAAAGCAGGTATCGGACGCGCTACAGTGGTCTCTAACTGCAATCCAAGTTGTCCGGCGCGACATTCCACTCACCCAAGTAAGGACACCCCTTGAGCCTGACCCGCCCTACCCTGAAACCCGAACGCGCCGGAGGCACCAGCCGCCGTGTGACACTCCGCACCTCGCTGAGCGCCTACGCCTTCTTGCTGCCGTTCGTGGTGCTGCTCGTCCTGTACCACGCCTGGCCGGTGTTTTTCGGCACGTATCTGGGGTTCACCAAATACAACATCATCTCGCCGCCGCAGTTCGTGGGGCTGGACAATTTCCGCGAGCTGCTGCGCGACGAGCAGTTCTGGAGCGGCGTTAAAAGCAGCCTCAAGTACATCCTGGTGGTGCCGGTCATCCAACTGCTGAGTATCGCCGTGGCCATGCTGGTCAACCGGCCCCTGCGCGGCATCGGGTTCTTTCGCACGGCCTACTACGTGCCGGTGGTCACCAGTTTCGCGGTGGTCGGGCTGATGTGGAACTGGATGTACCAGCAAGAAGGCCCCGTCAACTTCGTGCTGATGCGCCTGGGGCTGATGAAGGGCGACCACAGCCTGCTCAACAATCCGGCCACGGCGCTCTACGCGGTGATGTTCGTGACGCTGTGGAAGGGCATCGGCTACTACATGGTGCTGTACCTGGCGGGCCTCCAGAGCATCGGGCGCGAGCTGGAGGAAGCCGCCACCATCGACGGCGCCACCCGCTGGCAGGTCTTTACCAACATCACCCTGCCGGGGCTGCGGCCCACCATCCTGGTATGCAGCCTGCTGAGCACCATCAGCGCCATCAAGGTCTTCGAGGAAATCTACGTGATGACCCAGGGCGGGCCGGTGGGCAGCACCTACACGGCGCTGTTTTTCACCTACTCCAAGGCTTTCGTGGACTTCCGCTACGGCTACGCGGCGGCGGCGGGCATCGTCATCGCCGTCATTAGCTTAATGTTCGGGCTGATCAACTTCCGCATCACGCGGGGCGGACGGGTGGACGCGTGAGGAAAGTGCCGAAACAGTCCGCGCCTATTCGGACTGTTTCCGAGCGGACGCGAGTGGGCACACCATCTGGTCGCCGGGAAGTGCAGGACTGGCGAGTGCCGTTCTCGACGGTCCAGAACTGGACGGAGGGCAGATGACCAGCCTGAACATCTCCGACACGGCCCAGGTCGCCGCCCGGCTGAGGGTCTCGCGCCGTCGCCGCCAGCGGCTGCACAACACCGCCGCCTACGTCGTGCTGGGCCTCATCGCGCTCATCATGCTCTACCCGTTCTACTGGACCTTCATCACCAGCCTGGAGCCCACCGGGGACATCTACAAGCCCAAGATCGCGCCCAGCGGTATCAGCCTGAAAAACTACGCTGCCGTGCTGACCGGGACCACCGTGCCGATGTGGCGCATGCTCATCAACAGCCTGGTCATCTGCACCGTGGGCGTGGTCGGCTGCGTCACGCTGGCAGCGCTGGCGGCCTACCCACTGGCTAAGATGCGCTTTCCGGGTCGCGACCTGATCTTTTACGCGATCCTGGCGCTGATGGTGCTGCCCAACGAGGCGGGGCTGATCGTCAACTACATCACCACCATCAAGCTCGGCCTGCTGGAGCAGCGCGGGCCGGTGCTGGACACCATCACGCAGTACGCCGCCATCGTGCTGCCCAGCCTGGCGAGCATCATCGGGCTGTTTCTGATTCGCCAGGCGTACCTGGGCGTGCCCGTCGAGCTGATCGAGGCCGCCCGCATCGACGGCGCCAAAGAGCTGACCATCTGGCGCAAGATCATGTTGCCGCTCTCCATGCCGACCATCGCCGCCTTCGCCATTCTGGAATTCGTGGCGCTGTGGAATAGCTTTCTGTGGGCACGGATTTTGCCGCTCGACCCGCAGATGCTGCCGCTCTCGGCGGGATTGCTAGAGCTGTCGGGCACCTTCAGCACCAACAGCCGGGCGACAATGGCGGGCGCGGTGCTGGTCGTGCTGCCGATCCTGGCCGTCTTCGCCTCGCTGCAACGCTACTTTATGAAGGGAATTGAAGGGGCGGTGAAGGGGTAGGTGGCGAGGCAGACGTTCTACGTCAACGCCCGCGCCATCATCGAACGCGAAACGAGTGCTGGAACCGAGGTACTGCTTCAGGTACGAGACAAGCCCGGCCAGCCGCGCCGCCTGGAATTTCCCGGTGGGCAACTCGACCCCTTCGAGGGCATTCTGACGGGGCTGGCCCGCGAGGTCCGCGAGGAAACCGGATTGACCCTGACCCGCGTGCTGGACGAGACCAACCGGCGTGAATGGACCTCTGAGGCCGCCACTGTCGAGACGCTGACGCCCTTCTTCGTCTACCAGACCCTGCGCGGCCCAGTAGACAGCGTGGGCTTCTTTTTTCGCTGCCAGGCGAGCGGTGAGCTGACCCGAAACGGCGACGAGGCGAGCGGGCATAAGTGGTGGGGGGTGAGAACGCTCAAAGCCGCGTTCGACACCGAGCCAGAGCGCTTCGACTGGCTGACGCAAGCGGCATTCGGTCATTACCTGACCCACAACCCAGCTTGAGCTACCATCAACCATGACACGCTTCCCGCTGCTGCTGCTCACGGCTCTTTGCCTCAGCGCCTGCCAGAGCGGACAGGATGAAACCAGACTCGCCGATCTGGACGTTGCTGCCGTCAGTCTGCCCGCCAGCGTGGGTGCCACCGAACCGCTGACCCTGAACATCACCCTGGGGTCCAACTGCTCTGAACTGCCGCCTCAGCAGTTCAAGGTGCAGCGGCGCACCGCTGACGCCCTGTTTCTGCTGGCGCAGACCACCATAACGATCGGGAATGGTGGCCCGATCTGCCCGCCCATCTACTTCCACTCGAAGCAGACCTACACCGACCCCGGCTCCCCCACCCGCACCAACCCCTTCGAGGTCTTCGTCAACGGCAAGTCGTATGGCACGGTGAAAATTGACCCACCCGCCGCACCGATCACCCGTGATGCCACCATCGAAACAGTGACGCTGCCGGACAAGACCAGTGCAAGTGCGGTGCTGCCCATTCCCATTCGGCTCGTTCGGGGAGCCTGCGAGCGCTTCAGAGGCTTCGAGGTGCAGGAGCGCACGCCGGGCAGGCTGAAGCTGCTGGCCGTGCTGGAAGACAACCGGCCAGCGGGCCAGGTGCAATTACCCTGCCCCGCCATTGCCATTTTGGAGGACCAGACCTACACCGACCCCGGCAGCCCGGCCCGCACCAGTCCCTTCGAGGTCTTCGTCAACGGCAAATCATACGGCACGGTGAGCGTTAAGTAACGTCCATCAAGGCTAGAATGCGCTCCAATGCCATCTGAACTCACTTTGCCTTACTGCCTGCTCCCCCAGCGCTGGGACGTGCTCGTGGCCGGAGGCGGCACTGCCGGGGCCATCGCCGCAGTCGCCGCCGCCCGTGAAGGTGCCCGCGTGCTAGTGCTCGAAGCTCAGGGCAGCCTGGGCGGCACCGGCACCAACGCCTGGGTCACGCCGTTGATGAAGAACGTCTCCGGCGGCGTCAACCTCAACCGGGGCCTGACCGACACCCTCAAGGCCAGATTGCTGGCACGCGGCGACGGCAGCCGGGACAAGGCGGGCAACGACAACTGGTTCAACCCCGAAGGATTGAAATTTGTGCTCGAAGAGTTGCTGCAAGAGGTCGGCGGCGAGGTGCTGTACCACACGAACGTGGTGGCGCCGATCATGGATGGCAAGCGCATCGAGTCGCTGGTAGTGCATAACAAGGGCGGTTTGCAGGCCATCGGCGCGGACGTGTTTATCGACGCCACCGGGGACGCCGACGTGGCCGCTGCGGCGGGCGTGCCCTTCCAGGCCGGAGACGAGGACGGGCTGCACCAGGCCATGAGCCTCCGGTTTTCGCTGGCGGGCGTGGACCTGGCGCGGCTCTGCACTTTCCTGACCGAGCACGGGCAATGGCAGGAATCGCCCCAGTTCATGCACTTCTGGATGGTCTGGAACAAAAAAAGCACGCTGGAGCCGCTGTTTCGCCGGGCCATCCAAGGCGGCGTGCTGCTGGAGCGCGACGGCGACTACTTCCAGGCCTTCAGCGTGCCGGGCAGGCCGGGCGAGCTGAGCTTCAACTGTCCGCGCATCCGGGCCGAGTTCAACGACGGCGCCGATCCCTGGCACCTGTCCGGAGCGCAACTCGACGGGCGGCAGGGCATCGAGCGGTTGCTGAAATTTTGCAAGACGTACCTGCCCGGCTGCGAGGACAGCTACCTCGGCAGCGTCGCCCCGATGGTCGGCGTGCGCGAGACCCGGCGCATCGTGGGCGACTACACCCTGACCTTGCCGGACATTCTAGATTGCCGGATGTTCCCCGACGCGGTGTGCCGCAACCACTACCCGGTGGACATCCACAGCGTCAAGGGCGGCGCCACGCTGCTGCACGAGCGTGAGGGCGCGGCGCCGTATTTCGCCCCCGACGCCTTCCACGAGATTCCTTACCGGGCGATGCTGCCCCGTGGCGTCAGCAACCTGATCGTGCCGGGCCGCTCGGCCAGCAGCACCTTCGAGGCCCAGAGTTCGATCCGGGTGCAGCAGAACTGTCACAGCATGGGCGAGGCGGCGGGCGTGGCGGCGGCGTGGGCCGTGCGCGAGTATGGCGGCGACGTGCGGAGCGTGAGTGGCGAGGCGCTACGGGCGAGGCTCAAAGAGTGGGGCGCGAATCTTTGAGCTGGAAGGCGGCGTTGAGTTGGCAAGCTCGGCTGGACGGTGACGTTGCTTTTTTGAGATTTGGCACGTTGCAAATGCGTCGGCTCCCCCACCCCCCAGCGGCCAGGCGTGCCCAGGCGGAGGAGTGGCACCCTCATGGGGAGGAGTGGCGTCCTCATGGGCGTCCGTTCACGAGGACAGTCCGTTCACGACGACAGTCCGTTCTGCCCAAGAAGCGCAAGCCCGAAACGTTAGCAGGGACATACTTAGGCCCACAAGGCAGTGGAGGTGGGAAGCGGGGAAAGACTCAGAGCTGTCTGCACGCCCCGCTCAGCCTGCGAAGGAGTGCCATGCAAGCCATTCGATGTGTCAGACTCGGCCTACCCGAAGCCCTCGAACTCGTGACTTTGCCTGATCCCGTGCCCGGCCCCGGCGAAGTCGTGATCGAGGTCCACGCTGCGCCGCTCAACTTTCCCGACGTGCTGATCGTCGCGGGCGCGTACCAGATGCGCCCTGAGCTGCCGTTCACGCCCGGCGCCGAGGTGGCCGGAGTCGTCACGGCGGTGGGGGAGGGCGCCGCGCATTCCGGGGCTGGGCACCTGCAAGTGGGGATGCGGGTCGCCGCCTTCGTCACGCTGGGCGGCTTCGCGCAGATGGTACGGGCACCTGCCAGCGCCACCTTTGAGCTGCCGGATAATCTGGACTTTGCCGAGGGCGCGTCCCTGCCGCTGGCTTACGGCACCTCCGCCCACGCGCTGCTGGACCGGGCCGGGCTGCAAGCCGGTGAAACACTGCTGGTCCTCGGCGCGGCGGGCGGGGTCGGGCTGGCGGCGGTGCAGATCGGCAAGGCGCTGGGGGCGCGGGTCATCGCGGCGGCCTCCAGTGAGGAAAAGCTGGCGCTGTGCCGGGTCAGCGGCGCTGACGAGACCATCAACTACGCCACCCAGGAGCTGCGGGCGACCCTCAAGGAACTGACGGCTGGCAAGGGGCCGGATGTCATCTACGATCCGGTGGGAGGCGCGTTGGCCGAGTCGGCGTTCCGCAGCATCGGCTGGGGCGGGCGCTATCTGGTCGTCGGTTTCGCGGCGGGGGGTGAGCTTCCGGCGCTGCCGCTGAACCTGCCACTGCTCAAGGGCGCCTCGCTGGTCGGCGTGTTCTGGGGCGAGTTCGCGCGGCGTGATCCGGCGAAGAATCTGGCGAATCTGCGCCGCCTTCTGGCCTGGGCACAGGAGGGGAAGATCAGGCCGCACATCTCGGCGCGGTATTCTCTTTCGCAGACGGTGCAGGCGCTGAATGATCTGGCCGGGCGGCGGGTGGTGGGGAAGGCGGTGATCGAGCCGCAGCGGTAGGGGGTTGCGGTTGGGTTGTATTGTTGGGCTTCAGCTTTGGGGCTTTCGCGAATGCACCCCCACCCCCCAGCCCCCGCCCCGGTGGGGCGAGGGGGTTAGTCGCTCCGCTATGGATGGTACATCCCAGCCGTTCCAGCCGCACTTTGTCTACCCGCGTTCTCCACATCGTGGCCGGTCACGTAGGGCGCCCGTGCTCCGCATTCGCCCATAATTGGCTGCGCTGGAAGGTAGTGGTCTACTTCAGTGGAAAAAGCTGACTGGGCGCGGCTTTCCGGCCCCTCTCCTGCGGAGCTGTACCAGTCGCCCCCTGCGGGAGAGGGGCGCTGCGAAGCAGCGGGGTGAGGGGTGAGTGAGCGCAGCTCATGCCCTCCCTCCGTTCCCACTCCCCACATCCCACTACCCAATAAACCCCTTCCCGCCCAGATACCCTTGCAGCGCTGCCGGAATGTGGATTCGTCCGTCTGGCTGCTGGTGGTTCTCCAGAAAGGGCACCAAGACTCGCGGGACGGCGATGCCGGTGTTGTTCAGGGTGTGGGCGAACTGCACCTTGCCGCCCGCATCCTTGTAGCGCAGGCCGGTGCGGCGGGCCTGCCAGTCGCCAAGGTAGCTGCACGAATGGGTTTCGCGGTAGAGCTGCTCGGTGGGCACCCAGGTCTCGATGTCGTACATCAAGGCCTTGCCCGCGCCCATGTCGCCCGTACAGTTCTGGACGACCCGGTACGGCAGTTCCAGGGCATTCAGAATGGCCTCGGCGTTGCCCAGCAGGGTGTCAAACCACTCCAGCGCTTCGGTCTGGTCGCGGCAGATGACGTACTGCTCGACTTTGCGAAACTCGTGTACCCGCATCAGTCCGCGCACGTCGCGGCCCGCCGAACCCGCCTCGCTGCGAAAGGCGCCGGAGATGGCGGCGTAGGCGATGGGCAAGTCCTCGCCGGGCAGAATCTCACCGGCATACAGGCTGTTGACCGGCACTTCCGCCGTGCCCGCCAGCATCAAATCCAGACCCTCCAGCTTGTAGACCTGATCTTCACCGCCGGGGAAGTGCCCGGTGGCGACCAGCGTTTCGGGCCGCACCAGCGCCGTGGTCGACAGCGGCGTGAAGCCGCGCTCGGATAAGAAGGTCAGCGCGAAACTCAGGATGGCCTGCTCCAGCAGCGCCGCCTCACCTTTCAGCAGGTAGCTGCGGCTGCCCGACACGCGGGCCACGCGCTCCGGGTCGGCCCAGCCGTGCTTCTCCAGCAAGGCTGCGTGGTCGAGCGGCGTGAAGTCGAAGCTTGGCACTCGGCCCTCGCGGCGCAGCTCCACGTTGTCCGAGTCGTCCACGCCCTCCGGCACGCCCGGCAGCGGGATGTTGGGCACGCGCAGCAGCAATTGCCTCAGCGCGTCGTCATGGGCACGCAGCGCAGGCTCGGTCTCCTTGAGTTCCTCGCCCAGCGCCTTGCCCTTCTCGATCAGCGCGGGCTTTTCCTCAGCGCTGGCTCTGGGCACGGCGCGGGCGTTGGCGTTGCGCTCGGCTTGCAGGGCCTGGCTGCGCTGCCGAAGCTCCATGAGTTCACGGTCCAATTTCAGCAGCTCGTCCAAGTCGAGGTTGACGCGCTTGGACACGATGGCCTGGCGCACGGCGGCGGGGTTATCCCGAATAAATTTCAGATCAAGCATCAATAAGTCCTTTCGTTATTCCGCGTCTACCGTGCGTGGCACTTTCACAAAGCCGTCCTGGGTTTCGGGTGCCAGGGCTTCGAGGGCCGAATGGGGCAGCATTTCGCCGGGCACGTCGTCGCGCATCACGTTGACCAGGCTGACCGGGCGCTGCATTTCCTCCACGCCCTCGGTGTCCACGGCCTGCAACTGCTCGAAGTAGCCCAGGATGGCGTTCAGCTCGCCGCGCATGGCCTGCTGCTCGGCTTCGGGCAGCTCCAGCCGGGCCAGGTTCAGAAGGTGACTCAGTTCCGCCGCTTCGATCATGGACGCCATTGTAGGGCACCGACGGGCCTGAGGGCCGCTTCAGTCGTGCTCGCCCCGGTACTCCTCGGTCGCCAGCTTGATGCAGGTCGCCACCGCGTCCATCGCCGCCCGCACCTCGCCTACCGGTGGGCGGCTGGGCGACAGGCGGATGTTGCGGTTGGTGGGGTCAACGCCGCCGGGGAAGGTCGCGCCCGCTGGGGTGAGGCTCACGCCTGCTTCCTCGGCGAGCTGCACCACGCGCGCGGCGATGGGCAGCGCGGTATCCAGGCTGACGAAGTAGCCGCCACGGGGCGTCTTCCAGGTGGCGTACTCGCCGGACGTGCCCAGCGCCTGCGTCAGCGCGTCGTAGACGGCCTGGAACTTGGGTGAGAGCAGCTCGGCATGGTCCGCCATCAGTCCTTCGAGTCCACCCGCATACTGCTGGAAGAACAACACGTGCCGCCACTGCTCGATCTTGTTGGGGCCGATGCTCTGGGCGCCCAGGAAGGTGGACAGGTACTTGACGTTGGCCTCGCTGCTGCCCAGAAAGCCCAGCCCGGCGCCGCCGAAGGTGATTTTGCTGGTCGAGGCGAAGACGATGGCCCGGTCGGGGTGGCCCGCCTCCGCACACAGCGCGATTAGGTTGACCGGCGTGTCGCGGTGGCCTTCGGCGAACAGGTGATGGACCCGGTAGGCGTCGTCGGCGAAGATGGTGAAGTCGGGCGCGGCAGTCTGCATGGCGGCCAGCCGCCGCGCCTTGTCCAAGCTGATGCTCTCGCCGCCGGGGTTGCTGTAGGTCGGCACGAACAGCAGGCCCTTGACCGTCTCGTCGGCCACCAGCTTCTCGATGGCGTCCAGGTCGGGGCCGTCGGGCTGCATGTCCACGCCGATCAGCTCGTAGCCCAGCGTTTCGAGCAGCAGAAAGTGCCGGTCATAGCCGGGCACGGTGACGATCATCTTGGGTTTGCTCCCCAGCCGCACCCACGGCGCCGGGCTGCCGCGCAGGCCGTGCAGCAGCGCGAAGGTCAGTATGTGGCCCTGCAACTCCAGGCTGGCGTTGTTCCAGACGATCACCTGCGAGGGCGCCACATCCAGGTATTTGCCGAACACCGCCCGCGCTTCCGGCAGCCCCTGCACGCCACCGGGGTAGTTGCGGGTGTCGGTGCCGCCCGCCATGACGTTGCGCTCGTCCACGATGGTCAGCAGCTTGCCGCTCAGGTTAAAATCCGCGTCGCTGGGCTGACCCCGCTGCATGTTGAGCTTGAGGGCCAGGCGTTTCAGGGCTTCATACTCGTCGCGGGCGGTCATGTAGGAAGTGTAAAGGTTTTGGGGGAGTGGGTGGAGGGGCTGGTGGCGCGTGGCTTGTGGCTTGTGGGGAGGGCATGAGCTGCGCTCACTCCCCTCACCCCCTCGCTGCGCGAGGCCCCTCTCCCTCAAGGGGCGAGGGGTTAACAACAGGCGCCCAGTGGACATTGTTGACTGGAGTCGATCAGAATATTCCAGCGAGGTCAGTTATGGGCGGATGCGGCGCACGGGCGCCCTACGTGACCGGCCACGATGTGGAGAACGCGGCGAAGAATTGAGCGTGTGGGACGAATGGGAAGTGCTATGCACAGCGCAGCGACCAACGCCCTCCAAGGTTCTATTGGTACGTAGGCTAATCAAGAGAGGTGAGGGGCCTTACCCGGCAGAACGGACGCGCCGTCTTGGTCAGAGCAGCGCCGATGACGACGCTTGAGCGCTGAGCACGCCTGCTCTCCCCCGAACCTGTGGCCAGTTGCGCCCCACCGGGGCGGGGGCGTCTTCTTGTTCAGAGCGGCACCCGTATGGGAGGAGTGGCGTCCTCATGGGGGGTGCATTCGCATTTGCACAGTGCTGAAGCCCCACCAACGCGACCCAACCGCCAAAGGCCCATCCAGCCGCCATCTTTTAGCCACAAGCCATGCGCCCAACCTCACAGCCAGCTCTTCGCCGCCCACAGCAGCAGCGGCGCCAGCACCAGCGCCGGGAGCATACTTCCCACCCTCACGCGGCGCTCCGGCTCAAAGCCCAGGCCACCCAGCATCAGGTTCCAGGCGATGCCGACGATCATCAGTCCGCCCGCGCCCGTCAGCGCCAGGACGTACGGGTTAGTATTCAGACTGCTCGGATCGGCGCCGCCCAGCAGCCAACCGGCCAGCCCGCCGGATGCCAACGCAATGCCGCCCTGAACGACCAGCACGCTCGCGGCGCTCAGCAGCACCCCGGCGCCGTAGGCACCTGCCAGCGCGACAGAGGCGATCCCGTCCAGCACAGCTTTGAGCACATACGAACTGCTGTCACCGGTCAGGCCGTTCTGGATGCCGCCCACGATGGTCAGCGGCCCCACACAAAACAGCAGCGAGGCGGCGACGAAGCCTTCCGTAAAACGGCCCTCGCCCCGCAGTCGGCGCTTGAAAAAGTCGCCCAGGTGACCCAGACGCTCCTCGATGCCCAGCGCCTCTCCGATGACTGCGCCCAGCGCCAAAGCGATCAGCGCCAGGATCACGCCTGGCACGGCCCCGGCCTGAACCTTGCCCAGACTGGCCGCCATATTCAGCCCGATGTAGAGCGTGACCAGGCTCAGGGTTTGCAGCAGCGTGCGCTGGGTGCGCTCCGGCAGGCGGCTGCCCAGCAGCAGGCCGATTCCGGTGCCGACCACCACCGTGGCCGTGTTGATGAGCGTGCCCGACAGTTGCGAGAGCAAAGACATGAGCCGGATAGTAGTGCAAAGTGCTCCACACCGCACTTGCCCCCGCCGCTACGCTGCCCCCGTCGCCTTCCCCCAATTTTCTGAAGAAGGTCCCATGCGGAGCTGAAGGTAAGCTGACCAACGGTGATATACTCAGTGGCAAGTTGAACGCACTCCTCCGTCTTCAACACCTCCTCGCAGTGCCGGGCTGGACTGGTGGTGCAGGGTCCGTCGCTGGCGGCAATATGAACGTCCAGCGAGGCGATATTCAACTTAACCGTCTGACTCAACCGTACAGGGCTGCCATGTGGCGGCCTTTTTTCGTTGATGGCCCCTCAAGCTCACCGTTCCTGACGCCAGGAGGATCATGTGACCCTAAGCGAACAGTTCCAGAACCTGCCCAAACTCCTTAAAGTCAGCCAGGTCGCCGAATTCACCGGCACCCACGAGCGCACCGTGCGCCGCTGGATCAGGGAAGGGCGAATGCCCGCCGTGGAGAGTCCGGAGGGTATTCGGGTGCCGCGCCGCACGCTGTGGCGCTTTCTGGGACTGGACCTGGCCGCTTAGGGCACCACCTCTCGACGCTGCTCAGCGCTGGGCTAGACTGCCCGGCATGACTATTATGCGCCTCCACCATCTGCCCGATACGGCGGTGCTGGAGGTGTTGCGCGTGTTGGAGCCGGAGTTTGCTGAGCTGAGTGAAGCTGCGGCGCTGGCCCTGCGCCACGGCGTGCCCGATCTGGCTTTGCGCTGGGCGCTGGCAGCGGGCCAAAATGGGCTGGCGGCAGCGGCGGCGCTCCGTCTGGGCTTCACCGGGCAGGCGCTGGACCTGACCCAGACGCTGCCCGACGACGCCCGCCGCGCCGTGCTGATCGCCCGTGCCTGTAGCCTGGGCGGTGACCCCTCGCTGAGCTGGGCTGAGCAGGCCCGCGCCCTGGCCCGGCAGGAGGGCGACGCCCCCGCGCTGATCGCCGCCGTGACGCTGCTGGGCGAGCTGCGTCTGACTGAACCCAGGGCGGCCCTGCGAACCCTCGCGGAAGGGCTCAAGGTCGCCGAGATGGTGGGTGAAGCCGCCGACGCGCACCTGTTGGCCGTGCTGGCGCATGCCCAGGCGCGTGCTGGTGGGCGCAGCAAATCTCTCAAAACCGCCCAGAAATCGCTTGAGCGCTCGCCCCAGCGCAGTCCGGCGCGCATCTGGGCGCTGCTGGCCCTGGGTCAGACAGAACAAGCCGGGGTGCAGCGCCGGGCCGGGCAACTCGATGAACGCTGGTTCGTGCGGGCGCGGCTGCGAGGTGTGGTGGAAGAATTGTCATAAACAATCATAAACAAAGCGACGTCATCCTGTACGCAGTGAAGGATCTTGCCGTTTAACTACGAGATCCGTAACGAAGTTCAGGATGACAAATTCGGGGTGCAAAAATCAAAAATCATGGTGAAGTTGTATCTAAGTATCTCCTTGTAAAGCTTTACCGAGCGGAGCGGGCAGGTGTGCCCAGGCGCGTCCGTTCTGCCCAAGAAGCGAGTGAGGAAGAAAGTATGTCCTGGCGGGAATGAAGGGATAGAGCGCTGTTTGCGGGCAGGCGTGCCCAGGCGTGTCCGTTTTGCCCAAGAAGCGGAAGCCCGAAATGTTAGCAAGGACATACTTAAAGAGGCGCGAACCCCACTCCGGGCCGCGCCTCCTTCGCTGTCGGTAGCTCACTTCTCCAGTGGGTCGGGGTGCTCGGTGGCAGCCTGGCCTTCCTTGAGGGTGTTGGGGTGGCGGTAGAGTTCGTCGCGCTGCGCTTCGTTGCCCAGGCCGCCGAACTCGTCGGTGCGCTGCGGGTCGGGAATGTTCTTGCCGGTGTCTTCCAGCGTGGCGTCGTGCAGCGGCCCGGCGGGACTGACGGGCTTGGACTGGTCGGGGTCGGCCATGCGTTCGTTCTCCTTGGCCCGCCAGATGCGCGAGGCAGCCGGGGCCGGGGGTGAGAGGGTGGAGCCACCCGGCGTGCTCGGCAGTGTGCCGTCCGGACGTTTGACGAAGGTGGGGGCATTGCCGGGCGCTGGGACAGGTTTGACCAGGCTGCTCTTATCTGGACCTGGCCGGGCCGCTCTGGGCGCGTCGGACCCCGGCACCGGGCGGCGAGTGCTGGCACCCAGGTCGGGTAGGTCTCCCAGGTTTGGTTCAGCCGTAGGTCGGGTTCGCGCCGCCGCCTGCTGAACGGCCTGGGCTTGGTCTAGGGGCTCCGGCACCTTGTTTTCACTCAGCTCGGACGCCAGCGCCTCACGGGCGGCGATCTCCTCATCGAGCCGCTGCACCTCGGCGCTGAGGTCGTCCAAGATGGACTGGTCGCTTCCGGCGTGGTAGGCGCGGCCCAGTCGGGCGTAGAGGTCGCCCTGTTCGCGCGACAGTTGGTAGATTTCCAGGCGCAACCGGGCGCCCAGGGCGACCTCCTCGCCGCGCTTCTGGACGGTTCCGGCACTGCGCCGCACGGCATTCAGGATGTTGTCGAGCATATCGTCTCCAACGGGAACTGCGCCCCCGATTTCAGTCTGTGCCGACCCACTGGATATTGGGCGGAGCGGTGCCCAGCGCGGCCTTCACACTTTCGCGCTCCAGCCGGGCGGCTTCCTCGGCGTCTTCGCGGCGCACTTGGAGGTCGCTGAGCGTCTGCGAGAGCACCGATTTCAGGTGAGCCAGCCCCGCCCCGCTGAGCGAGCTGACCGGCACGCCGCCGATGCGCTGCCGCTCGCGCTCCAGGCTTTCGGGGTCGGTCTGGTCGGCCTTGTTGAGCGCAATGACGCTGGGCATCTCGCTGAGTTTCAGGTCGTCGAGAATGCGGCGCACCGCCTCGTAGCGGGTGTCGGCCCCCGGCTGTGAGGCGTCCACGACATGCAGCAGCACGTCGGCGTCACCGATTTCCTCCAGCGTGGACCGGAAGGCCCGGCTCAGGTCGGTGGGCAGGTCTCGGATAAATCCTACGGTGTCGGTAAAGACCACCGGCCCGATGCCTTCGAGGTAGCCCTGGCGGCTGGTGGGGCGCAGCGTGGCGAACAGCTTGTTCTCGGCCAGCACGCGGCGGGGCTCCTCGGCGGCGTGGGTAAAGGCGTTGAGCAACGTGCTCTTGCCCGCGTTGGTGTACCCGACGATGCTGATGACCGGCACGTCGCCCCGGCTACGGGTCTTGCGCCGCTCCTCGCGCCGCACGGCCACTTCCTTGAGCTGGTGCTCCAGAAACGACAGTCGGTCGTTGATGCGCCGCCGGTCCAGCTCCAGTTTGGTCTCGCCGGGGCCGCGCGTGCCGATGGCGCCGCCCGCCGCGCTGCCGCCCGAAGCGCCAATACGGGAGAGCCGGGCGCCCGCGCCGAGCAGACGCGGTTTCATGTAGCGCAGTTGCGCCAGCTCGACTTGCAGCCGCGACTCGACGCCCTGGGCGTGCAGGGCGAAGATGTCCAGAATCAGTTGGGTCCGGTCGAGCACCTTCAGGCCGGTGGCCTCCTCGATCTCGCGGGCCTGCGCCGCACCCAGTTCCTGGCCGAAGATCAGCAGATCGGCGTCCTCGTGGTAGGCGCGGCTGGTCAGTTCTTCGAGTTTGCCCGCGCCGATCAGCGTGCCGGACTTGAGGTGGCGCCGGAAGACCAGCTCGCGGTGAACCACCTCGGCCCCGGCGGTGCGGGCCAGCTCGGCCAGCTCGCTCAGGCGCTCCTCGGCGTCGAATTCGCCCTGGTCGATCTGCACCAGGATGGCGCGTTCGCGGTCCTTCTTGGCCTCGCGGGTGCGCTGGGCGCGGGCGATCTCCTCTTCCAGCGCGCTGACCTGGGCGCCCAGATCAAAGGTTTCGATCTCGGAAACGTTCTGCGGCGGATAGACGCGCCAGTCCTCCTCCTCGCCGACGGTGCCGGGCGGGGTCAGGTGGGCCAGATGGACGTTGCCGGGCAAACCGCCCTCGCGCACCTCGATGGCCGCCACCGCGTCCAGGCGGCTGAGAAACAGCGCCGACAGATCGCTCTTGCTCAGGCCGCCGCCCTTGGGGTGGGCGTGCAGCAGGTGAAACCCGGCCAGGCGCGTCTCGCCCTTGCGGATGGGCGGCAGCTCGGCGCCCTTGGCATCGGCCACCGAGACGCTCATGACCCGGCCTCGCCGGTCGATCAGCACGCTGATTTCGCGCCGAATCTCAAACGAGAGTTCCGATAGGTTGCGGGCCAGTTCCGGACTCGTCACCGTACCGGGCGCCAGGCGGCGGCGGTACAGGTTGCTCAGGCTCTTTTGCTGGGCGGTCTTGAGGCCGGACAGATTACCGTGGACTTTCTCTATGTGGACTCACTTCCTTTGAAGGGGGGTGCAGGTGAGGGGGCGAGGCCAGCCGCTGAGGCGCGTCGGGGTGAGCTGAATGGTAGGTGCATTCTACTCCGGCCCCCGCCGCGCAACCGTGCCCGCGTGCCGTAGGGCATTGCGGCAGCATTGAGGTTCGGGCTCACTTGAGGATCATGCCTTCAGTGTGGGCGGTGTGGGTCAGGTTGTCATCCGCCGAATGGTGTAGGGGGAGTGGAGAAGGCATGAGCTGGCGCTCACTTCCCTCTGCAAGCAGGTCTACGACTCACCCCGCTGCTGTGCAGCGCCCCTCTCCCAGAGGGCGAGGGGTCAAAGACACCCACCTAGCAAGCGTTTTTCGCTGGAGTAGACCACTCCCTTCCAGCGAAGTCAGTTATGGGCAATTCTTGAGCACGGGCGCCCTACGCAACCGGCCACGATGTGGAGAACGCGGCGAAAGATTGTGCGTGTGGGACGAATGGGAAGTACCATGCCGAGCGCAGCGCCAACTCCCTCGCCCCATCGGGGCGGGGGCGGGGGGGTGGGGAGCCGACGCATTGGCAACGTGCTGAAGCCCACGCAACGCCGCGTACCCGCCCCAAGCACATCCAGCCAGAGACGCCGCGTTCCCGCCCCGAACACGCTACTATGACCGACCCGTGGCCCTAGAATCCATCCAGACCGCCCAGGAGGACGAATGCGCGCACACCTCATTACCCACGGCTGCCAGATGAACGAGTACGACTCGCATCTGGTGCAGTCTCAACTGGTCTCACTGGGGGCCGATATGGTCGGCTCTGTCGACGAGGCCGATTTCGTGCTGGTCAACACCTGCGCCGTGCGCGGCAAGCCGGTGGACAAGGTGCGCAGCCTGCTCGGCGAACTGCGGATTCAGAAATCCAGACGCAAACTGGTCGTGGGCATGATGGGCTGCCTGGCTCAACTTGAGGAAGGCCAGCAGATCGCCCGCAAGTTCGAGGTGGACGTGCTGCTCGGCCCCGGCAGCCTGCTCGACATCGGCGCGGCGCTGGAGAGTAACGAGCGTTTCTGGGGCCTCCAATTTAAAGACGAGCTGCACGACCACATTCCGCCCGCGCCGCAGGGTAAGCTCCAGGCGCACCTGACCATCATGCGCGGCTGCGATCACCACTGCACCTACTGCATCGTGCCGACCACACGGGGGCCGCAGGTGAGCCGCCATCCGGACCAGATCATGCGCGAGCTGGACTCGCTGCTGGCCGCTGGCGTGCAGGAAGTCACGCTGCTGGGCCAGAACGTCAATGCGTATGGCTTCGATGCCGGAGCCAAACTGGCCGGTCATCCCAGCTTCGCCGATCTGCTGCGCCAGGTGGGCAGCAGCGGCATCCGGCGCGTCAAGTTCACCACCAGCCACCCGATGAACTTCACCGAGGACGTGGCTGTGGCGATGGCCGAGACGCCCGCCGTCTGCGACTTCGTGCATCTGCCGGTGCAGAGCGGCTCGGACGCCGTGCTGCGGCGCATGGCCCGTGAGTACACCCGTGAGAAGTACCTGACGCACATCGGGCAGATCAAGCGGCACCTGCCGGACGCGGTGCTCGCCACCGACATCATCGTGGGCTTTCCCGGCGAAACCGAAGCCGACTTTCAGGACACGCTGAGCCTGTACGACGAGGTGGGCTACGACTCGGCCTACATGTTCATTTATTCTCCGCGCCCCGGCACGCCCAGTTATAAACACTTTCAAGACCTGCCCCGCGAGGTCAAAACCGAGCGGCTCCAGCGCCTGATCGTGCGGCAGAAAGACTGGAGCGCTCGACGCAACGCCCGCTTTCAGGGTACAGTGCAGGAGGTGCTATTGCGCGGCGACGCCCACACCGCCGGGTCGCTGGAAGGCCACACGCGGGGCAACCACCCCATCGTGGTCCCCAGGGCCATCGGCGCTGCGGGAGCTGGGCTGTACCAGGCCCGCGTGACCGCCACCACGCCGCACATGCTCTACGGCGAACTGGTCGGCGCTGACGGGCAAACGCTCCCGCTGATGCCGAATCTGGAGCCTGCGGCGGCGGGGATGATCAATCCGTTGCCGATGGTGTAAAAATGGAGGAAAGATGTCCGCGACTGCCGAGTATCACGAGCTTCAACGCCTGCCCAGAGGCTTCTCTGTAGGTTTGATCGTCGGCTGGATCGTCTGGGCGGGCCTTGTGCTGGCCCTTGCTATACAGTGGAATGGAACGGCACTCGGCAACCGACCTATCTCTATTCCGGCGCTGGCGATCCTGATACTCGTGTATGGCGCGGGACTCGTTTATATGGCATCTTTCCGCACTTTGAAGACCGTTGTCAATGCTGAGTCCATCAACGTTCGTTTGGGCGGGTTCAGAGCCATCTTCCCCCTGAAGGACATCACCGAACTCAGAGAGACGGCGGTAAACCCACTCGCCGAGTACGGCGGCTGGGGTTTTCGCATCGCATTCGGACAACGCCGCGCTTATATCGCTAGCAGCCGACAGGGCGTTTCTATGATTTTGAGAAGTGGGCGTAGCGTCTTTATCGGCTCTGAACACCAAACTGAATTGGCCGCGTTTATCAGGTTGAAGCTATAACTGAAACAGCCGTTCCAACCGCAAACTTCGCCCCACTTCTGCGCCCCCGCCCCCTGCTACACTCCTTCCCATGCGTCTGACCGCCCTTATTTCCGGCACCGTGCAGGGCGTGGGGTATCGCCTGTACATCCAGCGGCATGCCCGCGACCTGAGCCTGGCGGGCTACGCCGAGAATACCGTCGATGGCCGCGTGGAAGTCGTCGCTGAAGGCCACCAGGAAGACCTGGAACGGCTGTTGCACTGGCTCAGGCGCGGCCCCAAACACGCCGCCGTCGCTGCCGTGGACGCCGACTGGTCCGAATCGACGGGGCTGGTCGGGTTTCACACATACTGAATGGGTTGTGGGAAGTGGGGAATGGGAAGTGGGCTTGATCTTTTCCCACCTCCCACCTCCCACTTCCGCCTTGACCACCCTCCCCCCACCCGCTAGACTCAACAAGTTCAGCGGCCCGCTTTTTATTAGTTTGGCCTGTGAACACTCTTATCCAGAGCGCCTGAGAGACCTGGCTCAGTGACGGCGCAGCAACCGGTCCCTCATCTCGGACACGGTGCTTTCTCCAGCCCACCGCAAGCGTTGACGATCAACCGCGCGTGGGACCGATAAGGGCAGGGTTTTTGCGGTTCACAGCGCACCCTCCCTCAACAGGCGAGGGGCTTTTTGTTGGCCCCGGACGTTTCTCACTCCCGGAGGCCCACCATGACCGACTCATCCAAAAAAAGCCAGCACTTTGAAACCCTGCAAGTTCACGCCGGACAGAAGCCCGACCCGACGACGGGCGCCCAGGCCGTGCCGATCTACGCCACCAACAGCTACGTGTTCGAGTCGCCTCAGCACGCCGCCGACCTGTTCGGGCTGCGGGCCTTCGGCAATATCTACTCGCGGATCATGAACCCGACCACCGACGTGTTCGAGCAGCGCGTGGCGGCCCTGGAGGGCGGCGTGGCGGCGCTGGCGGTGGCGAGCGGGCACGCCGCCCAGTTCCTGGCGATCACCACGCTGGCGCAGGCTGGAGACAACATAATCAGCACGCCGAACCTCTACGGCGGCACGGTCAACCAGTTCAAGGTGACGCTGGCCCGGCTGGGCATCGAGGTGCGCTTCACCTCCAGCGAGGAACGGCCAGAGGAATTCGCCGCGCTGATCGACGATCATACCCGCGCCATTTACCTGGAAACCATCGGCAACCCGGCGCTCAACATCCCCGATTTCGAGGGCGTGGCTGCCGCCGCACACGCGCAGGGCGTGGCCGTGATCGTGGACAACACCTTCGGGGCCGGGGGGTACTTCGCCCAGCCGCTCAAGCACGGCGCAGACCTGCTGGTCGAAAGCGCCTCGAAATGGATCGGTGGGCACGGCAACGGCATCGGCGGCGTGATTGTGGACGGGGGAGGCTTCAACTGGGGCAACGGGCGCTACCCGCTGATGACCGAGCCGAGTCCCAGCTACCACGGCCTGAACTTCTGGGAGACCTTCGGCGAGGGCAACGCGATGGGATTGCCGAACCTGGCCTTCATCCTGCGTGCCCGCACTGAGGGGCTGCGCGACCAGGGGGCGACGCTGGCGCCTCAGCAGGCGTGGAACTTCATTCAGGGTCTCGAAACCCTGTCGTTGCGCGGCGAGCGGCACGCCGGGAACGCACTGAGCCTGGCCCGCTGGCTGCTGGAACAGCCGGAGGTCAGCCGGGTCACCTATCCGGGCCTGGAGAGCCATCCACACTACGCACGGGCGCAGAAGTACCTGCCGCGCGGCGCGGGCGGCGTGCTGACCTTCGAGCTGAAGGGTGGACGCTCAGCCGGGGAAGCGTTCATCGAGCGGGTCAAGCTGGCGCAGCACGTCGCCAACGTGGGCGACACCCGCACCCTGGTCATTCATCCGGCCAGCACCACGCATTCGCAGCTCAGCGCCGAGTCGCAGACGGCGGCGGGCGTGACCCCTGGCATGGTGCGGGTGTCGGTGGGCATCGAGCACATCGAGGACATCAAAGAAGACTTCGCCCAGGCCCTCGTGCCGGTGCTGGAGTCGGTGTGACGGCGGTGGAGACTGCGCCGATTATTCTGCCTCCGCCTGCCGACATTCCCAAACGATGTACGGCCCTCCTGTTCCGTGACGCGCCGCTGCTGCTCGACAGCGGCCAGGTCGTCAGCGACGTGCGAGTGGCCTACCACACCTACGGCACGCCGGATACCCAGGCGCTGCTGGTCCTCCACGCGCTGACCGGCGACAGCGCGGTACATCAGTGGTGGCCGGGGCTGTTCGGTGAGGGTCAGGCGCTCGATCCGAATCGGAATTACATCGTATGCAGCAACGTCCTGGGCGGCTGCGCGGGCAGCAGCGGCCCCGCCGAGCTGGACACCGACAGCCTCAGCCTGACGGACATGGTGCGGGTCCAGCGCGAGTTGCTGCGGCACCTGGGCGTCGAGCGCGTCAGTGTGGTGGGCGGCAGCATGGGCGGAATGCAGGCGTATGCCTGGCTGAGCACCTTTCCCGATCTGGTGAGCAAAGCCGTGATTATCGGCGCCCCGGCGCGGCATTCGGCCTGGGCGGTCGGGCTCAACACCGCCGCCCGCAGCGCCATCCACAGCGCCCCCGGTGGCGAGGGCCTCAAGGTCGCCCGCCAGATTGCCATGCTGAGTTACCGCAGTCCACAGAGTCTGGAACATACCCAGTCCGGTCCCAGCCCGCGCCAGCCGGGCAAGGCCGCCGTGACCACCTACCTCGAATATCAGGGGCAGAAACTGGCGGACCGCTTCTGCGAGCGCAGCTACCTG
>NZ_JANYGJ010000039.1 GCF_025362455.1 Deinococcus sp. | reverse complement strand
GGTGCTGCTGCTGGGCGAGCCGGGCATCGGCAAGAGCACGCTGGCCCGCGCCGCCTGCGGCAACGTCAAGGTGCTGACCCTGACCGGCTACGAGGCGGCCCTGAACATCCCCTTTTCGCCCGCCACCGCCGCCCTGGAACGCCACCTGCCGGGTCTGAGCGACAGTGAACGCGGCGAGCTGTTTCCGATGCTGCCCGGCAAAAAGCTGCCGCCCGACCCGGCGCTGCGGGCAGGGTTCCAGCGAGCGGTGGCCCGCATCATCGAGGACCGCCTGGGCGCCGACGGTATTTTGCTGCTCGATGACCTGCACTGGTTCGACAGCGCCACGCTGGAGGTGCTGCCCGCCGTGCTGGAGCGCTGCCGTCAGGTGGGCGCCTGGGTCATCGCCACCGCCCGGCCCCTGGAGCTGTCGCACAACGCCCCGGCCAGCAAACTGTTCGGCCCAGAAGTTTTGCGTCTGACCCTGGCGCCGCTAAAAGGCGCCGACCTGGCCCGCCTGACTGCCGACTGGACCGAAACCGTGCCCGACCCGGCTTTCGTGGCCTGGTTGCAGGACGCCACCGCCGGGAACCCGCTGGCCGTGCGCGAAACCCTGCGGCTGCTGATCGGCACCCAGGGCGCCGGACCACTGACCATTCCCGCCGAGAGCGAGGCCGCCCCGGTGCGTGCCCTGATCTTGCAGCGACTGGAGCGCCTGGGCGCCGAGGCCCGCCGCGTGTTGGAGGCCGCCAGCGTGTCCAGCGGCTCCTTCTCGGTGCGCGAGCTGGCCGGAACCACAGCGCTCGACGAGTGGGCCTGCCTGGAAGTGCTCGAAGGCGCCGTGCTGGCCGGAATGCTCGAAGACGCGGGCGGTAATTTCAAATTCGCCCACGACCTGATTCGCCGGGCCATATTGTCGTCGCTGAGTCCGGCCAGGGCGGGGCTGCTGCACCGGCACATGGCCGCCGTGCTCGAAAAATCGGGTGGTCCGCTGGAGAGCGTGGCCCAGCATTTAGAGGCCGCTGGCGAGGACGCCGCCGACTGGTGGTGGCGGGCTGCCCGCGCCGCCGAGCGGGTCTACGCCTATCCGCAGGCGCTGGCGCATTCGCAGCGTGCCCTGGAGGGCCGCCTGGACCCGGATGTCCGGCTAGCAGTCCACCGCCGCCGGTTGCTGTGGTGGCGCACGGTGGACGACCGCAGCGGCTGGAAAACCGAGGTCGAACGCCTCGAAGCCCTGGCCTACCGTGAGGGTGAGGCGAGCTGGTGGACCGAAGCGCGGCTGGCCCGGCTCGAATGGCTGTTTCAGGGAGGCCGCTACCACGAGGTGCTGGAACTGGGCGAGCTGGTATTGCCCGACCCCAACATCACGCCGGAGCAGCACGCCCGCGCCTTGCTAGAATGCGGCAACGCCTGCGTGTACCTGGGCCGCCACGCCGACGCCCAGGCGCAGTTGAGATTGGGCCTGACCTTGGACGGTGTGACTCTGGCCGGAATGCCGGAGCTGTTCGGCAGGTTGAACCACTCGTTGACCGCCAGCGCCCTGGAAACCGGTGAGCTGGAGATGGCTAGGCACCACGCAGAGCTGGCGCGGCAAGGGTTTGAGCGGGCGGGGAGTCGGATGGGACAGTTGAGGTCGTTGTTTAATAGCTTTGATCTGGCCTACAGGTCTGGCGAGAATGAGGAAGCGCGGGCTTTTGGGCTGCTGGCGCTGGAATTGGCGCAGGATTTGGATGACACAGCTTATGAACGGCTGGCTTTATTTAATTTGGCGGACCAGGCGGTGTGTATGAGGAACGAGCAGGATGCCCGTGATGCCGTTGAAAAATTAGAATCATTGGGTTTAGAGGAGCAAGACGATAGAGGATTATGGTGGATGAATCATTTGCGAGCTGACTTGTTGCGTTTTGAGGGTAAGTTGGAAAGCGCCCTAAAAGCTCTTGCTGAAGCTGAAAGGATAGCCGAAACAATTTCCAGCGTCGATCAAATAGTCAAAACAAAACTAAGTATTGTTGAGATATATATTGAAGTGGAGAGATTTGAGGATGCTAAGAATGTCATGTCTGATCCAATTTTCTCCAACATCGAACTGTTAGGGAAAGTCAACTCAGACGAGCTGATGGTGATTAACAGAAAAATTGCCACTTTAGAGTTGGATGGGAAGGGTCTTAAGCTAAATATTTGATCGGATAAACATTATCACGTCTGTGTCACGCTGACTACTTATTCTGGATCCAGATACAAATTTAGTTCGTCTGGTAGGAGGAGAAATGAAAGTACAGAAGAAAGCAGCGGTGATTTTTGTCGCCTACGTTGTGGGTTTAGTCAGCCTGGCTCCGGCTCACGCTGGCTCCGGTTGCGGACAATTCGGCTGTCTCACGAGTCGCCCACCTATCAGTGGGACGGGCATCATCCCTGACGACTTTAAGGCGGTCACGCCCATAGCGGTGATCCAGCCCGTCGTCACGGCGCCAGTCATTAAAGTCTTAGCACCTAGCCACTGACCTCTCAGCAACGCGGCGCCCAAACCTGCTACTGTAACGCAAGCCAGTATTCAAACCTACCGGCTTCAGCTCAGGCCGCGCCGCGTTCCACAGGCCGCATCCCCCACCCGGGTGCGGCCTGTTTTTACTGGCAACCCCCGTCACATCATCGCTCCAAACGCGGCACAATACATCCATGTCCAATGCCCCCCACGTCCCGCTCAACCGCCGCCGCCTGATCGCCCCCGGCCCGGTGGAAGTCTCGCCCGAAGCGCTGCTGGCGCTGGCTCAGCCGCAGATGCACCACCGTAGCCCCGAAGCCAGAGCGAAGTTCATGACCGTGCGCGGCCAGCTCAGCGCCCTGCTGGGCGACCCCTACGAGGCCGTCATCGTCACCGGCAGCGGCACGGCGGCCTTCGAGGGCGCCCTGGTCAGCCTGGTGCCCGAAGGTGCCAAGGTGGTCAACGCCTCGGCAGGCAAGTTCAGCGAGCGCTGGGGAGAGCAG
>NZ_JANYGJ010000017.1 GCF_025362455.1 Deinococcus sp. | reverse complement strand
CCCGGCATCTTCATCGCCATCACGCTGCTGCCTGCGTCCACGTACACGACCTGGCCCGTCATGCCGCTCGACAAATCGCTGAGCAAAAATACGCCCAGTTTGCCGACTTCCTGCGGGGTGGCGTTGCGGCCCAGCGGCGCGGCCTGGGCGGCCTGATCGTACATGGTGGCAAAGCCCGGAATGCTGCGCGCGGCGATGGTGCGCATCGGCCCGGCGCTGATGGTGTTGACGCGCACGCCCTGCGGCCCCAGCTCGGCGGCCAGGTAACGGGTGGCGGCTTCCAGGGCGGCTTTGGCCACGCCCATGACGTTGTATTTAGGCACCACTTTCTGCGAGGCGTGGTAGGTCAAACTGACCACGCTGCTGCCCGTCCTGAGCAGCGGCTCGGCGTGGCGGCAGACGCTGATGAGGGTGTAGGCGCTGACGCTCAGGGCGGTGTTGAAATCGGCGGGCGTGGTGTCGACGAAGCGGCCCTCCATCGCCTCACGGGGCGCGTAGGCAATCGAGTGGACCACGCCGTCCAGGCTGCCGAATTCGGCTTTGATGCGGGCGAACAGCGCACTCAGATCGGCCTCGCTGGTGGCGTCGGCCTGCTGGAGCAGCACACCGGGATGGTCTTTGGTGAGCTTTTCGAGTTCAGGTAACAGCCGCTCGCCCTGATAGCTGAAGGCCACCCGCGCCCCGGCGGCCAGGAGCTGCTCGGCGATGGCCCAGCCGAGACTGCGGGCGTTGGCGACGCCCATGACCAGGGCTGTTTTTCCGCTCAGATCGACAGTAATCATGCCCAGAGTGTAGCGGGGACCACGCCGGGCCGTGCGGTGGCCGTCCGATGGTAAGAGCCGTAAGCCTTTTGCCAGAAGGAGTTCATTAAGCTGCGTAGATGACCCGGCCTGTTCTCACGCGCTCCTCCCAGCAGGCCGGATGACGGCCACCCAGCTCAACACGGCGCCCGCTGATCTGAGCGCCTTAGCGGTCACGGCGCTGACCCAGCTCAGCAGCGTGATTCTGGGCAAGTCCGGGCAGGTGCGGCTTTCGCTGGCCTGCCTGCTGGCGGGCGGCCACCTGCTGCTCGAAGATGTGCCGGGGGTGGGTAAAACCACGCTGGCGCAGGCGCTGGCCGCCACGCTGGGCCTCCAGTTTGCCCGGATGCAGTTCACCTCCGACCTGCTGCCCGCCGATCTGCTGGGCGTCAGCATCTACGAGCCGCAGGGGCGCGAATTCCGCTTTCACGAGGGGCCGATCTTTACCCAACTGCTGCTGGCCGATGAGGTCAACCGCGCCACGCCCAAAACCCAGTCGGCGCTGCTCGAGGCCATGGAGGAGCGCCAGGTCAGCGAGGGCGGCACCACCCGGCCCCTGCCGACGCCGTTTTTCGTGATCGCCACCCAGAACCCGGCCTCGCAACTGGGCACCTTCGCCCTGCCCGAATCTCAACTGGACAGGTTTCTGATGACCGTCTCGCTCGGCTACCCCGACCCCCGCGCCGAGCGCGAACTGCTGCTGGCCGGAGGTCGGCGTGAGGCGGCCAGAGGGCTGAGCCCGGTGCTGAGCCCACAGGCGCTGCTGGGCGCCCAGCAGGCGGCGGCGGCGGTGCATGTCTCCGGGGCGCTGGCCGACTACGTGCTGGCCCTGGTCAGCGCCTCGCGCACCCACCCGGAGGTGCAGGCGGGCCTGAGCCCCCGCGCCGCGCTGGGCCTGCTCTCGGCGGCGCGGGCCTGGGCCTGGCTGTCGGGGCGCAATCTGGCACTCCCCGAAGACGTGCGGGCGGTGTTTCCCAGTGTGGCCGCCCACCGCCTGCTGGGCCGCTCCAGCGGGGCGCCGAGTCCGGAAGTCGCCGCCAGCCTGATCGCCAGCGTGCCGATTCCCTGAGCAGCCAGTTCGGGGTGGGCAGTCTCCAGAGCCGGTAACGCAGACCCCGATACCCACATTCGGTCATCCAGACGCAGCGGCCCAGTCCCACATCGACCTCACTTCAGCATTCCGGGGAGAGACGACGCATGACCCAGATTCCTTCCTCCCCCACCCGGTCCCGTCTGCGCGAGCGCCTCAGCGAGTGGGCCAGCGACGACGGCAATGCCGACGCCGGGCAGGGCATCACCATCGCCTCGGCCACCCATTTTTCCAGAGGCCCGCGCGTCTATCCGACCCGTTTCGGCGCGGCGTTTCTGGGTGCATCTGTGCTGACCCTGATCGGCTGCGTGAATTATCAGCTCAGCCTGGGCTACCTGGTGACCTTTTTGATGTTGGGCTTGTGGGTGGTGGGCGCGGTGTCGGCCTCGCGCAGCCTGAGTGGCCTGACCCTGCGGGCCGCCGCCCCCGAAAGCGCCTGGGCCGGGCAGGACGCCGCCTTCGCGCTGCGCGTCCACAACCCATCCGGCCAGCAGCGCACCGGTCTGCGTATCCGGGCGCACCGGCCCCGCACCGCGAGCATTACCCGCGTCGATCTGCCGGGCAACACCGAGACCATCACCGAGGTGCTGATTCACGCCGCCCGGCGCGGCCCGCTGACGCTGCCCCGGCTGCGGCTGGAGGCCCGTGACCTGCTGGGGCTGTGGCGCGGCGTGACCTATCCGCTGCTGAGCGCCGAGGCGCTGGTATATCCGGCCCCCGAACAAGGCGCGCCGCCGCTGCCTGGCGTGCGGGCGGGCGAGGGCAGCGGCGAGAAACGGATGCCCGGCCAGGAAGACTTTTCCGGCATCCGCGCCTACGTGTCCGGCGACGCGCCCCGGCTGATGGCCTGGCGCCAGTCGGCCCGCACCGGGGAGTTGCAGACCAAACTCTTCGACGCCCCCGCCAGCCTGAGCCTGCGCCTGAGTTTTGCCGATATTCGCGGCCTGGACACCGAACAGCGCCTGTCTCGCCTGAGCGCCTGGGTGCTGCGGGCCCGCTCACAGGACGCCCGTTACCGCCTGGAGTTGCCCGGCCTGAACCTGGAGGAAGGCGGCGGTGAGGCCCAGGCCCGGCGCAGCCTGCGCGAACTGGCCCGCTGGCAGTTGCCGGACGATGCGCCGATGAAAGCCAGCCCAGGCAAGTCCAGCTCAGGCAAGTCCAGCCCAGGCAAAGTCAATTTGTCCAAAGCCAGCCGCCAGGGGCGCCCATGACCCCCGAACCCCGCGCTCTGAGCCTGCTGACCCGGCCCATCACCCTGCGCTCATTCAGATCAGGTGGACGGGCGCCGCCGCCGTTGCCCGCTGCCCTGAGTACCGTGCCGCTGCTGGGCTTGCTGGCGGCCCTGGCGCTGTGCATGGCCCCCGACCTGACCCGGATGCCGCCCTGGGGCGCGCTACTGGTGCTGGCGCTGCTGGCGTACCGGGCGGCGGTGGCGCTCAGGCGGGCTCCGGCGCTGCCCGGCGCTGCCCAGTCGCTGGTGCTGCTACTGCTGGTGGTGCTGACCGGCTGGGGCCTGACGCGGGCCTTCGAGACCCTGCTGGGACGCGACGGCGGCACGGCCATCCTGGTGGTGCTGCTGGCCCTCAAAACCGTGGAGACCCGCAGCGGGCGCGACCTTCAGATGCTGGTGCTGCTGGGCTTTTTTCTGACCGTCACGCATTTTTTCTTCGTGCAAGACACCCTGACCGCCGTCCACGCCCTGCTCTCGATGCTCGCGCTGTGCGCGGTGCTGGCGGTTTCGGAGCAGCCCACGGCCTTTGCGGAAATCTTCAAGGCCCAGAATCAAGGGTTTGGGGGCCGGGGCTTCGGGCGCTTCAGGCCACTGCTGAGGTCATCGGCCACGCTGCTGCTGCAAGCCCTGCCGCTGGCCGCCGCGCTGTTCGTGCTGTTCCCGCGCCCCGACAGCCCGCTGTGGCAGATGCCGGTCAGCGGCAATCAGAGTTCGTCGGGCTTATCCGACAGCGTGAATCCGGGCGGCATCAGCTCGCTGGCGCTCAGCGACGAGGTGGCCTTCCGCGCCCAGTTCGACGGAGCCGTACCGCCGCCGAGTGCGCTGTACTGGCGCGGCCCGGTCATGGAGGTCTTCGACGGCGCCGCCTGGCGCATCGGCCCCAGTCCCCGCGCCCTTCCCCAGGTGGTCTCCAGCAGCCCGCCGCAGAGCTACACCCTGACCGTCGAGCCGCACGAACGCGCCTGGGTGCTGGCCCTGGACGCCCCCGGCTCGCTGCCTGCCGGGACCACCATCACCCAGAACTTGCAGGTCATCAAGCCGACGCGCATCGGTGCCCGGACCCGTTTCAGGCTCAGCGCCGTGACCACCTTCCAGTACGGCCTGAACGCCGACGGCGCCTGGCTGGGCCGCAATCTGGAGTTGCCGGTGGGTAGCAATCCACGCCTGCGCGAACTGGCGGCGGGCTGGCTGAAGTTGCCGCCCGCCGAGCGCGTCAGGGCGGGTCTGAACGTGTTCAGGCAGGGCGGCTACGCCTACACCCTCAACCCGCCGCTGCTGAGCACCGTCAACGGCTTAGACGACTTCGTGTTTCGCAGCAAACGCGGCTTCTGTGAGCATTACGCCAGCGCCTACGCCTTCATGATGCGGGCGGCTGGCATTCCGGCCCGCGTGGTCACCGGCTACCAGGGCGCCGAGGCCAACGGCAACTACCTGATCGTGCGCCAGGCCAACGCCCACGCCTGGACCGAGGTGTGGCTGCCCGGCCAGGGCTGGATTCGGGTCGATCCGACGGCCACCGTCTCGCCGGACCGCATCGAGCAGGGCGTGCGGGCCATTCCCAACGCGCCGGGGCTCTCAGGCGGCACCTTCGGCCTCTTCAAAGGGCTGAGTCTGCGCCTGGACGCCCTGCAAAACCTCTGGAACACCTGGGTCATCGGTTACGACGGCGACCAACAGCGCCAACTGTTCGCCAAGCTGGGCCTGGGCGAGTTCGGCAGCTTCAAGCTGACCCTGGTGGGCGCCCTGGTGTTGCTGCTGGCGGGCGTGCCGATGCTGCTGCGCCGCAAAGCCAGAGCCGAGCCGCTGGTGCGGGCCTATGAGCTGCTCAGCCGCCGCCTGAAGCTGCCGCGTGCCCCCCAGGAGCCGGGCAGCGCCTACGCCGTGCGGGCCGCCGCCCAGCACCCCGGCCAGGCCGCCGCCATCGAGGCGCTGGTGGGCGAATACCAGACCCTGCGCTACGGCCCCGAACCCAGCGCCGAGCAGGTCCAGGCGTTTATGGGGCGGGTCAGAGGCTTCAAGCTGGAACGCTAAACTCGGCTTATGAAGCGTGTGCTGATCGTCGTCGCCACTGCCGGAGAAGCCGTGCGGCTGGGTGAGTTGAGGCTGGGTGAGTTGAGGGTGCCCGGCGTGGACATCCAGGTGATCGTCAGCGGCGTGGGACCGGTGGCGGCGGCGCTGGCGACCCAGGCGGCACTGCTTGAATCGCGCTTCGACCTGGCCATCAGCGCGGGCATCGGCGGCGCGTTTGCGGGCAGCGGACTCAAGATCGGTGACGTGGCCCTCGCCTCCGAGATCGTGCAGGCCGATCTGGGCGCCTGGGACGCTGAAACGTTCCTGCCCCTGGGTGACCTGGGCCTGGAGGTCGCAGCGGGCAATCCGGGCCGCTTTTCGTGCTGGACGGGCACCGTGGACCTTCCCCGTGGACCGTTCGTGACCGTCAGCAGCGTGACCGGCAGCGCTGTCGGGGCGGCTGAGCTGCTTCGCCGCCTGCCCGGCGCACTCGTCGAGGGCATGGAGGGCGCCGGGGTCGCCCACGCGGCGCTCCTGGCGGGTGTCCCGGTCACCGAGGTGCGCGGGGTGAGCAACCTCGTGGGGCCGCGTGACCGCCTGGCCTGGCGCATCGGTGAGGCCCTGGCGGCGCTGGACGGCGGGCTCAGGCGTGTGCTGGAGGCGTTGGCGGCGAGCTGAGTATCTCCCTGTAAAGCTTTAGCTTTACCGAGCGGGAGGAGTGGCACCCTCATGGGTGTCCGTTCACGACGAAAAGCGAGTGAGGAAGAAAGTATGTCCTGGCGGGAGTGGAGGGATGGAGCGCTTTTTGCGGAAGCCCGAAATGTTAGCAAGGACATACTTAGTGCAGTACTCCGAATTACGCCACGGGGAAAACAGCCTCCCCGCGCCTCCATTCTGCGTCCTACTCAGTCAAAACTACTCGCTCCGCTCGGTCATAAAAAGGGTCTTTTTATGACATCTGCTCTAAGCAGTTTATCTAGGCCA
>NZ_JANYGJ010000104.1 GCF_025362455.1 Deinococcus sp. | reverse complement strand
CCTGACTTCGGGGCCGGAATGAGCGGCTTGAGAATCCCCCACTCTTCATCTGTCGTATCGGTTGGATACAATTGCATCCTTTGATTCTACTCATATCGATGAGACAGTATTGCCCGACTTCTTACTTTCCAGACAGTCTCTGATGCTGAGCGCACCTGACGCGGCTCACGTTGAGTCGGCCTGTGAACCCGCCCCGATCAGCGCCAGCACCGCCTGCGGATCTTCGAGGGGAATCAGGTGGCCGACGCCCTGAATGACGGTGGCCGTCGCCTGGGGCAGCAACCTGAGCACCATGTCCTGAACAGTCTGCGGCGGGATGGCCGGGTCGTCCTCCGAGTACAGCACCCGGATGGGCAGCGGGTCCGGATGGGCCGGGCTCAGGCGACTGCCGACCAGCTCGGAGCGCAGGTCTTCCAGGCTGCCCACCTCGGTCCAGGCGTGCCAGGCGACCAGGCTGGCCCGCACGCCGTCACGGATCAGGGCGGCCAGGTCCGGCGCGGGCAGGGGGCGACGGCTGATGGCCCGGTACTGCGCTTCGAGTGCGGCAGCGTCGGCGTGAGCGGCCCGCAGGTCGGCGCGGCCCGGCGGCGTCATCGGTTCGCCCCCCGGCGGCGAGGGCGCGATCAGCAGCAGCTCGCCGACCAGTTCGGGGTGGCGGATCGCCAGCAGCAGCGCCACCTTGGCGCCCATCGAGTGCCCGGCGACCCGGTACGGCCCCGCGCCTACCTGGCGAAGTTGCCGGGCCAGATCGGCGGTCAGGTCGCCCGTCGTCTGACCGGCTTTGCCCCGCGCCGCCGCGTCGCCGAAGCCCTGGAGATCGGGAGTCAGGGTGCCCTGGTCCAGCTCTGAGATAACCTGCCGCCAGACGGCCCCCGAAGTGCCGAAGCCGTGAAGCAGCACCAGTCGGTTCGTGCTCACACCTGCACCTTGACCAGCGCCGGACCGGTGGTCAACTCGAACATCTCGCCGTGCGGCACCATCGGAATCTGCCCGAACTGCTCCAACAGTTGCCGGTAGGCGGCGGCCACCGGGCGGGGACTGCGGTGCAAATCATACAGGCCCACGGCGTTGACGCGCCCGTTTTCTTCGGCCAGGGCGGTATCCCAGTCGATCTGGTCGGTCAGCGAGTACCAGGTAAAACCCACCACCGGCACGCCCTCGGCGCGCAGCGTCAGCACGTTCATCCACTGCTTCCACAACCAGGCGGGGTTGCGCTGTGCGTCGAAGGTGTTGGTCTCGGTGTGCATGATCGGTTTTCTGTAGCGGTGGTAGATGCGCCGGGCCAGCTCGTGCCAGCCGAGAATATCCTCGGCCTGCAACTCGCTGCGGTCCGGCAGGATGATGCGCTCGTTGCGTCCGTAGTAATCGGTGCCGATGATGTGGTGGCCGGGCGGCTCGCAGCTCATGAACCAGGTGAACTCGGACTCGCCCAGGCCGTGGTGGCGCAGGTGGCGGTAGACCTCGGCGTCGGGCAGGTGGGCGTACATCAGATCGAGCGAGACGTGGTTCATCTTGTTGTGCAGCCGCAGATCCTCGCGGGGCTCGGCGCAGACGTCGTGGAGGTACTCGGCGCTCTCGCTCTGAACGAAGACGGCACTGGGGCATTCCTGGGTGATCGCCAGGCAGGCCAGGCGGCTGGCGGCCACCCCGTGCTTGATGGCGGTCACGAAGGCCCGCTCGCTGCGCAACTCCTCGTTCCACAGGCCGTCGCGCGCACTCAGGCGGGCGGTGACGTACAGCTCGTTGACCGGCGTGAAGTGGCGCACCCAGCCGTAGCGCCGGGCCACCTCCCCGGCGTAGGCGGCAAAGTGAACCGGCAGTTCCGGATTCTGGAAATTGCCCAGCCAGTCGGGCACCCCGAAGTGCAGCAGATCGAGAATCGGGGTGATGCCCGATGTGCGCAGCGCCCCCATCAGCTCGTCGGCCAGCGTCCAGTCGTAGACGCCGGGGCCGGTGTTGATGGTGTGGTACGGCAGCCCGTAGCGCAGGTATTTGAGGCCGAGTTCGTTCACCAGTTCGAAGTCGCGCTGATAGTGCTCCAGGTGGCCGGTTTCGCGCATCTGGTCGCGCCGCACCGTGCCGCCCTTGATGGTCGGAACCGAGCACTCGATGCCGGTGGCGAACATGAAATTGCCCGCTGATCCGGTCGGCAGGCCGCGCCCACACGAACCGGGCCGCCCGCCGAACTCGTCGCCGGTAAAGACTTTCTTGCCCGCCACCTTCACGCCGGTCTGATTCAGGTAGTCCAGAAAATCCGCTTGTTTGGCCATGTCAGTCCTGTGGTGCTGTGGGGATGATCGTCACGCCCGGATTCTCCTGATGAGTTCGTCGGCGGCGCGCAGGCTCAGCGCCATCTGGGTCAGGGCCGGGTTGACGCCCAGGGCGCTGGGGTAGGTCGAGTTGTCGCAGATCCACAGCCCCGGCGTGTCGTGGACGCTTCCGTAGGCGTCCACCACATTGACCGCCGGGTCGTGGCCCATCCGGGCGGTGCCGAGGGTGTGCGCGGCGCGGGGCAGCGCCCAAATTTGCTCGGCGCCGATGCTGGCCCACAACGAGCGCATCAGCGTTTCGGCGTGTTCGCCCATGCGCTTCTCGTTGTCGCCGAATGAAAAGTGAATGCGCGGCTTGGGCAGCCCCCGCACGTCCAGCTCGCCTGTGAGTTCCAGGTAATTGTGCTCGTAGGGCAGGCAGTCGCCCAGCACGTTGATGCCCGCGACGTGGTTGTAGCCGCGCATGTGGTCGATCAGTTGCTGGCCCCAGGTCAGCGTGCCGCGCGCGTACTGGGCCGCGTAGGTGACGGGCATGACGCCCAGCGATTGCAGCAGGTAGCCGCCCACGATACCGGGCAGCCGGTGGGTGTCCTCGCTGATGAGGCCGCCGGGAATGCCCTTGTAGGGCCGCAGGTCGTCATCCACCTGACCCCAGACCTGGACCCCGACGTGGGCCATGAAGTTGCGCCCGACCTGCCCGCTGGCGTTGGCGAGCCCCTGGCGCAGCAGCAGCCGGGGGGTCTCCACGGCGCCCGCCGAGAGCACGACGGTCTTGGCCTTCAGGCGCTGCTCGGTAGCATTGCGCACAAAAACGGCCCCGTCCACCCGCCCGTTCGTCAGGGTCAGTTCAGTGACGAAGGCGCCGTCGATGATGCGGGCGCCGTGCGCCTCGGCCAGCGCCAGGTAGGTGATGTCCATGCTGGCCTTGGCGCCCACCGAACAGCCTGCCTGGCAAAATCCCCGGTTGGTGCAGGCGTGGCGCTCACCGTAGCCTTCCTGCTGTTGCGGGCGACTCAGGGCGGCGTTGGCGGCGGGCGAGGTCCGAATTCCGGCCTGCTCACAGGCCCGCGCCATCAGCCGGGCGGCGCCGTTGAGGGGCAGCGCCGGGTGGCGGTAGGGCCGCTGCCGGGCCGGTCCCCAGGGATAGGTTTCGGGGCCGGAGACGCCCAGAAACTGCTCGACTTCCTCGTAGTAGGGCTCCAGATCGGCGTAGTCCAGCGGCCAGTCGACGCCCTGGCCGAATTCGCTGCGTAGCCGGAAATCGTCGGGCTGGGCGCGGGGCGTGTAGGCGGTGTAGTGCAGCGTGCTGCCGCCCACGCCGCGCCCGGAATTGTTGCGCCCGAAGGCCAGCGGGTCGGCCCCGGCGGAGAGCCGCTCGTCCATCCAGAACAGCCCGGCCTGGGCGACCTCATCGGTGGCGATGCCGGAGGGTGGGTGGCGAACCCCGGCTTCGAGTGCGGCGACCTTCAGCCCGGACACGGCCAGCCGGGCCAGCAGCGGCGAACCGCCCGCCCCGGTGCCGATCACCAGCACATCGAGGTCGCTGGGGAGGTCCACCGGCAGATCACTGCCCGCCATGACTCACCTCGCGGGCTTCGAGTTCGTTCGGGCCGACGTTCGGCCAGCCGGGGGCGTCGGCAAAGCCCACGTAGCCGATGCGGTGCTGGGTGAGCGGATGCGCGAAGAAGGTTTCGGCCAGCTCGCTGAGCAGGTCCTCGAAGGCGCGGGCGTGGCTGGACTGGACAGTACGCAGCGCCTCGTCCTGTTGCTCGCCGCTCAGCGTCACGAAGCCTCCGGGCAGCGCGGCCAGCAGCGTCCGGTACGCCTCAGCGTCGGGCGGGGCGTCGGCGTAGCGCCAGCCGTCGCCGCTCAGGCCGGAGTGCAGCCGGGCGTCCAGCGGTCCGATGACGTCTATTTCGGCGGGGTCGTGGGGCACCAGGCGCACCGCTGCCGCTCGCAGCCGATTAAACTCGGCCTCGCTCAGAAACTGGCGCTCCTGGCGGGCGTCCAGCCGCTCCAGCAACACCTGGCGGGTCACCGGGGTCACGGCAGACGAGTGCAACAGGGCGAGGACCGCCCCACGCTCCTGCGAACTCAAGCGCGGACCTGATCCGGCGAGCAGGCTGCACAGGGCAGACAGGCTACACACGGTTGACGCCGAAGACTCATCACGTTCATGAGCGTCAGTTTAGAGGGACGAACCCGTGGCAACCGGGGGGATTTATCTCCATCACGTGCAGATGACTTCCAGATTCGTTGAGCAGACATTCACGTCCGGCGCCACTTAAAGCTGGCTTTAAGGGTCTGCCACCATCGGCGGTGAACCGGCGCCGCATTCTGAGCGCATGAGCGACCAGACTCCCAAGCAGCCCAATCAGAGCACCATGCAAAACCCCCTCACCCAGTACCCCCAGCCGCCCTTCCCCAAGCAGCCGCAGAACGCGCCGGGCACGGTTCACAAGATGGATCCCCAGCCGGACCACGGCGAGGCGAGTTACCAGGGCAGCGGACGCCTGACGGGCCGCAAGGCGCTGATTACCGGCGGCGACTCCGGCATTGGCCGCGCCGCCGCCATCGCCTACGCCCGCGAGGGCGCCGACGTGGCCATCAATTACCTGCCCGCCGAGGAGAGCGACGCCCAGGAAGTCATCGCGCTGATCGAAGCTGCCGGACGCAAGGCGGTGGCGCTGCCGGGCGACCTCACCGACGAGGCGTTTTGCCAGCAGCTTATTCAGGACGCCGTGCGCGAACTCGGCGGGCTGGACATCCTGGTCAACAACGGCGGCAAGCAGACCGCCCAGGACTCGATTGCCGATATCACCACCGAGCAGTTCGACGCGACCTACAAGACCAACGTCTACGCGCTGTTCTGGATCAGCAAGGCGGCCATGCCGCACCTCAAGCCGGGCGCCAGCATCATCAACACGTCGAGCATTCAGGCGCGCCAGCCGTCGAAAAACCTGCTCGACTACGCGCCGACCAAGGCCGCCATCGTCGCCTTCACGCAGGCGCTGGCCCAGCAGGTCGCCGCCCAGGGCATCCGGGTCAACGCCGTGGCGCCCGGCCCCTTCTGGACGCCGCTGCAACCCAGTGGCGGCCAGCCGCAGGAGACCATTCAGACCTTCGGCAGCGAAACGCCGCTGGGCCGCCCCGGCCAGCCCGCCGAGATCGCGCCGCTGTACGTGTTCCTGGCCTCGCAGGAATCGAGCTACAGCACCGGGGCCGTCTTCGCCAGCACCGGGGGCATGTTAATGGTCTGAGGTGGCCTGAAACCAGTCACTCGGCTCACTCAGGGCGTCAGGATGTCGACCATCAGCAGGCCGTAGTGGTGGACAGCGTGGGCGCCGTGGCGGTCGAAGGCGTCCTTGAGCTGGGCACGGTGCTCGCGGCCCGTATTGCGGATGCTCATGACCAGGTGGCCGGTGTGAAGCTGAGCGGCGTACTGGCTGATGAACTCGCGCTCGCGGGTCAGGTGCTGGATCACCCGCGTCATGCGGCACAGCAGGCCGTGATAGCGCCCGTACTCGTCGAGTTCGCGCAGCCCGGCCTTGCCGTACAGAATTTCCGCACGCTCGAAGCCCAGCTCGCACAACTCGTGGTGCAGGCCATCGGCGGCGTCAGGAGTGTCGAGCACGCCGTAGAGCGTGTTGCGGGCGGCGAACGTGAAATGCATATGCTGATGCTCCATATCGACCTCTGAGCGCTTCGGCGCTGTTTCCCGTCCAGAAGGTCAGGCCCACACTCAGCGCTCAGGCCCGGCTTTGCTCGACAGGTGAGGGGCGAAACCACGACCGACGCGGGGGATCTGTTTGAGCTGAGCCAACTGAGCTGAATCAACAGTGCGCCGCGAAGATGCAGGAGTGATGAAGGTTCCGTTACAGTTTTTGGGGGTTGGGGGTCCATCTGTAGGCAGCGACACCTTCGTCACGCCGCCCGCTACGAGGTCCACGCTCTGCTCGTGCTGGCGCACGCTGCACAGGCCCGCCGCCTGGTCGCAGACATACAGCCGGGTATGCAGCTTGACGCGGCCTCCGTCTGCCGCCAGCCGGAGCCGCAGCGGCGTGAGGCTGGACCAGTAGTGGTTGTCGCGGACATCGGTTACGCCGCCGAGTTTATATTCGCGCTTACCCAACGGCGACGTGATGGTCAGCGACGAGCCACCCTCACGGTTGTAGAGCAGCCCCGGCACACTGCTGAAGCTGATCTGGAGGACGCCGGGAGCAGCCGGTGTGGGAGCTGGACTGGCCCAGACCCCTACAGACGCGAATCCGACCAGCAACGCCAGGCGCACCGACAGCCGCGCTGCTTTGCGTGCCCTCATGGCCTGTCACTCATTTCTCGGCCAGCAGCGATTTGATGGTGCTCTCCAGACCCGGAATCGCCCCCGGATAGCGGCTGGAAATCTCACCGTTGTGGACGGCCCTGACCTTGCCCTGGCGGTCAAGCAGGTAAAACGCGGGCCAGTAATGGTTGTCCCAGGCGTGCCAGTTGTTCAGCGCGTTGTCCTGCAAGACCGGCCAGGTCACGCCGCCTTGTTTCAGGGCGGCCACCACGTTATCCAGCGGCCTGTCCGAGTCGAATTCGGGGGTGTGGACACCGATGATCTCCAGCCCCTGGGCGTGGTACTTGCCGTACCAGCTTTGCAAGGTGGGCAGGCTGTTGTGGCAGTTGATACACGAGTAGACCCAGAAATTGACGATCACGACCTGGCCGCGCAGGGCCTCCAGCGAGTACCCGGCGGGCGTGGGTGTATTGAGCCAGACGCCGCCCTGAGCGGTCTGTCGCAGCGCCGGAGGCGGTGTGCCGACCCTGGCCGCCTGGGCCTGAGACGTCAGCATCTGCGCCGCGAGTCCCAGGAGCAGCACGCCCGCAAGTCTGAATGGCGTCAGTGGCGGTGCCGGGACCGGGCGGGCAGCGTTTGCAGTGATGAGCATGTGAAACCTCCGTGTCAGGATGTACGCCACCGCGACGATGCAGGTTCATTTCGGGTCGGCAAGGTTCCGGCCACGCCCGCTCAGTCAGCTCCAGGTCGCCCTCCAGGGCTATGCTGAGCATTACGGAAGGAGCCGCGCCGATGTCCAGAATCCTGATCGCCTCGCAACCTATCGCCGGGCACATATATCCGCTGCTGCCCATCGTGCGCGAACTGGTGGCGCGGGGCCATGAGCTGCGCTGGTACACCGGGCGCCGGTACCGGCAAGAGGTGGAAGATGCAGGCGCCGCCTTCGAGCCGTTCGTGCTGGCCCGCGACTTCGACGACCGCGATCTGAACGCCAGCTTTCCAGGCCGGGCCGAGCGGCGCGGCCTGCGCCAGACCCAGTTCGACATGCGCCACATCTTCGTGGGCCAGCTCGAAGGCCAGCTCCGCGACCTGCTGAGCACCCTGCGGCACTGGCCCGCCGACGCCGTGCTGGCCGAGCAGACCCTCAGCGCCGGGCTGCTGGTCAGCGAGCTGGGTGGCCCGCCGTGTGCGCTGCTGGGCATTTTGCCGCTGGGCATCGCCAGCCGCGACACCGCGCCGTTCGGACTGGGGCTGCTGCCGGACCGCTCCGCTTTGGGCGGCTGGCGCAACGCCGGGCTGCACTGGGCGGCCCAGCACCTTCTCTTCCGGGACACGGTGCGGGAGCTGAACGCCGTCTGCGAGCGATTGGGCGTTCGGCGCCGCCCGTTCGCAGCGCCCCTCTCGCCGCACCTGATGCTCCAGGCCAGCGTGCCCGGCTTCGAGTATGCGCTGCGCGACCTGCCGCCCCAGCTCCACTTTATCGGGGCGCTGCCGCCGCCGGGCCGAAGCGGAGCGCTGCCGGAGTGGTGGCCGGAGCTGAATGCCGGGCGCCGGGTCGTGCTGGTCACCCAGGGCACCCTGGCGGTGGACCCGCGCCAACTGGTGCTGCCGACCCTGCGCGGCCTGGCACACGAGAACCTGCTGGTGGTGGCCGCAGGCGTGGGCGAGCTGGATGACCTGCCCGCCAATGCCCGCACCGCCCGCTTCGTGCCCTTCGCGGACCTGATGCCGCACCTGAGCGCCTACGTCACCAACGGTGGCTACGGCGGCGTGCAGTTCGCCCTCTCACACGGCGTCCCGGTGGTATCAGCAGGCCAGAGTGAGGACAAGCCGGAAGTCGGCAACCGGGTAGCGGCGGCGGGCGTGGGCGTCCGGTTGCCCACCAGCACGCCTACACCGGGGCAGGTGCGCCGGGCGGTGCGGCGCGTGTTAGATGATTCGGAGCTGCGGCAGCGGGCCAGCACCCTGGGCCACGACTTCGCCCGCTACGACGCGCCGACGCGGGCCGCCGACCTGCTGGAACGCCTGGCCGCTACTGGAAAGCCGGTCTACCAGGGCGATCTCCGCAATTTCTGAACCCGGCCCCGCAGTAAGCGTTGCAGCAGCACCGGGTAGACCTGGAAGAACAGAGTGGTGCCCAGCAACCACCCCGCCGCCGCCCAGGCTCGCAGGCCCAGCGCGATCAGCACGGCGCCGAAGCCCGCAGCCGCCAGCAGCAGGTGGCTATACTCGGCACGGCGGGTGGCCCTCTCGTAAGTACCCAGCGAGGACCGGGTGCCGCCAAAGCCCAGCGCGTCCCGGCGAAAGCGCTCCCAGCCGACGCGGCGCAGCAGATTTCGGTAGCCCACCACACCCAGGCGACGGTAGAGCGGCGCTTCCCAGGGCCGGACGGCGTACCAGGCGTGCTCCAGCGGCGGCGGACGCAACTCCAGCCAGACCAGCGCCCAGCGCATCAGGGCGATGTGGGTCAGCACGGCGGCGAGCGGAAACGCCACAGCGGCAGGCAAGACGGCCAGCGGCAGGCGCCAGGCCAGCAACGCGGCCAGGCCGAGGGTCAGCAAACTGGTCAGGGTCCGCAAACCGAACTGGAGCGCGTGGTCGGTAGCCGGTGCGCGGCGAAGGTTCAGGCCGGGGCCGCCCAGCGCATGGTGAACAGCCGGGCCAGCGTCGGCGCGGCGGGCGAGGCCAGCAACGCGCGCAGCAGCGCACTCCTTGCCCAGCCGGGCAGTCCGGCAGCCGGGCGCCCGGCCCACATGTTGAGTTCGGCCTGCGCGGCGGCGCGGCGGGCGGCTTTCAGGCGGGTTCGTCCGAACTGGGCCAGACTGTCCAGGCTAGACGTGCCACTCAAGATGTTCTCCAGCAGCGGAGAGAGCGCGGCGGCGTCACACCAGCCCAGCGTCATGCCCTGACCGCCGATAGGGCTGACCTGGTGGGCGGCGTCACCGATGAAGGCCACCCGGCCCTGCACCACCTCGTCGGCGGCGTGGCGGCGGGTTTCAAAGGCGCTGAGCATCGAGCACTCGGCGGCGGGCACGTACTGGCCGGTGCGCTGGTGCAGCAGCTTCGTCAGGTCGGCAGCCGTGGCGTCCGGCAGCAGCCTGTCGGTGCGGGCCACCCAGCGGCGGCGCCCGCCCGGCAGCGGAAACGACTCGACCACGCCGCCCGCTGAGAGCTGAATCAGCGCCCGGCTGCCGTAGACGGTGGTGTCGGGGAAATCGCCCATCAGGTAGGTGTCGGCGTAGGTTTTGCCGGGGTACTCGACGCCCAGCATGGCTCTCAGGGCGCTGCGGCTGCCGTCGGCGGCGACCACGAAGCGGGCCTGGACGGACTCAGGCGGACCGTTTTCAGGGTGCAGGGTGAGCTGAACCTGGTCGCCGCACTGCTGGGCCTGGCCGACCCGCACGCCGCGCCGGAGGGTGCCGGGCGCCAGTTCGCACAGCCGCCGGGCCAGCAGGGTTTCGGTTCGGGCCTGGGGCAGCGCCAGCACGAAGGGATAGCGCTTCGAGACGCCCTCCAGACTCAGTTCACCGAGCAGTTCGCCGTTTCTGCCGCGCAGCACGCCGCCCGGCACCTTGACGCCCTCGGCGATCAATGCCGGAGCCAGCTCCAGGGCGTCAAACAGTTCCAGCGCGGGCGGATGAATGCCGATGGCCCGCGAATGGGGACTGACGGCGCTACGGGCCTCGAAGACCTGCACGCTCAGCCCCTTCCCGGCCAGCAGACAGGCCAGAAACAGCCCCACCGGACCGCCGCCGACGATGGCGATATCGAGGGTCTCAGGTCCAGTCACGCCCCGGCCCGGTAGATCAGCAGGTTGCGGTAGGGAAACAGCCGGGCCACCCGCCAGCCGCCCGGCACGCTGCGCTGCAATTCGGGGGCAGTGTAGCTGCGGCGAATCGAGAGCAGGCCGTCGTAGTGGATGAACGAGCCGCGAAACAGCGGCAGGGTCGCGGCGCCGAACAGCGCGTAGGCCAGGGCGCTGCGCTCGATGTCGCTGTGAATGACGGTGCCGCTGCACAGCGCCTGACAATCTTCGAGCAGCGACGTGAGTTCCGCATTCGTCAGGTGGTGGAGCAGGTGGTTGGACGTGACGAAATTGAAGCGCTGGCCCTCGGCCACCAGGTCGTGACTCATGGCCTGCCGAAATTCCAGTCCCGGCAACGGCGACAAACTCTGGGCATAGCGCACGGCGCGGGCGTCGGCGTCGATGGCGGTGATGCTCAGCCGCAGGCCGTCGCGCTGCGCCCAGCGCAGAAACTGGCGCGGCACGTCGCCGCCGCCGCTGCCGATGTCGAGCAGGCTGCTGCTGCGTGTGGCCGACAACCGGGGCCGGATCTCGCGGCGGTAGACCGACTTCCAGCCGGAGAGCGCGGCGTTGACCACCCCAAAATTGCGGTAGGTGCGCTCCAGTTGCTGCTGGTCGCAGTCGGCCCGGTCCATCTTTTCGGTGGCCCCGGTCAGTCGGTGGCGCAGCGGGAGCGCGGGAAGCGGCGTCAGCATCAGTCGTCGGCACCCATACCGGCTAATTCTGGTTGAGCGCTGCGAGCCGCCGTCGCCACCCCCGACTTGGTGACCAGACCCGTCTCGACGGTCAGGCCCGGCCCGAAGGCCATGGCGCAGATGCGTTCACCGTCGCCCGCCTCGGCGATCAGTTTCTGGAGCACGAACAGGATGGTGGCGCTGCTCATGTTGCCGTAGTCGCGCAGCACCTCGCGGGACGGGGCGAGCTGGGTATCCGTGAGGTCCAGGCTGCTCTGCACCTTGTCGAGAATGCTGCGCCCGCCGGGATGCACCGCCCAGTGGTCGATCTGGCGGTAAGGGACAGCCGCCAGCAGCGCGTCGGCGGCCAGCAGCGGGCTCAGCGCACCCTGGATGTGCGACTCGATGATGTCGGGGACGTAAGTGCTCAGGATCATCTCGAAGCCCTGGTCGCCGATCTTCCAGGCCATGTCGGACTCGCCCACGCCCAGCGGGGTCAGGGTGGTTTCAAAACCGTCCATGCGCAGTTTCTGCGCGGCGCCCAGCTCGCGCTGACTGACGATGGTGGCCGAGGCGCCGTCGGCGAACAGACTGCTGGCGATCAAGGTGTCGGGGTCGTCCTCGATGCGGATGTGGATGGTGCACAGCTCAGCGCAGACGACCAGCACCACGGCGCCGGGCTGCGCCTCACAGAAGGCTCTGGCCATCCGCAGCGCCGGAAAGGCGGCGTAGCAGCCCATGAATCCCACGTGAAAGCGCTGCGTCTGCGGTGATAAACCCAGGGCACGCACCACGTCGTAGTCGGGGCCGGGGGCGTAGAAGCCGGTGCAGGACACCGTGACCACGTGAGTGATATCGGCGGGCGTGAGGTCGGGGCAACCCTCCAGCGCCCGCCGCGCCGCCTCGATAAACAGCTTGGGCGCCTCCTGGGCGTACAGCGCGTTGCGTGCCCCGGTACTGGGCGACTTGAACAGCGCCTCGGCGTGGTTGTAGAACAGGCCGTCCTCGGCGCCGGGTGCCAGGCGCAGATCCCGAATGACGCTGTGGCGCTGCTCGATGGCCGACGAGTTGTAGATCATGCCCACCACCCGCTGCGAGCGCCGGTCCGGCAACTGGGATTTGACGATATCGCGCAGCTCGCTCTGGGTGTAGGCCGTTTCAGGAACAGCGGTGGCGATGGCATGCAGGTAAACAGACATAGCCTAGACTAGAGAATGAAACTGACTGTGTGTGTAATAAATGAATGGCACGGGCTTCATGTTCGCCGTGAAGCTGATCCGAGCTGACGCTAAAAGCCGACTGGGACAGTGTTTGAAGGTTGAACCACATTTGGAAGGAGTGCAGCTTGATCCTCAGTTACCTGCGACGCTCATACACCAAATCAGATTCAGATGGTTCGTATATAGTCTCGCGCGATGACAAGCGATCATGGTCAGAATAGGTGGCCGCAATGTCTTTCACTTGAATCTGGCACCAGTTTGTTGCGGCCCTGGCACCACTTTACCCATCTTCACGGCCCAGGCGCCATACTCGGAGGCGTGAGTGTCCAGACCCTGGCCCTGCTCGTGTTGAGCGCCCTGCTGAGCGTACAGGCGGCGCCTGATGCATCACGCCAAATCAGCTCCACAACTCCTGCCACGTCTCTGAAGCCCACCCCCGAAAGTCCCCTCGACAGTGCTTATCTTGACGGTGACTCCACCGACACCGACCACGACGGCTATCCGGACGCCGCCGAACTGGTCGGCGCAGACCGGGAGCGCTTCGCCGACTGGTTCGCCAGCGTGGCCCAGAGTCAGTATTACGGCGTGAGTGCCGACTGGAAAAAGGCTGAGCAGGACTGCGGCGGGCTGCTGCGCTACGCCTTCATCAACGCCCTGATGACACATGACCGGGCCTGGACCGCCAAGTTCAAATTTCTGCCACGCCCACAATTGCCATCCGTACAGGGTCTGACTTACCCGATGCCGGTCATCAGCCGCTCGGTGTTCCGGGTCGCGGGCGGGGCGTATGTGCCCGGCGACATCGAACGGGGCAAGCTGGTGGGCGCCACCACCGTGCAGTATCTGGCGAGCTACTCGATGGTGCGCGTCTCAAGGAGCATGAGCCAGGCGCGGCGCGGCGACGTGCTGATCTTCATTCGTCCGGGGCTGCGCTCGTATCACAGCATGGTCTACCTGGGCGGCGGCATGGTCGTCTACCACACCGGAGCCAGTCCCGCCGAGGGCGGCGAGGTGCGGCTGCTGAGCGTGCAGAACCTGATCCGCCGCGCCGAGCGGGCCTTTCACCCGGTTCAGAGCAACCCCAATTTCCTGGGCGTCTACCGCTGGAAAATTCTGAATTGAGACGAACCAGGTCGATGTCAAAGCAGTTCAGACCCTGCATGTGGAAACTGACGACACCTTCACACAGCTCGCCGGGCAAAGCAACAGATCTTACTATTTGATGACCTGTCATTTAGACTTAAGGCAGCAGGTATTCAGAAACAGTGTTCGGACCACCCAGGGCCGGGCACGGGGAGTTCGCCTATGAAGCGCAACAGCCGGAATCGCCGTGCCGCACCCCAGCGGTGGACCCGCCTGGCCGCCCTCTCCGGACTGTTGCTGCTGGGGCTGGCCCCTGCCGAGCGCAGCATTTCGATTTACGGCGGCAGCTTTACCGGCACGGAGGCCATCGAGGTCGAGGTCAACGCCCCGCTACGGACCTCGTTCACGCTGCGGCGCGTCCTCGATCCGGCGACGATGTTCGCGGCGACCCGCGACCCGCACAGCCCGCAACTGAGTCCCGGCGCCCGCACCCAGCTCGTCCGGACCCTGCGCCTGGGCCGCACTGACGGCACCCTCAAGCTGGGACGGCTGCCCAGCGGCGTGTACCTGTTGGGTACTGGGGGGCCGGGTACTGGGGGGCTCAGCACCGTGGTGTTGGTCAGCAAGCTGGGCCTGGTGGTCAAGCGCGACCAGACCGCCGCCCAGACCTTCACGGCGGATAGGCAGAGCGGCCAGACCAGGGCGGCCCGCGTCTGGGCGCTGGGGGATAAGGAAGGCACGCAGCCGTCTGGCAGCCCGGCGCCCCGGCTCGCCAGCGCCGACGGCCTGGCCCGCTTCCAGAAGGCCGAGTACGGCGAGAAGGCGACGTTTCTGGCCAACTCCGGCGACGACTGGGCCATTTCGGGCTCGGAGTGGAACAGCTACGCCGCGCCACTGGTCCGGGGCTACGTCTACACCGACCGCCCGGTCTACCGCCCCGGCCAGCATGTGGACTTCAAGGCGGTGCTGAGGCGGGCAGGCAACCTCAAACCGCTGGCAAACACCTCGGTGCGGGTCAAGGTCACCTCGCCCAACGACGAGGAGGTGTTCCGCAAAACCCTGACCACCAACGCCCTGGGCTCGCTGGGCGCCGGGCTCGATCTGCCCGCCGGAGCCAGGCTGGGCGAGTACAGCTTTTCACTGACCCCTGAGGGCGCCTCCGAGAGCGGCCAGAGCGACATCAATGGCAGCTTTCAGGTCGAGGCGTATCAGAAGCCCGAATACGCCGTGACCGTCACCCCCGAGCGCACGCGGGCGGTGCAGGGCGAGAAGGTCAGCGTCAAGATCTCGGCCCGCTACCTGTTCGGCGGCACCCTCAGCGGCGCCCATGTGAACTACAACGTGACCCGCGCCCCGTACTACGCGCCCGGCTTCGACAGCGAGAGCCTGGCGCCGGATTCGGGTAACAGCTCGGACTATGGCTCGGATCTGGTTATTCAGGACGAAACCCGGCTCGACAAGAACGGCGATCTGAACCTGACCCTGCCGCTGGCCAAGGACCCAGGCGGCAACCCGGTCAGCTACCGCGTCGAGGCCGAGGTGGAAGACGAATCGCGGCGCACCGTCAGCGCCCGCAGCCAGGTGATCGCCTTTCCGGCCAGCCTGAACGTCGAATCGAGTACCGACGGCTACGTCTACGACGTGAACAAGCCGATTACCGTCTCGCTGGATACCCGCGATCTGAAAGCGGTGGGCCGCGCCGCGCCCGTGTCGCTGGAGCTGATCCGCGAGGACTACAGCTACAACAAAACAACCAGAAAATGGATCTACTCGGAGGCCACGCTCTCGCGCAGCAGCGCCCAGACCGGCCAAGGCGGCCTCAGCAGCGCCGTGCTGCGTGCCCCGCGCTCCGGCGGCTACCGGCTGCGCGCCACCGTCAGGGACTCGCAGGGACGGCGCAGCAGCAGCGACAACTTCGTCTGGGTCATCAAACCCGGCGAGTCGCTGAGCTGGAACTACCGCGACATGACCCTCAAGCTGGACCGCAAGAGCTACGCGCCCGGCGACACTGCCACGCTGCTGATCGGCAACCCGGCGCCCGGCTCGGCGGTGCTGGTCACGCTGGAAGGCGACCGCCTGCGCCAATCGGTGGTGCTGCGCTCCCAGGGCGCGGCCATCACCTACTCGTTCCCGGTGACGGCAGATATGGCCCCCAACATCTCGGTGACGGCCACCAGCCTGGGCGGCGGTCAGCTCTATTCCGGCGAGGCAACCGTAAAAGTTCCGCGCCAGAACGGCCAGCTCGCCGTCAAGGTGACGCCCCAGAAGGCCCGCTACGCCCCCGGCGACACCGGCAAACTCAGCGTAGACGTGCAGGCGGCTGGCAAAGGCGTGGCGGCTGAACTGGCCCTGGGCGTGGTGGACGGCGCCATCTACCTGGTCAAGCGGGACGACAGCACGCCGATTTCGCAGGTGTTCGACGCGCCCCGCGAAAACGTGGTGGGCACCTCAACCAGCCTGAATTTCTACTTCTCGCAGGCGGGCAACGTCGCCCAGGCGCCCAAACCGGCTCAGAACGCGCCTGCCTTCGCCCAGGCCAAGGAGGGCCGCGCTGCCGACGCCGCCAGCGCCGATACCGTTACGCCCCGCCAGGACTTCCGTGACACCATCTTGTGGCTGCCCAACCTGCTCACCGACGCGCAGGGTCACGCCGAGGTCGAGTTCAAGTTCCCCGACAACCTGACCACCTGGGTCGCCACCGCCCGCGCCCAGAGCGCCGACGCGACTGGCCCGGCCCGCTTCGGCCAGAGCACCGCCAGCACCATGACCACCAAGGACGTGATCGCCCGGCTGAGCCTGCCGCCCTTCCTGGTGCGCGGCGACGTGGCCACGCTGTCGGGCATCGTCAACAACACCCTGATCGTGCCGGTGGCGGGCCGCGCCAACGCCAGCCTGAGCGGCCTCAACCCACTGGGCGGCGCCGCGCTGACTCCAGCAGGCACGGCCCTCCAGATCGCCGCCGAGGGCCGCGCCCGCAGCGACATGCGCGTGCAGGCGGCCACAGTCGGCCAGGCCAGCGTGACCTTCACCGCCCGCACCGCGTCGGGCAACGACGCGCTGAAACTGCCGCTGCCGGTCAAGGCGCGCGGCATCCAGGTGACCCAGACGGCGGTGGGCAGCGCCGCCGGAGCGGGCGTCAAACTCAACATTCCTGCCGACACCAACCTGAGCACCCTGAACCTGAACCTCAGCCTGACGCCCTCGCTGCTCTCGGCGGTGGCTCCGGCGCTCGAATACCTGGTCGGCTACCC
>NZ_JANYGJ010000236.1 GCF_025362455.1 Deinococcus sp. | reverse complement strand
AACCCGCCGCGTCGCCGCCCAGGTCCAGGGCGTCATCACCGGTATGCGCGAGATGAACACCGCCGCCCAGCAGAGCGCCGAGGTGGCCCGGCAGTCGCTGGCCGCCTCCCAGCAGGGCCGCGAAGCCGTGCTCGGCACCCTCGACGGCATGCAGAACATCCGCCGCGAGGTCCAGGGCGTCTCGGAGCGCATCCGGGTGCTGAGCAGCCGCTCGAAGGAAATTCAGGAGATCGTCGAGACCATCTCGCAGTTTTCCAGCCAGACCAACCTGCTGGCGCTGAACGCCTCGATCGAAGCCTCCGACGCCGGGGAAGCCGGAAGCCGCTTCGCCGTGGTGGCCGACGAGGTGCGCAAACTGGCCGACTCCTCTGCTGAAGCCACCGCCCGCATCGCCACCCTGATCCGCACCGTGCAGCAGGAGATCAGCGAGGTGGTCAGCAACGTCGAGGGCGGCAGCCGCGAGGTCGAGCAGGGCTACAAGATTGCCACTGCCGCCGGGGAGCGCCTGGAAGAACTGGGCCGACTCTCGACCCAGGCCGCCCAGTTCGCCCAGGCCATCAGCGCCGCCACCGGGCAACAGGTGAGCAGCATTGAGCAGATGGGCAGCGCCGTCTCGCAGATCGGTGAGGTCGCCGAACAGTCGCGTCTGAGCGTGCAGCAGGGCCGCGAAGCCGCCGAGCGCCTGTTGCCCCTGACCCGGCAGCTCGACGACAGCCTGGCCCGCTTCCAGCTCCCGACCTGAGCCGCAGCGACCTCTGAGCCGCACTGACCCCTGAGCCGCACTGACCTGGGTTCCCTCACCGACTGGCACCACCCTCACCCCGCCACCCCCGCACCCAGCACCCCAAGGAGTACCCACCCATGACCGATACCAACGCTTCCATCAACCGTTCTGCTGCGGCAGACGAGCGCCTGCGGCCTCAGTCCAGCGGCGCCGGTCAGGTCGCCCAGGTGACCGGCGGCCTGCGGGTCGGTCAGAAGCTGGCACTGGCGGGCGCCGTGTTCGCGCTGCCGATCGCCGCGCTGCTGGGCTTTTTGCTCAAAGAGCAGCAGCAGAACATCAACATCGTGCAGACCGAGCTGGGCGGCTACGAGTACCTGCTGCCGACCCGGCAACTGTTTCAGCAGATGCAGCTCCATGCCCAGAACAGTGTCAGCGTCCTCCAGGGCGTCTCGGCAGCGCGGGCACCGCTGAACCAGGCCAACGGCAACATCGAGGCGGCCCTGAAGACCATCCGGACGCTCGACACCCAGGACAAGGGCGGTTTCGCGGTGACCGCGTCGGTGGCCAGGCTGGAGAAAAGCTGGAAGGCCAAACGCGACGCCGTGACCTCTGGCCGGATCAGCCCGGACGAGAATATCCGCGTCAACGCCGCGCTGCTCGCCCAGATCGGTGAACTGTTCGGCGTGATCGGCAACTCCTCCCTGATCGCGCTGGACCCCGAAGCCAACGCCTATTACCTCGGCCAGCTCGCCACCAACCAGTTGCCCAAAAACTACCCGATCATCGGGCGTACCCGCGCTTCGAGCCTGGTGGCCATCAACACCAACAAACCCGTCACCGACGTGCAGAAGGTGGAGTACAGCTTCCGGCTCAACGAGGCCAGAGCGGCCCAGAACGAGATTCTCAAGACCCTCAAGTTCACCTCCGGCGTGGGCAGCGACAAGGGCGTGCGCGCCCGCTACGAGCAGTCGATCGGCCTGCTGCTCGACACCTTCGAGAATAAAGTGGCCGCGCCGGTCACGCCGACCATCACGCTGGGGGAGTACCGGCAACTGATCGGTCAGTCCAACGCCGCCCAGTACGCGCTGTTTGACAACGTACTCGGCGACCTCAAAAAACAGCTCGAATCGCGCCAGGCCAGCTACCAGCAAAACCGCCTGGTGACCCTGGCGCTGGTGGCCCTGGCCCTGGCGCTGGCGGTGGCCCTGCTGGCGCTGATCGCCCGCGCCATCACCCGACCGCTCTCGCGCCTGACGGCTGCCGCGCAGTCGCTGGGACAGGGCAACCTCGACGTGGAGGTGCCCATCGAGAGCGGCGACGAGATCGGCGAGCTGACCGGGGCCTTCAACCAGACCGCCGCTCAGCTCCGCGCCAACGAGGTGCGCAACGTGGCCGCCCGCGAGGAGGCCGACAAGCTCCAGAACAACATCGGCAGCTTCCTCGACGTGACCATGAACATCGCAGACGGTGACCTCACCCAGCGCGGCAAAGTCTCCGACGACGTGCTCGGCAACGTCGTCGACTCCATCAACGTCATGGTCGAGGAACTCGGCGGCGTGCTCAGGGGCGTGCGAACCGCCTCCGGTTCGGTCTCGCAGGCCAGCTCGGAG
>NZ_JANYGJ010000230.1 GCF_025362455.1 Deinococcus sp. | reverse complement strand
ACCCGTAAAGTGTCCCAGTGCAGCAAAAACGCGCGGGGTGCCAACAGCTACACCCAGATCAAGAGCGTCGTCGAAACCGCCCGTCTGCGCGGCCACGACCCCGTGCAAACCCTGATGGACCTGCATCGCTAATCAGATACGGGAAATGCACCTGGTTCAAACACTACCTTCAACTGCTGAATGCCAAGCATCTGCCGAGTTTGAAGACGATTCGGGTGCTCGACAGCGTGTTGGAAAATCTCCAGCACCTCGAATTACAGCGCCTAGCGACCCTCAAAGCCATCGATCTCCAATTCGCTTAAAACCCTGGCGCTCTGGGCGCGATCAACACCACGGCCTGAGCGTCGTGGTCGTCGGTGGTCAGCGTCGGGGTGTTCAGGGCGTTGTCCATACTGAACATGGCGCTGCGCCTGAAAATGCCGCCCGCGTCCAGGCGGGCCACCAGGTTGTCGCGGGCGGCCCGGAACGAATCGTAGGGGTGGTGCATGGCCGAGATCAAGGTGAAGCGCTCACGGCTAAAGGCCCCGGTCCACAGGTAGCCGCCGCCGGGCAGGGGCGCCGGGCCAAACAGGCGCCCGTGGTTGTTGGCCCGCCACCAGGCCCCGTCGCTGAAGGCCTCGTCCTTGCCGGTGGGCTGCTGAAAGTACGTCTGGGTGCCGATCACGGCGCGGTAGCCCACGCTGTAGCCGCTGCGGGCCGGGTAGCCTGCCGCGCTCATGGCCGCCAGCAGCCGGGTGGTGGCCTCCTGGGGCGTGGTGGCCGCCTGGTCGATCAGCACCACATTGACCGGTTCTCGCAGGGCGCGGTCCTCAAGCTGGTAGCCGAGCCAGCGGGCCGGTTGACCGCCCTCGTCGAGCATCCACTTGCCCAGCAGACCATACGGGGTCGACGCCATGTCCGAGGCGCTGATAATCACCTCGGCAGGCGGGCTGGGCGCCCCCGGCACGGCGGCGCCCGCGTGGGGCAGCAACGAGGTCAGCAGGGCGCCCAGCAGCGCACTCAGCAGCAGCGGCACGGGCCAGATCAGGGGGCGATCCGATTTCAAGGTCACTCATCTTGGCACGCGGCGAGGAGAATGAAACGTCAGAGGGCGGAAAGTAAGGGTGTGATAAACATGACCCCGTGCCGGGTGAATCAGTGTCGGGTGAATCAGTGCCGGGTGAATCAGTGTCGGTTTTTTGCCGCCCAGTCGCCGCAGGGGGACACTCGCACTTGCCCGGCGAGGCGGAAGGGACCATGCTGAGGGCACCAAGCTCAGCCCTGATCCACGGGTCTGCGTACCACCGCCTGGACCTCACTGCAACACCACTTTTGAAACGCCGCTTCTGAACGCCCAAACCTGAGAGCCTCCCGCCCCACAGCCCGCCCAGACTTACCTTTAGCTCGACCCTATCGGTGGAGACCCTATGCAAAAGTCCGCAACCCTCACTCGCCGCCCCGCGCCCGACCGCCTCACCCCGGCGCTGTGCCTCGTCACGGCGTTGGCCCTGCTCATTGGGCTGGGGCTGAGCCTCACCGCGCCGCTGGACGTCAACCAGGGCTCGCTGGTGCGGCTGATGTTCGTGCATGTGCCCACCGCCTGGCTCAGTTACCTGGCCTACGGCGGCACCGGGCTGTTCGGATTGCTGTACCTGGTGACCCGGCAGCGCCGCTTTGACCGGCTGGCGCAGGCCAGCGGCGAAATCGGCGTGCTATTCACGGTGGCGACCATCGTGGGCGGGATGCTGTGGGCCAAGCCGACCTGGGGCACCTACTGGGTCTGGGACGCCCGGCTGACCACCACTGCCCTGTCGCTGGTCGTCTACGGCGCGTATCTGCTGGTGCGCGGCCTGATCGACGATCCGGAGCGGCGTGCCCGCGTTTCGGCGGTCATCGGCGTGGTGGGCACGCTCTACATTCCGGTCAACTACATGGCCGTCGAGTGGTGGCGCGGCGTGCATCAGACCCAGACGCTGAAACTGCTGGGCGGGGTGAGCTTCAAGGGGGCGCCCATCTACGGCGTCGTGCTGCTGGTCATGACCGTGGCCTTTACCCTGCTGTACTTCACGCTGCTGCGGCTGCGCGGCATTCTGGCCGCCCAGGAAGCGGAGCGTGAGGAGCGCGAATTTGGAATGAACAGCGAGCTGCCCGGCGAGTTCGCGCCCATGAAGGTGTCGCCGCTGGCCAGCGAGGTGCGCCGTGGCTGAGGTCTGTTATGGATCTGAGGTCTGTTATGGATAAGTACAGCGGCTACGTCATCGTCATCTACGTCGTCACCTTCGTGATCCTGGTCGGCTACCTGGCCTGGGTCGGATGGCGGCTGAGCCAGATACGCCGAGAGGACGAGGGGACGTGAGCGCTCCGCTCTCGCCCGTTCCACTTCGGCGTGCCCGGCGGCGGCGCAAGAACCCGCTGCCCTACGTCCTGGGCGGCGTGATCCTCGCGCTGCTGCTGGCCTACATCATCTTCGGCAACCTGGCGCAGAGCATCGAGTATTTCGTGACGCCCACCGAGTACAAGGCCCAGGAAGCGACACTCCAGGGCCGCACCGTGCGCATCGGCGGGCTGGTCAAAGAGGTCAGCTACGACCGCCAGACCCTCAAACTGAGCTTCAAGGTCACCGACGGCGGCGCCACCTTCCCGGTCACCTACCAGGGCGCGGTCTCGGACCTGTTCAAGGTCGATCAGGGCGTGGTCGTGCGCGGCAGTTTCGACGCCCGGAACGTCTTTACCGCCAACGAGCTGATCGTCAAGCACAGCGAGGAATACCGCGTGCCCCAGAGCCAGGGCGAACTCAAGAACATGCTCAAGAATGCCAAGGACGCGAATGCGGAAGGCCGTTGAGCAGACGTGAGCCGAACAAATGTCGATAGATCGGTGTCGTTGTGACTTTCGCTGTGGGTCTCACAGACTTGACGACGAGATTCTTCGCTCAGGATGACAGATTACGGGTCTAATTACGGGTCTCTGGCCGGACTTTCGACTTAGCATCTGTAGCCTTCTTTCTCCCCCCAGGTGAACCCCCCATGCTGAATCTGATCTCGTTTACAAACAGTCCGCTGGCGGCGCTGGGACAGCTCAGCATGCTGCTGGCGCTGGCGTTTACCCTGGCGGGGTTGTGGCTGGCCGTGCAGGGCGGCGTGCGGCGCGACCCGGCCAGCAGCGAGGCGGCCCGGCGCAGCGTCTGGGCGGTGTTCGGCTTCGTCAGCCTGGCGACCCTGGCACTGATGGCGGCCCTGCTGCGCGACGATTTCTCGGTGCGCTACGTGGCCGAGCACTCGATGGGCACCTCGCCCACCTGGGTCAAGGTCACCTCGCTGTGGGGGGCGCTGGAGGGCAGCATTTTGTTGTGGACCTGGCTGCTGTCCGGTTACGCCTTCGTGCTGAGCCTGACCCTGCGCCGTGACGGCCTGCGGCCCTGGGTGCTGGGCACCATGTTCTTCTCGCTGCTGTTTTTTGTCGGCGTGGTCGCCAGCATCGCCTCGCCGTTCACGCCGCTGGCGCAGATTCCCGTACAGGGTCAGGGGCCGAACCCGGCGCTGCAAAACCACTGGATGATGGCGGTGCATCCGGTGCTGCTGTACCTGGGCTTCGTGGGCCTGAGCGTGCCGTTTGCCTACGCGGTGGCCGCGCTGATTACCGGGCGCTTATCCGACCACTGGCTGAGCGTCACCCGCCGCTGGACCCTGGTGGCCTGGATCTTCCTGAGCGCGGCCATCGTCGCGGGCGGCTGGTGGAGCTACGAGACGCTCGGCTGGGGCGGCTACTGGGCCTGGGACCCGGTGGAGAACGCCAGCTTCGTGCCCTGGCTGCTGGTCACGGCCTTTTTGCACAGCGTCCAGATTCAGGAGAAGCGGCACCTGTTGCGCGGCTGGAACATCTGGCTGATCGTGCTGGCCTACGCCTCGACGGTGCTGGGCACCTTCCTGAACCGCAGCGGCGTGGTGCAGAGCGTCCACGCCTTCGCGGGCGGGCCGGTGGGGCCGGTCTTTTTGGGCTTCCTGGCCGCATTGCTGATCGGCGGCGTGGCTCTGAGCGCCTGGCGCACGCCCGAACTGCGCGACCTGGGCGAGTCGCCCGCGCCTGTGAGCCGTGAGGGCGCCTACCTGGCGGGCAACTGGCTGTTTTTAGTGTTCACGGTGGTCGTGCTGATCGGCACGCTCTTTCCGGTGATCGTGGAGGCGGTGACGGGCCAGAAAAACAGCATCGGGGCGCCGTTCTTCAACGCCTTCGCCATTCCCCTGGGGCTGGGCCTGCTGCTGTTGATGGGCGTCGGGCCGCTGCTGCCCTGGCGCCGCGCCGATGGGGAAAGCCTGCTCAGGGCGCTGCGAATTCCCGGTGGGGCCGGACTCCTGGGCGCAGTGATCGCCTTCGGGCTGGGCGTGCGGAGCGTGGGCGTGCTGACCACCGTGGCGCTGGCGGCCTACAACCTGGCCGGACTCGCCAGCCTGACCTGGCGGGCGGCCAGAACGCGGGGCAGTTTGCTGGGCACCCTGCGCGAGCAGCCCCGGCGCTACGGCGCCTACCTGGCCCACGTCGGGCTGGTGGTGGTGGCGCTGGGACTGGCGTTTTCGGGCAACTACAAGCGCAGCGACGAGACGACCCTGAACGTCGGGCAGCCCCGGCAGGTGCTGGGCGAGACCCTGCAACTCGACCGGATCGGCAGGGCGGTGATGCCCTACGGCACCAGCAAGGTCGCCCATATTCGCATCGACGACGTGCCTTATCAGCCACGGGTGAACGTGTACGCGCAGGCGACGGAGACGCCCTTTCCGACCCCCGCCGTGCGCTACGGCCTGTTCGGCGACACCTACCTGGTCGTGACCGCCTTCGACGAGGCCGGGGGGCAGTGGGCCAGCGTCCGGCTGATCGAGTCGCCGCTGGTGTCGTGGATCTGGGTCGGCACGCTGATTATCGTGCTCGGCGCGGGCCTGACGCTGACCGTTCCGGCCCGGACCGTGGCCCGCCAGGTCGGCAGCGGCGCCGTTGCGGCGGATTAGGGGCGGCGGCGGATTAGGGGCGGCAGCTTCAAAGCACCACTGGGACATCTTTGAGCTCCGTTTGAAGGACAATAGGACATGACTTCGACTTCAACCAACCCTGTTCCCATCTGGCGGCGCGTGCTGCCCCCGGTGCTGGCGCTCGTGCTGGTGGGCACGCTCGGTGCGGCGCTGCTGCGGCCCAGATCGGGCGGCGACGCGGGCGACAAGCTGCTGGGCAAGCCCGCGCCGACGTTTGCGCTCGCCACGCTCGACGGCGGGCAGCTCAGCTCGGCGCAACTGAGGGGTCAACCGCTGCTGCTGAATTTCTGGGCCTCCTGGTGCGTGCCCTGCCGCGACGAGGCCCCGCTGCTGCGCGAACTCAGCGAGAAGCAGTCGGGCAAACTGCGGGTGGTGGGCGTGCTGTTTGACGACAAGGACAAAAAAGGGATGCGCAAGTTCATCGCCGACTACGGCCTGAGCTACCCCAACCTGCTCGACAGCGAGCTGAAGACCGCCATCGACTACGGCATCGGCGGCGTGCCGGAGACCATCTACGTGGGCGCCGACGGCCTGGTCAAATCGGTGGACCGGGGCGGCCTGACCAGAGAGCGCCTGAGCGCGGGCCTGAAAACCATCGGAGTGGAGTTTTGAAGCGGCTCAGAGTCTCCATCTTCGGCTCACTCCTGCTGGGCGCCGCCCTGGCCGCGCCCACGTCCCCACTCACGCCCGCCCAGCAGGCCCAGGTGCAGCGCGTGGGCACGGGCGTGCGCTGCCCGATCTGCCGCGACGTGCTGCCGATCACCGAGAGCGGCAACGACATCAGCAAGCAGATGCTCTCGCAGATCAGCGATCAGGTCCAGGCCGGGCAGAGCGACGCCCAGATCTACAGCTACTTCCGTGAGCGCTACGGCAACCGGGTGCTGCTGCGGCCCCCTGACGACTCCTCCGGGCTGCTGCTGTGGGCCATTCCGGGCTTGGCCCTGCTGCTGGGCGCCTTCGGCCTGGGCCGCTACCTGCGTCCGCGTGCGGCGATGGCGGCCACTGTTCAGACCCCCATCCAGACCGAACCCGACGCCGACGATCCCTACCTGGCCGAGATCCGTGCCCGCGTGCGGCGTGAGCGGGGCAAACTGTGACGCTGCTGGTCCTCGTGGTGGTGCTGGCGCTGGCGGCGCTGGGCCTGACGCTGGCGCCGCTGCTGGGCCGCCGTGTCAGGGGCCAGGTCGGTGAGGGAAACCAGGTCGGTAACGGAAGCACGGTGCCCGACCCCGACGCCCCCGAACGCAGCCGCCTGGAAGCCGAGCAGGCCGCCCTGAGCGCTGAACTCATCGCCCTGCCCGAAGGCGTGCATAAACCTGAGCTGGAAAACCGCGCCGCCCGTGTACTGCGAGCCCTCGACGCCTTGCCGCCCGCACCGGGCCAGCGGCCCAGCCCGGCCCTGGGTGCCCTCGGCGTGCTGATCGCCCTGACGGTGGTGGCGGTGGGCGCGGTGAGCTTCGTGCCCAGGTGGCAACTGGCTGCCCTGAACGGGCCGGAGGGCCTGGCGGTGCAGAGTGCCCTGAGCCTGCCGGGCCTTCAGCGCACGGCCCTGGGCAGTCGCAGTCAAAGCGCTTACCTGGCGTGGGGCGACGCGGCCTTCACGTCGTCGCGCTACGACCAGGCCAGCCAGGCGTATGCCGGGGCGCTCAAGCTCGACCCCAAGCAGCCCAGGGCGCTGCGGCGGCTGGGCATCATGCTGCTCACCGGGCAGGGCGGGATGGCCCTCAGCGACCAGAAACAGGCGTCGCAGGCGTTTTTGCTGGTCCGCACCGCCGCGCAGCTCGCCCCGCAGGACCCCGAAAGTCAGTTGCTGCTCGGCTACGCCCTGAACACGTTCGGCCAGGGCAACCTGGCCCTGGCCGCGCTGGAGCGCTACCGAAACCTCGCTCCCCAAGGCCGCGAGGCCGACGACCTGATCGCCACCTTGCAGGCCAGCCGTGACCGCGCAGACCCCGGCGCCCGCGTCTACGCCGCCAACTGCGCCAGTTGCCACGGCGCCGCCGGGTTCGGTGGCCTCGGCCCCAACCTGCACGAGAGCCGTCTGAGCCGCGCCGCCCTGAAGGCCGTCATCCTGAACGGCAAGGGCAGCATGCCCGCCTACCCTCAGATCAAAGGCGCCGAGCTGGACGCGCTGCTGACCCGCCTGGAACGCTGGGAGAAGTGAGCCGTGCCCGCGTCTAGACCGGGCTCGACCAGGGGCCTGACCCGGCGGCAGGTGCTGGAAAAATGGTGGACCTTGCCGGTGGGCGCCACCATCGTCGCCTTCGGGTGGATGGGGCTGTACGCCAGCCGGGTGACTTTTGGCAAGCGGGCGCCGGGCAGGCCGAATTTCGTGCCCGGCACGCCTTTGAGAGTGGCCGCGTTCAGTGCGCTGACGCAGGACTGGGCGCAGCAGGCCTTCACCTACGACGGGCGGCCCTGTCTGGCCCTGCGGTTGCCGCGCCCGGTGCCGGGCGGCCTGACGGTGGCGGGCGCCCACTATGCCGCCTACAGCCGCGTCTGCACCCACCTGGGCTGCGCGGTGAACCTGATCCGCGACCCGGAGGTGCTGGCCTTCAGCTTCAACTACCGCCCCCCGGACAGCTCGCCGCAACTCGGTTGCCCCTGCCATTACAGCGTGTTCAGCCCGCTGGGTTCCGGCGAGGCGGTCTTCGGCAAGGCCAGGGCGCCCCTGCCCCGCGTGCGGCTTTCCCGGCGCGGCGCCGAGCTGTGGGCCACCGGCATCGAGGCGGCGCCTGAACTGGGCAGAGGCGGCGCCTGGGCTGGGAACATGAGCTGGACGACCAGACTTGCCCTGCCGTCCGAACTTCCCGAAGTCGCCGCCGTGCTTCAGGCCGCCGCCCTGGCCCTTGAAAAGCGGGGGCAGACGCTGTGGCCGCAGGAAGCGCTGAGCGCCGCCGCATTGACTGCGCAATACCTGGATAGGCAGTATCCGGACGGGCAGCGCTGGCTGGGTGAACTGGAGACACGGCCCGTCGCCACCATGACCTTGCTCGTCAGCGACCCCCACTTCTGGCCGGACGCGCAGGGCGAGGCGCTGTACCTGCACAAGCTGGCCGTCCATCCTGAGTTTCAGGGCCTCGGCCTCAGCACCCGGATGCTGGAGGCGGCGGTTCAGGAAGCCCGGCGGCGTGGGTGCGGCTTCCTGCGCCTCGACACTGTGCAAGACCGGCCCCGGCTGCGGGCCGTCTACGAGGGCTTCGGCTTCGGCAACTGCGGCGCTAAACATGTGCAGGGCTACGAGGTGGCGCTCTACGAGCTGCGGGTGTGAGGGCGGGGACGCGGCGTCTGTCGGCTGGATGGGCTGGTGGTGGGTACGTTGCTTTTTTGGGCTGTAGCACGTCGCAAATGCGTCGGCTCCCCCAGCCCCCAGCGGGCAGGCCCGATAGGTGCCGCTCTGCCCAAGAAGCCCCCGCCCCGGTGGGGCGCAACTGGCCACAGGTTCGGGGGAGAGCAGGCGTGCCCAGGCGCGTCCGTTCTGCTCGATAAGGCCCCTCACCTCTCTTGATTAGCCTACGTGTCAATAGAACCTTGGAGGGGGTTTGTCGCTGCGCTAGGCATGGTACATCCGATTCGTCCCACACGCACTTTTTCTCCCGGCGTTCTCCACATCGTGGCCGCTGGCGTAGGGCGCCCGTGCTCCGCAACTGCCCATAATTGGCCTCGCTGGAATTTAGTGTTCTACTTCAGCGGAAAACAGCATCTGGGTGGGCATTGTTGACCCCTCTCCTGCGGAGCTGTACCAGTCGCCCCCTGCGGGAGAGTCGCAGACCTGCTTGCAGAGGGGAAGTGAGCAACGCTCATGCCCTCCATATTTTCCCACTTCCCACTTCCCACGACCCACTCCCCACAGACCACACGCCCTCACGGCGCAGGCGTATCCTGGCCCAGCAAAATAGTCATATCCGCCTCCGGGGCGCCGCCTGCGGCCCGAAGCTGACCGTAACCGAGATCGGATTTGAGCGTGTTCAGGGCGGCGCCCGCCTGGCCCACCACCGCCGTCGTCGGCGTGCTCACCCTGGGCAGCCGGGCGATCCAGACGTTGGCGTAGCCGTTGGCGGCCAGTTTGGCTTGCAGGGCGCGGGCGGCGCCGTCGGGGGCGTCGATGTTGGCAATCGCCACGCTGCGGCTGCGCGGGTCGGCGGGGTCGGTGAAGGTGCTCGCCACCAGCTCGCGGATGCCGCTGCGGTCCGGTGTCCAGGTGCCGCCGGGGCCGAAGTTGCCGGGCAGGGTGTGGGCGCTGACCTTGGGGCCACCGGCCAGCGCGCCCAGCGCCTGGGCCACGGTGTCCCGGCTGAGGTTGGACCTGGTGTTGCGGCCCAGCGCACCGACCACGCCCGGCAGGCGCCAGATGTTGAGCGGACTGCGCAGCCGCTGCTGAAGGGCCTGCAAGTAAAGCTGCTGACGCGCCACCCGCCCGATGTCACCCAGGTTGTCGTGGCGAAAGCGCAAAAAGCCCTCCACCTGGTCGCCGCTGAGGTGCTGCATGCCGGGTTGCAGATCGACATGCAGATGTCCGGCGTTGTCGTCGTACTTCATCACCTCCGGCACATTCAGGCTCACGCCACCCGACGCATTGGTCATGTCACGCAGGGCGTTGAGGCTCAGCAGGGCGTAGCCGTCGATACGCACGCCCAGCAAGTTCTGGACCGACTTGACCAGCGTATCCGGGCCACCACGCGGATTAGACGCGTTGATCTTGCCGAAACCGGAGCCAGGAATCTCGACCCAGGTGTCGCGGGGAATGCTCAGCAGCTCGACCTTGCCGCCTGGACGGAGCTGGGCGAGCATGATGGTGTCGGTCAGGCCCGTGTAATTTTCAGGCTTGGCCGGGTACGGCCAGACCGCCGCCGCCTCGTCGTAATTGGGCGTGACCCCGGCCAGCAGCACGTTGATGGGCCGCTCCGGGGTACGCGGCAGGGCGCCGTACTGCTTCAGGACCGGCACGGCAGGCGAAATCAGCGCGGCCAGGCCCGCCAGCGAGAGCAGCAGCAATACTCGAACGACCATTACACGTCAATCTAGCAGCCCGCACGCGCCAATTGGGCCATATCCGACAAAACCGCCAAAATAAAACCGGCCCTCAGCGGGTGGGAATGTCCACGGCAGTGTTGGCACCCACACTGACGGGCACCTGGCCGCTGCTGACCGCGCCGCCGATGGTCAAGGTGGCGCTGAGGGTGTACTGACCGGCTGGAAGCTGGCCGATACTGTAGGGAAAGCGCTGCTGGGGCGCCGTCCCCGGCCCCTGGCTGGACACCGAACCCACGACCCTGCCGTTCTGGAGCGCGTCGACCCGCAGCGCATACGGCGCACCGGGCGTGGACGCGGCGAGCTGGGCTGCCTGAAGCGCCGCGCCCACGTCGAGCAGCTTGCCGCCCGTGACGGTTTTGGCCGTACCGATCAGCAGGGCGCGTACCTGGGCCGCGCTCAGATCGGGGCGCAGGCCGAGCATCAGAGCCGCCGCGCCGCTGACCAGGGGGGCCGCCTCGCTGGTACCCGCCCGCAGGGTGTACTTGCCCTGAGAACTCAGGTTCGTGGTCAGAATTTCGCTGCCGCCGCCCTGATCGCCGCCGGGCGCCACCAGATCGAGCTGCTTCTGGCCCGGCTTGGGGCGAGCGCTGTAAGAGGCCAGCACGTCGGTTTTGCCCAGCGCCCCAATCGCCAGCACGTTGGGATCGCTGGCCGGGTAATACAGACCCTCGCCCGGCGTGTTGCCCGCCGCCGCCACCAGCAGCGCCTGCCTGGAAGCCGCCGCCAGCGCTGTCGCCAGGGCCGGGTCGGTGTTGACGCCGCGCAGCCCCAGACTCATGTTGATGACCCGCGCCCCCTGGGCTACGGCGTAGTTCACGCCTGCCGTCAGGCTGGAAGTCGTCGCCCCCGACGAGGCGCCGAGTTCGCCGAAGACCTTGACCGGCAGCAGCGTCCGCCCCGTCCAGGTCAGGCCCACGATGCCCTTGCCGTTGTTGCCCACCGCCCCGATCAGGCCCGCGCTGGAGGTGCCGTGCCCACTTTCGCTGCCGGAGGTCAGGTCGCTGGGGTCATCGTCCTCGCCGGTACAGACGCTGCTCTCACTGAGCGCCGAGCAAAAATCGCGGCCCGGCAGCAGCCGCCCGGCCAGGTCCTCGTGGCCGGTGTCCACCCCGGTGTCGAGGACGGCGACTATGGCGCCCACCGGCAGCTTGCCCAGCGCGGTGAGCTTGTCCCAGGCCGCCTGGGCACCGATGCGCGTGAGGTAGTCCTGGTCATAGCTGACGTTGCCGATCCGGACGCCCGCGTTGCCAGGGTAGCCGGGGTCGTTGGGCACGCTCAGCGCCCGGTAGATGTAGTTGGGCTGGGCGCTCAGGCCGCTGGCAGTCAGCTCAGCGGCGAAGTCGGCGTCGCTGTGCCCCGCCGGGGTGTACGCCAGGGTCAGCTCCGCCGTGCCGAGCACTTGCGTCCGGATACCCGACAGCGCCTCTGCCGCGCCGCTCAACCCCTGCGCCTGCAAGGCTCCGGCACTCAGATCACTGGCGCTCACCAGCACCTGTCCGGCCATGTGAGGCGCACTCCAGTTGACAGTTAATCCAGCAGTTGACAGTGCCTGACTTGCCCTGTTTTGATCCTGTGCATCTGCCGCGACGCCCGGCGCCAGCACGTTGCCGCTGACGGTGTAGCGGGCGCCAGTCGGGTTGGTTCCGCCGCCGACGTCGCAGGCGCTCAGGATCAGGCCCAGGCTGAGCACGGCGGCGCCCAGGAACGGTACCCGGCGGGACGCTGGATGTTGTGGTGTTTGAGTTGGACGCATACCACGCATTATGTCGGCCTTCACCTGACGACTGGCCGCACCTGGCCTGAGAAGCGTGACCCGGCTCTCATCGTGCGCCGCCCCGAACGCCCTCCCAGACCAACCTGCTGCCGGACCGGGGCGTCACTTTATCCCCTCTCCCCACCTTCATCCCCTCTCCCCTACCTGCCGCTGCACTTCAAAGGCCGCCGCGCCCACCGCCACCGCCAGGTTCAGGCTGCGGCCCCCGCCCGGCTGCGGCAGCTTGAGTCTGGGCAGGGCGTCACGCAGCCAGTCGGGCAGCCCCCGCGACTCGGCGCCGAACAGCAGCACGTCGCCGCGCCGGAAGGCCACGCCGGTATACAGCTCGGTGGCGTGCGTCGAAAAGGCCCAGACCCGCTCGCCCGGCTGCAAGGTGCTCTGGAAGGCGGTCCACGAGTCGTGTTCGACCAGCGTCACACCGCCCAGGTAATCCATCACGGCGCGGGCGAATTCCCGGTCCTGCAAGCGGAAGCCGTAGGGGCGGATCAGGTGCAGCTCGGCGCCCAGCACGGCGCAGGTGCGGGCCACGTTGCCGACGTTCCCGGCTTTTTCCGGCGAGTACAGCACGACCCTGCACAGCGGCAGCGCTCCGGTCACTGTCGTACCGACGCTGTGTCAACTAACGCTGTGTTAACCGACGCTGTATTGACCAACAGCACGGTGGCGCGGGCCTGGATGTGATCGGGGGCCAGCCCCTCGCTGGTCTTGAAGCTCACCCCCACCTCGGCGGGAGCGAGCCCCAGCAGCGCGGCAATGTTGGCGGCGATCTCGGCTCGCAGTGGCCCCAGCCTGGGCCGGTCCAGGGTGATGACCAGCGCCACGTTGCCCGGTAAGTAACCGCGCTCAGAGGCCAGCGCCAGGCAGCGCTCCAGAATGCTCTGCGAGTTCATTCCGGCCCACTGCGGATCGGTGTCGGGAAAATACTGGCCGATGTCGCCCAGCGCCAGGCCGCTCAGCAGCGCGTCGGCCAGGCTGTGCAGGGCCACGTCGCCGTCGCTGTGGGCCACCGCGCCGCGCGGGGCGCCGGGCACGCTCACGCCGCCCAGCACCAGGGGCCGCCCGGCTTCCAGGCGGTGCGCGTCTTCTCCGTAACCGATGCGGTAGGGCAACATGGGGGGAGTTTACACGTCTGCAACAGGTGTGGGCGCGGTCAGTTTCAGCAGCTCGACCAGTTTCAACAACTCCACGTAGACCTTGGCCGTCGCCGCCGCGTCTTCCAGGGCGTCGTGGGCGGCGTACTCGATGCCGAAATGCCCGGCCAGTTGCGCCAGCGGCGTGCCCACGCTGTGCGGCAGCAGCCCGGCGTGAATCAGGAACTGGGCGCTGAGCTTGGTGTCGATGTGCCCGCGCCGGAAAATGCGCCCCAGGTCCGGCAGCAGCGGGCGCAAAAAGCCCAGGTCGAAGTCGAAATTGTGCCCGCCCAGCATCACCCGGCCCACCTCGGCGGCGTACTGGCGCACGGCGGCGGCCACCTCTTCGGGCGGCTGGGCGGCGCGGTCGTGCTCGGCAATGTCGATGCCGGTGACGGCCAGCGCACCGGGCTCGACGCAGTATTCGCGGTGCTTGAGCCTCAGATGCAGCGGGCGGGTGATCTCGCCGTCTGGCATCAGCGTCACCATCCCAATCGTCAGCAGCGGGTGGCGCTCAGCGCTGCGTCCGCCCGTCTCGGTATCGAGAAAGATGATCGGCTGGCGCAGCGCGGCCAGTTGAAGCAGGGCCGGTTGGAGTGGCGCCGGTTGGGGAGCGGGAGCAGACATGAGAGCAGCTTGCCACGCGCCCAGGGCCGGGTATGTAAGGTCGGGGGCAGGGAAGGGTTGGCTCAGCAGGGTTGGCTCAGCAGGGTTGGCTCAGCTTTCCGCCGTCTCGCCTGCCCCGGCTGACGCTGACCCGAACGCCGCCGCCGCCAGGTGCAGCGCGTGCGACACCACGTCTTCCGGCCAGCCGGAGGCCATCAGCACGTCCTCGAAACCGCTCCGATTACCGGCGTAGAGCGTTCGCAGCACGTCCTGAAAACCCCGATGGTCCCCGGCCACCGCGCCCAGAAACCGGCTGGTGGCGTCCTGGGCCTGGCGCTCACGGCCCACCCCGGCCTTGCGGGCGGCGTCAACCAGGCGGCGCAGGGTCACGGCGGCCCCGCCCGGCTGGGCATCGAGCCAGGCCCAGTGACGAACGAGCAGAGCCACCTCCCGGCTCTCGCGCTGCGGGCCAGGCCGCTGATTGGCTGGAGCGGGAGAGGGAAGCTGTGTCAGCACCTGGGCCAGCGAGCCGCGCAAATCGAAGTCCACGCCCGCGCCGGTCGCGTCGTTGAAGATCAGGAACGGTAGTGTGTGATCGGCGGCGTCCTGGTGGCGCCACAGCAGCGTCAACACCTCCGGCAGCGGGGCCGTGACGAGCCGGGCAGCGTTCAGGAAGGCGGTGAAGGTCGGCTCGGTCTCCATTCGTCCAGAGTACAGCGGCCAGATTCCGGCATTCAGACAGATTCCGGCATTCAGATTTTCCAGCGTTCAAATCTACAGCGGCCTGGTTCCCGTACTCACCATCTGTGCCCGGCGCCTCACCAGGGCGTGCGGGTCGCGCTGGAGCTGCGCCAGCACCTCGGCAGGCAGCTCGGCGCGGCCAGATAAGGCCAGGCGCACGCCGTAGTCGGGGTCGCGGGCGAGCAGCGCCATCAGCTCGGCGCTCAGGTCGGGGTGCTGGGCCACCGCCGCCCGAAGGGCCCACTCGGAGCGCCCGGCCAGTTGAGCCAGCCGCCCGGCGCTGAGCTGAGCGCGGTTGGCCACCGCCCACTGGGCCTGCGGGTCGGCGTGGCGCATGGCCAGTTCCTGCACCCACTCCGGCGCCGCCTCGACGGCTGCCAGACGGGCCAGCGTGCGCCCGGACCAGCTCTGAAACTCGCCCGGATGCGCCAATCTCAGCAGCGGCAGCGCCGGGTTTTGCAGCACGGCTTGGGGAACATCGGGGGCGAGCTGAGCCAGCACCCCGGCGGGCGTGTTGGGATGCCGGGCCACCGCCTCACGCAGCGGCGCGGAGTCGCGGCGGGCCAGTTGCGTGAGCTGATCGGCGGTGGCGCCAGGACCGGGCAGCTCAGCGCCGGGCAGCTCGGTGAGGGTGGACGTGGACACGTTGCCCATTCTGGCCTCTGGAGCGGCAGGCAACCGTCCCGGCGTGACAAACCGGAGTCGGCTCTCTTAACGAAAACCCCACGCTTTACTGTGCGAGCAGCAGCTCCAAAAAAACCAGATCGAGCCAGCGGTCAAACTTGAAGCCGACTTCTTTGAAGTGGGCGACCTTCTCGAAGCCGAGCTGGGCGTGCAGATGCAGGCTGACAGCGTTGTCGGCGTCGATTCCCGCCAGCAGGGCATGTAGGCCACGATCACGGGCATGAGCGATCAGCGCCTCGACCAGTTGGCGCCCGGTCCCCTGCCCGCGTGCCGACTCGGCCACATAGAGCAGATGTCATAAAAAGGGTCTTTTTATGACCGAGCGGAGCGAGTAGTGTTGACTGAGCAAGGCGCAGAATGGAGGCGCGGGGAGGCTGTTTTCCCCGTGGCGTAATTCGGAGTACTGCTCTAGACGCTGTGCTCGGCGGTATGCAGGTAGCCGCGCCAGGCCCGGAACGGCCCGTAGCTGGCAAAGCCCATGACCGGCCCGTTCTGCGTCTGGGTGGCGACCAACACCGGCCAATCACCCGCCTGCTTGGCCAAGAGCCAGACCTGGCGGCTCTCCAGCGTCACCGGGTCGTAGTCGTAGGAGGCGGTGGTACTCGCCACGGCGTCGTTGTAGATGGCCAGCACCGCGCTCAGCTTCAGTGGCGTGGCGGATGGTCAGTTCAGTGGACACGGCACAGTCTATCAACTGGTCCAGAGCATCCCCCCAACCGTAACCACTTTCCCCCCACGTTCACCTTCCTGCTCTACAATTCCCACCGATGCCTGCACGAATTCTGACGCTGCCCAGCGGCCTGACCGTCGCCTTTGAGCGCCGCGCCACGCCGGGTTTTTCGTTCCAGCTCCGCCTGCCGCTGGGCAGCGCCCACGACCCGGTGGGGCAGGAGGGCAGCGCCTCGCTGGTCGAGGAGTGGCTCTACAAGGGCGCCGGAGACCTCAGCGCCCGCGAGTTTCAGGACGCCCTCGACGACCTGGGTGTGCGGCGCGGCGGCGGGCTGGACGCCGAATCGACGGTGTTTGCCGCCAGCGGCCTGGGCGAAGACCTGGGCGGGGCGCTGACCTTGTTCGCCGAGTTGCTGCGCCGCCCGGCCCTGCCCGACGCCGAGGTGCCGGTGCTGCTCGACCTGGCCCGCCAGGACATCGAGAGTGCGCTCGACAGCCCGGCGGACCGGCTGGGCCTGGAAACCCGCGAACTGCTGTTTGGCGCCAGCGGCTTTGCCCACCCCAGCAGCGGCACCCTGGAGGGACTGGCCGGGATCAGCTTGGCCTCGGCGCGGGCTTTTCAGAGGCGGTACGGGGCGCAGGGCGCCGTCCTGGGCGTGGTGGCCGACGAAGAAGCCGAAACGGTCTTCGAGCTGGCCGGGCGGCTCTTCGGCGACTGGCACGGCGGCGACGCACCCGCGCTGACGCCGCACCCGCAACTGGGCCGAACGCACCACCTGCACGACGACAGCTTTCAGACCCATTTCACCCTGACGGGCCGGGGCGTCTCGCCGCACAGCCCGGACTGGTTCGCCTGGCACCTGGCCCTCACCGCGCTGTCGGGCGGCAGCGCCAGTCGGCTGTTTCACGCGGTGCGCGAGGAGCGCGGCCTGGCTTACAGCGTCATGGCCGGGCCGCAACTGATCGGCAGCGAGGCGTTGCTGAGCGGTTACGCGGCCAGCACGCCCGAACGTGCCCCCGAAACCCTGGCGGTGATGCTCAGTGAGCTGGAAAGATGGCGGCGCGGCCTGACCCGCCCGGAGTTCGAACGCGCCCGCAGCGCCCTCATGGCCAGCACGGTCTTCGGCTCCGAGAGCATCCGTGCCCGCAGCGGCGGCATGGTGCGCGACCTGGCGCTGTTCGGGCGGGTGCGCGAGCCGGGCCAGATGCGGGGCGACATCGCCGCCCTGAGCTACCAGGGCGTCAACGCCTTTCTGAGCAGCTACGACCCCGGCCCGTTGAGCCTGGTGTCGCTGGGGCCAGCCGCGCTGAGCCTGAGCGCCGCCGGGGTGAGTCATGTCTGAGGCGAATGTGTCTGGGTCGCCAGCCGACAAGCTGCCCAGGACCACGCCGGTCCGGCACCTGCTCAGCAGCGGCCTGACCGTGGTGCTGGAGCATGACCCACAGGCGCTGACAGTGGCGATAGGCTACTTCGTGCGCACCGGTGCCCGCGACGAACTCAGGGCCGAAATGGGCGCCTCGCACTTTCTGGAACACCTGATGTTCAAGGGCTCCGAGGCCGTCAGCGCCGCGCAGCTCAACGCCCGGCTGGACGCGCTGGGCGGTCAGGCCAACGCGTTTACCAGCGAGGAGGCCACCGTCTACCACGCCGCCTCGCTGCCGGAAGACCAACTTGAGCTGCTGAGCACCCTCAGCGTGCTGCTGAGCCCGGCCCTGCGCCCGGAGGAGGTGGAAACCGAGCGCGGTGTGATACTGGAAGAGATCGAGATGTACGCCGATCAGCCGGATTCGCGCCTGCTCGACGGCCTGCACGCCGACTACTGGGCAGATCACCCGCTGGGCCATCTGGTGCTGGGCACCTCCGAGACGGTGCGCAACCTGAGCCCGGAGACGCTGCGGCGCAACTTCAAGGAGCGTTACGGTACGCCGCGCATGACCCTGGTGGTCTGCGGCCAGTTTGACGTTCAGGCCGTGCTGGACGCCGCCGAGGCCGTCAGCGCCGGGTGGCCCCGCAGCGCCTCCACGCGCACGCTGCCGCCCCATACTCCGGCGGGCGGCCTGAAGATCACTGCCGACGACACGCTGGGCCGCGCCCAGGTCGCGCTGACCGCGCCGGGCCTGAGCAGCGCCGATCCGCTGCGCGAGGCCGCGCACGTGCTGAGCGAGATCATCGGCGGCGAGAACGGGCGGCTGTACTGGACGCTGATCGACACCGGCCTGAGCGACAGCGCCGACCTCTCGCACAGCGAATACGACGGGGCGGGCACCTACGAGGGCGGCTTTACCTGCGACCCGCCGCGCACCCAGCAGGTGCTGGACCTGTTCCGGGGCGTGCTGCAAGACGTTCAGAGAGGCGGCGTGAGCGACACCGAGGTGCGCCGGGCCGCCCGCAAAATCGCCGTGAGTGCCCTGCTGCGCGCCGGAACGCCGCAGGGCCGCCTGTTTTCGCTGGGCATGGATTACCTCAGCCGGGGCGAACTGGTCAGCGCCGATCAGAGCGTGGGGCGCTACACCGCCGTCACGCCGCAGATGGTGCAGGCCGTACTGGAGAG
>NZ_JANYGJ010000160.1 GCF_025362455.1 Deinococcus sp. | reverse complement strand
CTCATGACCACCATCGCCAGGTCGTGCGGCAGGGTCAGGTTGCTCAGGCTCCACAGCGCCCTGGCCTGGGCTCGCAGCTCGTCGCTGTGCCCGTCGGGGCCTCCTATGCAAAACGCCAGCTCCCCGGTGCCCTGCACGCCCTGACGCTCGATGTAGGCGGCGACCTGCTCACTGGTCCAGGCCGCGCCGCGCGGGTCGAGGGCGATGATCGGGGCGCGTCCAGCCGCCTTCAGCGTCGCCTCGCCCTCCTTGTGGGGCGTGCTGCCGCTCAGGTGCGTGATGGTCAGCTTGTGGTAGCGGCCCAGCCGGGCGGTGTACTCCTGCCAGCCCGCGCGGGCGTAGGCGAGTTTGGGGGCGCCGACGGTAATCAGGTGCAGGCGCAAGGCCGACTCCGTATCACAGCGCCCATTCGCCGCCGCGCATGATCGGCTCAAGGCTGCCGTCAGCGTTCACGCCGTCGACGTCCATGCTGGCGGTGCCGATCATCCAGTCCTCGTGGATCAGCGATTCGTTGCCGCCACTCTCAGCGGGTTCGGCACCCGGCTCGGCGCTGAAATTGAAGGCGTAGCACTGCCCCAGCGCGATGTGCGAGGCGGCGTTCTCGTCGAACAGGGTGTTGTAGAACAGCCGCCCGGTTTGCGCCACCGGGGCGCTGGCGCTGACCAGGGCCACCTCGCCCAGGCGGCGGGCACCTTCATCGGTGTCGAGCAGCTTGAGGAAGCTGGATTCGCCGCTCGTGGCGCTGGCCTCCACGACCACGCCGTTCTCGAAGCGCACGCGGACGCCCTCCACGACCACGCCCCTCACCAGCAGCGGCTTGCTGGCCACCGCCACGCCGTTCACCCGGTCTCTGTGCGGCGCGGTGAACACCTCGTCGGTGGGCATGTTCGGCACGATCTTGACGCCTGCGCTGGTGGTGTCCTCAACTCCGGCCCACAGGTGATGATCCGCCAGGCCGACGCGCAGATCGGTTTCACCGTGCGGGTCGCGAAAATGAACAGCCGAGTAGCGCCGGGCGTTCAGCGTTTCGCGGACCCGTCCCAGCCGCTCCTGGTGCGCCTCCCACGCCGCCACCGGGTCGGGCGTGTCGGCCCGCGTCACTTTGAAAATGTCGCGCCACAGGGCCGCCACCGCCGATTGCGGCTCCAGCTCCGGGTAGACCTTGGCGGCCCAGGCGGGCGTGCTGATCGCCCCGATGCTCCAGGCGGCCTCGAAGCTCATCATCTTCTCGCTGACCGGCTTCATGACCTTCGAGCGGGCTTTGGCGCTCTCAGCCAGCCGCTCCGGGTCGGCTCCGGCCATCATGTCGGGGTCGGAACCGTCGAGACTCAGAAAGGCGTAGCCCTCCTCGATCATCTTCAGCGATTCGTCGGGCAGCCAGGCGGGGGCGTAGGCAATGGCCTCGTCGCTGGCCTCGTCCATTTTCAGCCGGGAGAGTTGCTCGTCGTGATAGCGCACCACCACGGCCTTCGCCCCGGCCCGGTAGGCGCTGCGGGCCACTAACCGGGCCAGGTCGGCGGCGATGATCGGCGCGTTGACGAACAGCCCGCCGCCCGGTTGCAGGTTCACACCGACGCGCACCAGCAGCTCGGCGTAGCGCTCCAGCAGCGTCTGAAAGGGGAGGGCCGTGCCAGCAGATTCGGATGCAGTCATGCCGCTCATGCTACGCCTGTGGCTGGCTCCGGTTCGGGTCGCCGGTACACGCCGCGTTCACGGGTCAGCCAGCCGCGCATGATCAGCTCGCGCCGCAACGTGAAAAAGTCCGGGTGGTAGGCGCCCAGCAGCGCGTTTACCTCGCTTTCCGGGTACTCGCGGCCTGGCTCGAAATCGCGCAGCAGGTAAGAAAGCACCACGTCGCGCTTTTTGCGCTGGGCAGGAATGGTGGTCAGCAGGCCGTCTTTGAAAAAAGTCCGGAGCACCTTGGCTCGGTAACGCTCCTCCTCGCTGAGTATTGGCGCAGGCGGCGCAGTCGTTTCCGTTTCCGGCCTGGGCACCGCCAGCAGGTCGGCCAGGCTGGGCGCGAAGGCAGCCCGGTGTGCCCGGTAAAAGCGGTGGTGCCCGCGCTGCTCGGCGGTGATTAGCCCGGCGGTGTCGAGCAGCGCCAGGTGGTGACTGACCGTCGCCGCTGCCAGCTTCAGCAGGCCGCACAGCTCCTCGCCGCTGCGCCCCTGGTCCCAGGTCAGGCGCAGCAGCAGCACGCGGGCCGGGTGGCCCAGGGCCTTGAAGAGTTCGGCGACGTGCTGAGATGTGGTGTCGTGCGGCCTGCTCATCGCTGCGCCGTTCGGGCGGCGACCTTCGGACTGGCCCGGTGGACCTCTAGCGCCGCCTGAAGCGTATCGAGCCGCACACGGGCCTTGACGGCGGTTTGTGTCTCGCCGTTGGCCTGCGCCCGCGCCAGGTCGCGCCCGGCATTGTCCAGCAGGCGCCGCATGGTCGTCTCGAAGAAGTGGTCTGGGTCGCCGGGCTTTGTCTGCATTGTTTCGTCATTCATAGAACTGAGTGTAAACTGATTCGAAGAGTTTCGAAATAAACAGGATGGCTTAGAGGGTATAGGGGATAGGAAAGGATCAAGCCCACACCCTACACCCCACTTCCCACTACCCTCTTTCCATGTGGCACCAGACCGAACTCCGACTCCGCGCCTATCCACGCGGCTTCCACCTGATTACCCGCGAGGTGGTGGATGCCTTACCCGAACTCGCCGGGCTGCGGCTGGGGCTGCTGCATGTGTTTATTCAGCACACCAGCGCCTCGCTGACGCTGAACGAGAACGCCTCGCCGGGCGTGCGCCGCGATTTCGAGCGCTCCTTCAATCACCTCGTCCCCGACGCCTGGCCGGAATTCGAGCACACCCAGGAGGGCGACGACAACATGGCCGCGCACATCAAGGCCAGCCTGCTGGGGCCGAGCCTGACGCTGCCGGTGCAGGCTGGGCGGCTGGCGCTGGGCAGGTGGCAGGGGATTTACCTGTGCGAGCACCGCGACCAGGGCGGGCCGAGGCGGCTGGCGCTGACGCTCAGCGGAGAGTGATGAATCAAAGGAGTTTTAGTAGCTGTTCGATGTCTCGTTCGGTGATGGGCATGGAATGGTTGGGTCCACCTGATTTTGAGTAGTCTGCAAGATCATATTCGTCTCTGTTCGTGATGACTCTGAGATGAAAGCAGTAAGCTAAAGAAATATTTAGACCGGTTGTTTCAACTTCATTTGCTAGCAGCATATTCGCCGCAAGATTCTGTATTACAGTTAGATTAATAACGAAGTAAGACTTGACTTCCTCAATTGACAAAAAACCCAGATAAAGTGCCGTGTTTGATCGAGTCTCATATAACGGCACGAACCTATGCTCTTCGCACTGCTCTGGCGATATGAATGTTCTGGACTTCTCAGCAATCATCTGATCCGCTTCCCGCACCAGTGCCGATTCGCAAAACGCCCGCACCGTCTCAGGCGTAATCGGCGTCAAGCTGGTGTCGGTGCCGCTCAGCTCGCCACCCCCAGCCGCCCCAGCCAGACGCCCACCGCGAACACCACGCCGCCGCCCACGATGACCTGCCAGATGGTCTGGGCCAGCGGGCTTTTCATGAAGTGAAAGCGGATGTAGGCGATGACCAGCAGCTCGATCACCACCACCGCGTAGGCCAGCGGCAGGGCGGTGCGCAGGTCCGGCAGCAAAAAGGGGAGGGTGTGCAGCATCCCGCCGAGCAGCGTGGCGGCGCCGGTAATGACCCCGCGCCCCAGCGGCGAGCCCCGCCCCGACACCAACCCGTCATCCGATAAAGCTTCGGCCAGGCCCATGCTGATGCCCGCGCCCACCGAGGCGGCCAGCCCCACGAAAAAGGCGTCGATGGGTTTACCGGTCAGCCCGGCCACGGCGAAAATCGGCGCCAGGGTGCTGACCGAACCGTCCATCAGGCCCAGCAGGGCAGGCTGCACCTTTTGCAGCACGAACGCCTGGTCGTGGTGAGCGCCGCTCATCTCCGGTTGCGGGAGGCTGGGCGCTGCCGGGCTATCGGATTCAGGCGGAGTCATACCGGCAGAATAGCCTTAACAGAAACAATTCTCAATAAGGCATTCCGAGCGGTTTAGGGTGGATTGCTCGCCCCCTGTTTTTTCTACAAGCCACGAGCCACACGCTACAAGCCGCTCTTCAGCCTTTGCCCAGTGACACGGCGCCGACCAGCGTGCCGCCCGCCATCACGGTGGCGAACTCGTCGCCCGACAGGGTTTCGTGCTCGATCAGCACGTCCACGATGCTGTGGGTGCGGTCGAGGTAAGTGCGCATCATCTCCAGCACGCGCTGGTACTGCGTCTCGATCAGTGCCGAGACTTCCTCGTCGATCAGGCGGGCGGTGCGCGGCCCGTAACTGCTCATCACCGAGCCGCCCAGATACATGCTGGCCTCGCTGCTGAGCGACACCTTGCCCAGCTTCTCGCTCATGCCCCACTCGGTCATCATCCGGCGGGCGATGCTGGTGGCCTGCTGAAAATCGTTCTGCGCCCCGGTGGTGACTTCCCCGAAGACGATCTCCTCGGCGGCGCGGCCCGCCAGCGCCACGGCGATCATGTCTTCGAGCGCGGCCCGGACGTAATGCACCCGGTCTTCACGCAGCGGCATCATGTACCCGGCAGCCCGCCCACGCGGCACGACGGTCAGCTTGTGCACGCGGTCGGCGTGTGGCAGCAATTGCGCGGCCAGCGCATGCCCAACTTCGTGATACGCCGTGATGCGCCGGTCTTTCTCGCCGATGACCATGCTCCGGCGCTCCGGTCCCATCAGCACCCGGTCACGCGCCTCGTCGATGTCGCGGTTGGTGATCCGGCTACGCTGCTCGCGGGCCGCACCCAGGGCCGCCTCGTTCAGCAAGTTCTCCAGATCGGCGCCCACCATGCCGGGCGTCTGCTTGGCGACGGCGGCCAGATCGACACTCAGGTCCAGTGGTTTTTTTCTGGCATGAATCTTCAAAATCGTCTCGCGGCCCTTGACATCCGGGGCGTCCACGACGACCTGACGGTCAAAGCGTCCGGGCCGCAGCAACGCGGCGTCGAGCACGTCGGGCCTGTTGGTGGCGGCC
>NZ_JANYGJ010000159.1 GCF_025362455.1 Deinococcus sp. | reverse complement strand
GGTGCTGCTGCTGGGCGAGCCGGGCATCGGCAAGAGCACGCTGGCCCGCGCCGCCTGCGGCAACGTCAAGGTGCTGACCCTGACCGGCTACGAGGCGGCCCTGAACATCCCCTTTTCGCCCGCCACCGCCGCCCTGGAACGTCACCTGCCGGGCCTGAGCGACACCGAGCGCAGCGAGCTGTTTCCAATGTTGCCCGGCAAAAAGCTGTCGCCTGATCCGGCGCTCAAAGCCGGATTTCAGCGGGCGGTGGCCCGCATCATCGAGGACCGGCTGGGCAGCGACGGTATTTTACTGCTCGACGATCTGCACTGGTTCGACAGTGCCACCTGCGAGGTGCTGCCCGCCGTGCTGGAACGCTGCCGCCAGGTCGGCACCTGGGTGGTCGCCACCGCCCGGCCCCTGGAGCTATCACACAATGCCCTGGCCAGCAAACTGTTCGGCCCGGACACGCTGCGCCTGACCCTCACGCCATTGCTGGGCGCTGACCTGGCCCACCTAACGGCTGAGTTGACTGAGGCCGCGCCTGACCCCGCCTTTGTGGCCTGGTTGCAGGACGCCACCGCCGGAAACCCGCTGGCTGTACGCGAAACGCTGAGACTGCTGCGTGACACCCAGGGCGCCGGGCCGCTCTCGATTCCCGCCGAGAGCGAGGCGGCCCCGGTGCGTGCCCTGATCTTGCAGCGCCTGGAGCGCCTGGGCGCCGAGGCCCGCCGGGTGCTGGAGGCCGCCAGCGTGTCCAGCGGCTCCTTCTCGGTGCGCGAACTGGCCGGGACCACGGCGCTGGACGAATGGGCCTGCCTGGAAGTGCTGGAAGGCGCCGTACTGGCCGGGATGCTCGAAGACGCGGGCGGCAACTTCAAGTTCGCCCACGACCTGATTCGCCGGGCCATTCTCTCGTCGCTGAGTCCGGCACGCGCTGGCCTGCTACACCGGCACATGGCCGCCGTGCTGGAAAAGTCCGGTGGCCCGCTGGAGAGCGTGGCGCAGCATCTGGAGGCCGCTGGCGAGGACGCTTCCGACTGGTGGTGGCGGGCCGCCCGCGCCGCCGAGCGCGTCTACGCCTACCCGCAGGCGCTGGCGCATTCGCAACGCGCCCTGGAGGGTCGCCTGGAACCGGAAATCCGGCTGGCTGTCCACCGCCGCCGGTTGCTGTGGTGGCGCACCGTCGATGACCGCAGCGGCTGGAAAACCGAGGTCGAACGCCTGGAAGCCCTGGCCTACCGCGAGGGCGAGGCGAGCTGGTGGACCGAAGCGCGGCTGGCCCGGCTCGAATGGCTGTTCCAGGGAGGCCGTTACCATGAGGTGCTGGAACTGGGCGAGGTGGTGCTCCCCGACCCCAACATCACGCCGGAGCAGCACGCCCGTGCCCTGCTGGAATGCGGCAACGCCTGCGTGTACCTGGGCCGCCACGCCGACGCCCAGGCGCAGTTGAAGCTGGGGTTGACATTGGACGGCGTGACTCTGGCCGGAATGCCGGAGCTGTTCGGGCGGTTGAACCATTCGCTGACGGCGAGCGCCCTGGAAACCGGTGATCTGGAAATGGCCCGGCATCATGCGGAGCTGGCACGGCAGGGTTTTGAGCGGGCGGGGAGTAGGGCGGGGCAGTTGAGATCGCTGTTTAACAGTTTCGATCTGGCTTACAGGTCCGGAGAGAATGAAGAAGCGCGGGCATTTGGGTTGCTGGCGCTGGAGCTGGCGCGAGATTTGGATGACGTTAAAAGTGAGCAGCTTGCCCTATTCAACCTATTGGATCACGCGATTTATACGAAAGATGTTAATTTTGTAATGCAGTACATCAAAATAGTTGACGATCTAAAGTTTACATCGGATAATAGAATGCTTTGGTGGAAAAGCTACATTAAGGCTCAATTTGCACTTCTCAGAGGCGAGAGTCGCGAGTCTCTTCACTACTTTATTGAATCTGATAAGATTGCACATGGAGTTGGAAGCGACGAGCAGATTGTCAAGACAAGGATTGGAATTGCTGAGTCGTATGTCTCATTGGGTGAATTTGAGAAAGCAAGAGATGCTTTGATGAGCAACGTGCTCACCGATGAAAACCGAATTTTCGGAGAGGGAAAGCCAGAGTGGCTCGCAGTGAAAAAAGTGGTTGACACTTACATGTCAGGTTTAGCAGACACCCAGCAGATGACTTGATGTATGTCACGCCTGTATCACGCTGAGAACTTAGCCTAATGTCAGACCTACGATAGTCCTGTATAACCGGGAGTGGAGGAAAATATGAACAGAAAAGTGAAGTGTCTCCTGAGCTTGAGCCTTATCTGCGTGTCGAGTCTGCTTCCGGCGCAGGCGGGTTCCTCCTGTGGCAATAGTAGGTTTGGCTGCTTCGTCTACGCACCGCCTGTAACCGGCACCAACATAGTCCCCGGCGACCCTTACCGCGTCATCGCGCCTCCCGCCCCCGTCGTCGTCACACCAGTTATCCAAGTCCAGGCACCTGGCCACTGACCTCTCAGCAACACGGCGCCCAAACCTGCTACTGTAACGCAAGCCAGTATTCAAACCTACCGGCTTCAGCTCAGGCCGCACCGCGTTCCACAGGCCGCATCCCCCACCCGGGTGCGGCCTGTTTTTACTGGCAACCCCCGTCACATCATCGCTCCAAACGCGGCACAATACATCCATGTCCAATGCCCCCCACGTTCCGCTCAACCGCCGCCGCCTGATCGCCCCCGGCCCGGTGGAAGTCTCGCCCGAAACGCTGCTGGCGCTGGCTCAGCCACAGATGCACCACCGCAGCCCCGAAGCCAGAGCGAAGTTCATGACCGTGCGCGGCCAGCTCAGCGCACTCCTGGGCGACCCCTACGAGGCCGTCATCGTCACCGGCAGCGGCACGGCGGCCTTCGAGGGCGCCCTGGTCAGCCTGGTGCCCGAAGGTGCCAAGGTGGTCAACGCCTCGGCAGGCAAGTTCAGCGAGCGCTGGGGAGAGCAG
>NZ_JANYGJ010000060.1 GCF_025362455.1 Deinococcus sp. | reverse complement strand
GGAGTCAGTTATAGGCGGATGCGGAGCACGGGCGCCCTACGCCAGCGGCCACGGTGTGGAGAACGCTGAGAGACAGAGGGCGTCTGAGACGACTGGGAAGTACCATCCATAGCGGAGCGACCAACCCCCTCGCCCCACCGGCTTATCGTTACCCACAAGTCAGTCATCGACCGAAGAAGAGCCGAGACTGAAGGATGACAACGGCACAATGGCAGGATGAAGTGACGTGGGCGGCGGGGATCTGGGGTGCAGCGGATTTAGGTGATCCACGACGCACCAAGCGGGTGGTGCAAGTCGCCGCGCAGTTGGCCACACAGCCAGACGCATCGTTGCCGCAGCAATGTGGTGGGTGGGCTGGATTGAAAGCGGCCTACCGGCTGCTGAGCAACCCACAGATCAGCCCAGTCGACCTCAACGCGCCGGTCTGGCAAGCGACGCTGAAGCAGGCACGCTCCGTGCCTGGTGTGGTGCTGTTCGTTCAGGACGGCACGGACCTGAACTTTGCTCATCACCCGTACACCAGCGGCTTGGCGAAGGCACCCAAAAACGACCAGGGTCATCTCAAGGTTCAGACCACCTTGAGTGTGGTGCCCGGAGGGCACCAGTGTGACCTCGGTGTGCTGGGTGTGGCGCACCAGCAGACCTGGGTACGGACCACCTCGCGCCAAGGCGAAGTGCGCGCCGCGCGCTACCAACGCTGGAATGAAGGTGAGGTGTGGGCCGAGTCGCTCGAAGCCTGTGGGGCGCCCCCGGCGGGGGCGCTGTGGGTGTCGGTCAGTGACCGGGGCAGCGACGATTTCAAATACTTTCAGCGTGCTGTCGCTGCCGGGTGGCAGTTGGTGGCACGGGCAGCGCGGACGCGGCAGGTCAAAGTCGGTGCTCAGGTCGGCTCGCTGTTTCCCGTCATCCGGGCACAGCCGAGTGTCGCCGAGCTCCACCTGGAGCTGGCCGCACGTCCCGGACACCCGGCAGGGCCGGTCACGGTGCAAGTCAGTTACCAGCAGCTCAGCGTCAGCCCACCCAAGAATGCCCCGGCGCCCAAAGGCGCCGCACTGACGATGTGGGTGGTGCGGGCCTGGTCAGTGGTGGACGACCTGGAATGGATCTTGCTCACCACGGTGCCGGTGCATACCGTCCAGGACACTGTACAGATCGTCGTCTGGTACGCCCACCGCTGGGTGATCGAGGAGTATCACAAAGCGCTCAAGACCGGCTGCCGCTTTGAAGCCTCGCAACTCCAGACGGCGCTGAGTCTGCAACGCCTCCTGGCGTTGCTCTCGCCCGTCGCAGCCCGCCTGCTGGCGTTACGTTCGCTCAGCCGCACCCACCCAGATGACCTGGCTCGGCGCTATATCGCCCTCGACCTCATCCGGCTGGTCGCTCGTAAACGTCACCTCAACACTGCTCCGGAACATCTGACGCTCCGGGCCTTCTGGCACGCCCTTGCCCAGATCGGCGGCTTCATTGGTCGCCGCCGTGACGGCGACCCTGGTTGGCAGACCCTCTGGCGCGGTTGGGCCTGGCTCACTCAGGCCGCCTGGCTGCTTGATCTTGACGTCTCTGTCAGCCTCTATCCCACTTCTGGGTAACGATAAGACCTCTGGGAGAGGGGCGCTGCGCAGCAGCAGGGTGAGGGGAGTGAGCGCAGCTCATGCCCTCTCTCTGTTCACACTCCCCACTTCCCACTCCCTACAACCCCTTTACCGCCCCCGCCAGCCGCTCCAGCCCATCTTGCAGCAATTCCCGACTGGTGGCGAAGTTCAACCTGACGAAGCCCTGGTAGCCCTGGCCGAAGGTGGGGCCGTCGTTGAGGGCGATTCTGGCCTCGTCGAGCAGAAACTGCTGGATGTCGGCGGCGCGGGGGTGGCCGCGCAGGTCGAGCCAGGCGAGGTAGGTGGCCTGGGGCGCCGCGAACGGCACGCTCGGCAGCTCGCTCGCCAGAAACTGCGCAAGGAAGTCGCGGTTGGCCTGAAGGTAGGCCAGGGTCTGGGTCCGCCACTGTGCGCCGCCAGTTAAAGCTGAGCGCCACATGGTCACGCTCAGGCCGCCGGGGTGGCCCATGATGCCCTTGACCGAGCGTTCCAGCCGCGCCACCAGCTCGGCGTTATGGCTGAGCATGGCGCCGATGCCCAGGCCCGCCACGTTGTAGGTTTTGCAGGGGCCGGTCAGGGTGACGGTGCGCTGGGCGGTGGCGTCGTCCTGGCTGGCAAAGGGGATGAAGGCGGGCGCGTCGGAGAAGCGCAGGTCGGCGTGCAGCTCGTCGCTGACCACGTACAGCTCGTGCCGGGCGGCGAAGTCGGCCAGCTCGCGCAGCTCGTCCGCCGTCCAGACGCGGCCTGTCGGGTTGTGCGGGTGGCAGAGCATCAGCAGCTTTGTTCTGGACGTGACAGCCCCTTCCAGGGCGGGCATGTCCAGCTCGTAGCCCTGGGGCGTCAGGCGCAGCGGCACTTCCCTGGAGACGCGCCCGTGGTCGGTGACGGCACTCAGAAACGGCGGGTAGCTCGGTGTGAAGATCAGCACCTCGTCGCCGGGTTCGGTCAGGCCCTGGACGGCGGCGTACAGGCCCGGCACCACGCCCGGCAGGAAGCTCAGCCCCTCCGGTTTGAGGCCGGTCAGGCCGTCGCGGCCCAACTTGTCGATCAGCAGGGCCTTGAGGTCGGGGTCGCCCATCATCTGGTAGTAGCCGAGGCTGCGCTCCAGACGCTGGTGCAGGGCGTCCAGAATGGCCGGAGCCACCGGAAAATCCATGTCGGCGACCCACAGCGGCAACACGTCCTGGCCGTATTTGGTCCACTTCATGTTGTCGGCGTGGCGCAGTAAGTCGGGGAGCACGTTGTCGTAGGGGTGCGCCGAGCTGAGCGTGTCGGTCATGGCGGGAGTGTACTCCTGGGAGTGGGGCGCCGACAGCGCCAAAGTGCTCGGTTTGGACCTGGGAAAAGAGGAGTGGGAAGTAGGAAGTGGGCAGGGCTAATGGCCTCTACTTTGTTTCCAGATTGTCCCAGAACGCCTGCAAGTCGCTTGCCAGCGGCACGGTCACGTTCACCGTCGCGCGGTCCCAGGCAAAGGTGACGGCGTGGGCATGCAGCGCCTGGCGGGGCAGCAGCAGGCGGCGGGTCAGCTCGTCGGTTTGCCCGGCCCCGATGAAGTCGAGGAACGCCTGCGGGTCGCGTCCGTAAATCTTGTCGCCCACCATCGGCAAGCCCAGGTGCCCCAGGTGCGCCCGAATCTGGTGCAGCCGCCCGGAGCGGGGGAAGGCGCGGAGCAGCGTGAAGCCCAGCTTACGGCCCATGACCTTGAAGTCGGTCAGTGCCTCCCGGCCCTGCGGCATCACGCCCTGGCGAATCTGGATGGCGTTGTCTGGACCTACGCCGATAAAGTCCAGCGGCGCGTCGAGGGTGAACTCGTCCCAGTCGGGCGAGCCGTGGACGATAGCGAGATACGTCTTCCGCACCCGGTGCTCCTTGAACAGCGTGAAGAAGAGGCGGGCGGCGTCGGCGTCGCGGCTGAACATCTGGATGCCGCTCGTCTCGCGGTCCAGGCGGTGCGGCGGGGCCACCTCCGGCTCGCCCGTGTGCTGTTGCAGGAAGCTCAGCACGTCCGGCACGTCGAAGCGCGCCCGCACCGGATGGGTCAGCCACAGCGCGGGCTTGTCCAGCACGTAGAAATCAGGGTGCTCGACGATGACCTGTGGTTTTTGAACGGGGGGCTTCACATTTCCCAGGTGGAGGTGTAGGTTCGCTCTCTCAACTTCTCGGAGAGGTCCACCGCCACATCCAGCGTCTTGTCCAGCCGTTCTCGCACTGGGGATATCAGTTCGTCGCCTTCCCAGTCAGTGCCGATGGCGTAGACGTGGTACGGATTGAGGATGCATTTGAAGTCGGTCATAAGTCCCACGGCGAGGGGATGGTGGGCCACGTAGCTGTGCATCAGGCCACCCGCCACCAGAAACGTGACCACCTTGTCGAACCAGACGGCGCTCAGGCCCCGCGTGGTGCTGTGCGAGCCGGTGAGTTCGATCAGGTTTTTAGCGCCGCTGCCGGTGGCCCAGTTGTAGACCGGCAGCGCGATCAACACGCCGTCCGCGTTCAGAATGGCGTCGCGGTAGGGCTGCACCGCCGGGTGGGTATACACCGCGTCGTCGTCGAAGGCAGGCAGCGGTGAGTCGCGTAAGTCGAGCAGCGTGACCGTGTGGCCGAGGTCGGTCAGCCGTTCCGATGCCAGGCGGGCCAGCACCCGGCTGCGGCTGCCTTGGCTGAGCGAGGTCGAGAGGATGGTGAAGTTCATTGGGGCGAGGATACGGGAAGTGGGAGGTAAGAACAGATCAGGGCATTCGCTTGCGCTCACCACCCTCACCCTGCTGCTTCGCAGCGCCCCTCTCCCATAAAGGTAGAGGGGTCGAAAACGTTCACGCAGACGCTGTTTTTCGCTGAAGTAGACCACTACTTTCCAGCGAAGTCAGTTATGGGCGAATGCGGAGCACGGGCGCCCTACCCAACCGGCCACTATGTGGAGAACGCGGCGAAGAGTAGTGCGTCTGGGCCGACGTGGAAGTACCATCCATAGCGGAGCGACAAACCCCCTCCAAGGTTCTATTGACACATAACCTTATCAAGAGAGGTGAGGGGCCGCCCCCGAACCTGTGGCCAGTTACGCCCCACCGGGGCGGGGGCGTCTTGGGCAGAACGGCACCTATCGGGCCTGTCCGCTGGGGGGTGGGGGTCATTCGCATAAGCAACGTGCTGAAGCCCAAAAAGCAACGTCCCCGAAAACACGCTTCAGATGCCACCTCACCCCAGCCGCGTCAGGTACTTCTCCCCCCGCTCCGTCAGCCGCAGCAGGTGAAATTCCGGCGTCTCGTCGCCGAAATTGCGGCACATACTCTTCAAGCTGCACCCGTTGCACGAGCAGTCGCCGTTGCCCTGCACGGCCTCCTGTACGTAGCCACCAGCGTACAAGGTGCGGAGCATCCCCTCCAGCGCCTGCGGGGTGCTGCCCAGGCTGCGGGCGAGTTCGGGCATGGTGCGCGGCGTGCCCGCCAGCGTGCCGAGGATAGCCGCGAGTGGACTGGTCATAACAAGTGCCTCGCCACCTGATACACCGCGAAGGCCGCGACCCAGGCGATGGCCAGCTCGTAGGCCACCGTCAGCCAGGCGACGCGCCGCCCGTGCTCGGCCTGGAGGGCACCAATCGTCGCCACGCAGGGCGTATACAGCAGGATGAAGACCAGGTACGCCAGCCCGCCCGCCGGGGTAAACGCCTGGCCCAGCGCGGCGGCCAGCGGTGACTTGAGTTCGGTACTGGTGTCGGCCCCGAAGCTCGGCAGTGAAACGATACCGGGCAGCGACTGCACCGAGGTCTTCAGCGCGTCCCAGGTGCCCAGGGCGGCCTGCGTCAAACCGGCGAGCAAACCCAGCGGCGCGGCTTTGACGGCCTGCTCACCGAGGTAGATCTGGCCCAGCGTGCCCACCACGACTTCCTTGGCGATGAAGCCGGGGACCAGCGCCCCCGTCGCCTGCCAACTTCCGAAACCCAGCGGCGCGAAGACCGGGCTGATGGCCTGGCTGACCTCCCCGAAGAGGCTCTGGCGCGGCTGAACCTGGCCGAACGCCTGGCCCGACACGGCAGGCACCGACAGCAGCACCCAGACGACAGCGACGGTGGCGAGCACGGTGGTCCGGGCACGCTTGGCAAAGCTGGCGGTGCGGCGGGCGGCGTGGTGCCACATGACTTTCCAGGCGGGGAAACGGTACGGCGGCAGTTCCAGCAGCACGCCGCCGCCCTCGGCGGGCAATGAAGTCTTGCGCAGCACCCAGGCGAACGCAAACGCCACCGCCATGCCCAGCAGGTACATGCTCCAGACGATCCAGGCGCCCGCCCTCGGAAACAGCGCCGCCGAGAAGATCACGTAGACCGGCAGCCGCGCCGAGCAGCTCATGAACGGCAGGATCATGCTCACCAGCACCCGGTCTGTGCGCCGCTCCAGCGTGCGGGTGGCGTAGATGGCCGGAACGTTGCAGCCGAAGCCCAGGATCAGCGGAATGAAGGCGCGTCCGTCCAGCCCCAGCCCGCGCATCAGCCGGTCGGCCAGGAAGGCGGCGCGGGCCATGTAACCGGAGTCTTCGAGGAAGCTCATGGCCAGGTACAGCACCAGCAGCGTCGGTAGGAAGCTCAGCACCGTGCCCACGCCGGGAATGACGGCGCCCACCACGATGTCTTTGAGCAGGGGCGCCCAGCCGAGCAGCCCCACCGCCCAGCCGCTCAGGACGGCTTGCAGCGGCCCGCCGATCAGGCCCACGAAGGGAGAAGCCACCGTGAAGGTCAGCCGGAAGACCAGCAGCACCAATCCCAGGAACAGCGGAATGCCCAGGACGGGGTGCAGCGCGAGTTTATCGAGCCGTTCGGTGAGGGTCAGCTTGGACTCGAACTGCGGCACGGCGCGGCGGGCGATTTCCCCGGCGCGGGCGTAGCGGGCCTCGGCGATTTCGATCAGTGGGTCGAGTCCGGCGGCGTCCAGGGCGGCCCGGTGAACGTCGGCGGCCTCCACCAGCGCGGCGTGCCCGGTGGCGTTCAGGCGGCCCCGCAGACTGGGATCGCCTTCGAGTAGGCTCAGCGCCAGGTAACGGTGCGCGTGCGGCGGCAGCGTCTGGAGGCTGGCCATGCGGTGTTCCAGATCGGCGGCGGCGGTTTCGATAGGCGCCGGGTAGCGCAGCGCGTGGCCCACCTGGGCGCCAACCAGGGTCACGTTCAATAGTTCGGCGGTGCCCATACCTTTGCTGCCCACCGTCTCGACTACCGGCACACCCAGTTCCTCGCCCAGCACGCCGGAATTGACGGCCAGACCTTTGTTGCGGGCCTCGTCGACCAGGTTCAGGGCCAGCGCCAGCGGCACCCGGAATTCGAGGAGTTGCAGCGTCAGGTATAAGTTGCGCTCCAAATTTCCGGCGTCCAGCACGTTGAGCAGCACGTCGGGCGCCTCGTCGAGCAGGGCGGTGCGAGTAATCAGTTCTTCGGGCGTGTGGGGGCTCAGCGAGTAGGCGCCGGGCAGATCGAGCAGATGCACCGTCTGGTCGCCGCGCCTGAGCTGCGCCTCGCGCTTTTCCACCGTGACGCCCGACCAGTTGCCGACTTTCAGGTGGGTTCCGGCCAGGGCGTTAATTAAGGTCGATTTGCCGGTGTTCGGGTTGCCGATCACCAGGGCGCGGGGCTGGCGATGGGCGCGTAGCCGGGCCACCGTCTCGGCGCAGGCGGCAGCATCATGGCGCGGCGCGGGGTCGTGGCGCGGGGTGACGGGCGCCGGAGCCGTCACAGCCGGACCCGCACGCCGACCAGATCGGCGGCCCGCAGCGCCAGGTCGGTGTTGTTCAGCCGCAGTTGCAGCGGGTCGCCCAGCGGGGCGCGGCGCACGATTTCAATTCTGGCGCCGCGAATGAAGCCCAGTTCGAGCAGTCGGCGCCGCAGCGGGTGGGCCTGGTCCAGCGCCACGACGTGGGCGACCTGGCCGGGCAGAAGGGTATCGAGCGTGACGTCTCCCATAAACCTGAGTAGTCTAATCGGATTAAAGCGGATGCAATGTAGGGCGGTCTAGATTGCGTCCCTCCAGGCGCAGGACGAATGCCCCTCGGCGTCGGGTGGCGAGCGCTGGTTTGGTGGGTCGGGCGACTGGCGAACTCGGTCAGGACTGAAGTGTGTTCAGCTCAGGCGCCGTTGGGCGCAGGTTCAACCTGCTCGCGTTCCAGGCGGCGGAGCATGGCCCGCACGACCAGCTTGGCGCGGCGGGCCATCTGGGGCATGAATTCGCGGTAGTCCACCTTGGCCCCCGTGTCGGCGGTGTCGCTGACCGAGCGGATGACCACGAAGGGAACCCCGTGCCGGGCACATACCTGGGCCACCGCCGCGCCCTCCATCTCGGTGCAGGCCGCCCCGAAGGTCTGCCACAGCCAGGCGACGCGCTCGGCGGCGGCCACGAACTGGTCCCCGGAGGCGACCCGGCCCTCGATGACGCGCAGGCCGCCCTGCTCGCGGGCGGCGGCCAGGGCCACGGCACGCAGCTCCTCGTCGGCGCTCCAGCTCAGCGCTTCGCCGGGAATGACGCCCAGGTCGTATCCGAGCACCGTCACGTCCACGTCGTGCTGCACGCAGTCGGTGCTGATGACCAGATCGCCCACCGCCAACTCTGGGTGGACGCCGCCCGCCACGCCGGTAAAGATGATCCGCGTCGCCCCCGCCGCGATCAACGCCGCCGTCGTCATGGCCGCGTTGACCTTGCCGATGCCGCCCTCGGTGATGATGACCCGGTGCCCGTCCAGCACGCCGGAATGCAGCGTGACCCCGGCCTGCGTGTTCGAGCGGCGCTCCCGCAGCTCCGCGATGAGCAGTTCGACTTCCTCGTTCATGGCGCCGATGATTCCAAGCATGGTGAGCAGTGTAGGGGGCCTGTGGCCCGGCGTGTGGCATGTGGGAACAGAAGGAAGAAAGTGCCGGGAGTCGAGTAGGCAACGAGCCGCGTTGGGACTGATGAAGCGCCGCATTTGAGGGCGTGAATTTCCGGTCTCGATCAAGTCGCCTCGCCGGTGACGTCTCCCGAACCGAACCTGACCTGCACACCCGATGAGTGCTCGAATCTTTGCCCACGAGCCACGCGCCACAAGCCACACGCCCCCCACAAGCCGGGCGCAGCCCGTATACTTAAGGAACCGATGGCCTCCGACACCAAGCAGCGACCCGTCTATGTCATCAGTATTGCTGCCGAGCTGGTCGATATGCACCCGCAGACGCTGCGCCTGTACGAACGTAAAGGTCTGATCCGGCCAGGCCGCAGCAGCGGCAAGACCCGGCTGTATTCCGAGCGTGACATCGAGCATCTGCGTGAGATTCGGCGGTTGACCCAGGAACTCGGCGTCAACCTGGCGGGCGTCGAGGAGGTCATGCGGCTGCAACACGAACTCGACGACATGCAAGACGAGTTCGAGCAGGAGATCGAGCGCATCGAGGGTCAGATTCGCGCTCAGGTGGCCGTGCCGCTGCCCGCGCCCGGCGCCCCGGTGGACCCCAGAGACCGGCCCGTCTACGTCATCAGCATCGCCGCCGAGCTGGTCGATATGCACCCGCAGACCCTGCGTCTGTACGAGCGCAAACGCCTGATCCGGCCAGGGCGCAGCAGCGGCAAGACCCGGCTGTATTCCGAGCGCGACATCGACCACCTGCGCGAAATCAGGCGTCTGACCCAGGAACTCGGCGTCAACCTGGCGGGCGTCGAGGAGATCATGCGGCTTCGCTTCGAGCTGGATTCCAACCGGGGCAAGTTGGAGCACCGTATCGCCGACATCCAGCAGGACATCACCGAGCGCATGACCCGCTGGCGAGAACTGCCCGCGCCTGGCCCGGACGACGCAGACCTCAACGACGCAGACCTCAACGATGCAGACCTCAACGACGCAGATATGGACATGACTGACTCTGACGACACCAGCCTGGACGACATCAGCCTGGACGAGACTGGCCCGGACGAGACTGGCCCGGACGAGACTGGCCCGGACGCGACTGGCCCGGACGACGATGCTGAATGAACGCCCGGCGCCCGCCGCCGTGGTCAGCGCCGAGATGGAGATGCCCGGCGCCCTCTGGGTGGTCGGCGACGTGCACGGCGCACTGGGCAAGCTCAAGCTGCTGCTGCTGCGCTCCGGCCTGAGCGACTTCAGCGGCTCGTGGAGCGGCGGCGACGCCCACCTGGTGTTTCTGGGCGATTACCTCGACCGGGGTGAGGACGGCGTGGGCGTGATTCGGCTCATTCGCACCTTGCAGCGTCAGGCCAAGCTGGCCGGGGGCCGGGTGGACGCGCTGCTGGGCAACCACGAGGTCATGTTCCTGGCGGCGCTGCTGTTTCGCCACAACGACCCCCGCGACGAACTGGGCTTTTACGAATACTGGCACAGCAACGGCGGCCAGCCCCGCGACATGGCTCTGATCGAACCCGGCGACCTGAGCTGGATGGCCGAGCGCCCCGCCATGCTGCGGATCGGCCCCTGGCTGCTTCAGCACGCCGACAGCGCCATGTACCTCAAACTCATGTCCGGGGACGCGGCGGGCAACGTCAATACCGTCAATGAGGCCGTGGCCCGCAAGTTGGCCGGAAACAGTCCGCAGGTCTGGCAGGAGCTGATGAACACCTTCGCGGCCCGCTTCGCCTTCGCCGGACCGGACGGCGGAGCGCTGGTCAAAGAGGTGCTGAGCACCTTCGGCGGCGAGCGCATCGTCCACGGTCACACCCCGATCAATCTGCTGCTCGGCACGGCGGGCGAGGAACCCGGCGCCCCTCTGACCTACGCCGGGCGCCAGTGCATCGATACAGACAGCGCCATGGCCTATATCCCCGGCGCCGGGTTTATCACCCGTCTGGACGCGGGCGGCGTCGCCGAAGTCGTGACCTACCCGCCGATGAGCTACGCCCGCTGAGGCGGTGCTCAGGTGCGCAGCGTTGGTGACGCCGGACTGGACAGGGCCACCGCAAACTCGTTCATAGTGAATCGGACGCTCAGTATTGACCCTTCTGCTGCGCAGCGGCCAGGCCCGGTAGATTCCATTCTGGACAAGAAGAGGTGCCACTCAAAAGGGAGGCGAACGGGCTTCTTCATGTCTTTTGGCTCCCTTCGAGGGGAGTGGCTGCGAAACGGATTGAGGTGTTTTTCAGCCGGGTAGACCCGACGTTCTGGCTTGGCAGTAGCCTTGTCGAATTGGATGATGTTTGGTGAAAAGTGGGCCTGCGCAGGTATAGTTTGGATGTTTTTTCTGTAAAAACTACCGTTTTACTTTGTTCGGGCAAAGCGCGGGTGCCAGGAGGAGGTTGCCGGGCAGCAGTGTAATCGGTGTCACATCTGAAATATCCCGGCTGGACCGGCCTCGCCCTGTCTCACCTTCATGCAGTGCGGCGGGCCGTTGGGTGCAACTCAGAAATGGGGGATGATGGGCCATGGAGCCGACAACAGCAGGATGGAGAGTTCAGGCGGACGAAGCGTACCAGGAACTGATCGCTGAGTTGGAGACCCAGATTCGGCCCGGTGCCAGCGTGGGCGAGATC
>NZ_JANYGJ010000058.1 GCF_025362455.1 Deinococcus sp. | reverse complement strand
CTCGGGGTTCTTGTCGATGCTCTCGTCAAAAACCAGTTCGGTGCCCGCCACCTTGCAGTCGCTGCCGGGCGCGGCGAGCAGGCGGTCATAGCTGTCGTCGTAGTAGACGCCGGTACTTTTGGGGGTGCCGCCGGTTATCAGCGCCAGCGGGCCGGGAAACGAGTCCGAGGGCAGCGCCGAGCGGGCGCCCGTGTAGGTCAGACCCTGGGCCGCCAGGCTGGCCAGCGCAGAATCGGGGTGGGCCGCCACATACAGCGCCAGGTCCAACGCGTGCATGCCGTCCACACTGATGAGCAGGACGTGCTTGACGGGTGAGCCCTGAGTCTGTACTGCTTGAGTCTGGACTATCTGGGTCTGGGTCGCCTGGGCCACCGAGAGTCCGGCGCTGAGCGCCACGCTGAAGAGCAGCAATCTGAGGTTGTTCACGTCGGCCACGCTAGGCCCGCCGTGTTAGCCGCCCGTCTGTGCACGGTCAGCCGAAGCTAAAGCGCGAATAGCCAGGCTCGTTCGGCCTTCCTGGTGCCGACGCCCACCTTCAGCGAGCTTCGGGCAAGACACTCCCCTGAAGATTTGAGACTAGGGTACCCGCGTTGGGCCGCACTCGTTCAGACGGCCCCTGCGGAGAACGTATGCAGACCAAGGTTCAGCGCCCACTTAGCCAACACAAGCTCAATCAGCGCCTTATCCGTCCCCTGACCGCCCTGCTGCTGCTCGGCGGCGCCCTGGCAGTGGGCAGCCAGACCCGACTGTTCGGCCTGATCGGTCCGCAACCCAACGGCACGGGGCTGACGCCCAACCACTGGAGCCTGACGCCCACCGGCCTGAACACCGAGATCGGGGACCGTCCGATGGGCGCGGCGCGGAGTCCAGACGGGCGTTTTCTGGCCATCAGCAACAACGGCCAGGGTGTGCAGAGCCTGGCCCTGTTCGACACCGCCACCCGCAAGGTGGTGCAGAGCATTCCCTACAACTCGCCGGAAGCGCTCTACGTGGGCGTGGTCTGGAGCCCCGACGGCAAGAGCCTGTACGCCAGCGCGGGCGGCAACAACAAGGTGCGGGTCTACAGCTTCGATTCGGCAGCCCAGACGCTCAGCGAGGGACCGAGCCTGATCCTGGGCGACGCCAAGGCCCCACTGTATCCGGCGGGCCTGGCCATTAGCCTGGACGGCAAGACACTCTACGCGGCGCTCAACCTGGGCAATACGCTGGCGGCCATCGATCTGGGTAGCCCGGCAGCGACCCCGGCCATCAAAACGCTCAAGTTCGGCGAGGCGGCGGGCGCGGCGGGCATCGGCACGCTTCCCTACCAACTGCTGATAGCCCCCGACGGGCAGACCCTCTACGTCTCGCACTGGAACGCCCGCGCGGTGAGTGCGGTGAGCACCGCCGACCTGAGTGTCAGAGCCAAGATCAGCGTCGGTGACCATCCCAGCGGCCTGGCCCTCTCACCGGACGGCAAGGCGCTGTACGTGGCCAACGCCAATTCAGATACGGTCAGCGCCATCAGCACGGCCAGCAACGCCGTGACCGGCGAGGTCAAACTGGCTCCGTATGCGGGCGCCCCCTTCGGCTCGATGCCCAACGCGGTGACCGTCACGCCGGACGGCAAGACGCTGCTGGTCGCCAATGCGGGCAACAACGACGTGGCCCTGGTCGATACCGCCAGCCTGAAGGTGCGCGGCCTGATGCCCACCGCCTGGTTTCCCAGCACCCTGAGCCTGAGCCGTGACGGCACGCTGCTGTTCGTCACCAACATGAAGGGCCTGGGCGCTGGACCCAATCCGCAAGGTCCCGTTCCCGGCAAGGACAACCCCGAGGAGCAGTACATCGCGGCGATGGCGCGCGGGACCATCCAGACCATCGCGCTGCCGGGTGACTCAGAGCTGGCGACCATGACCGCCAATGTGGTCAAAAACAACGGCTTCGACGAAACCCAGGGAGTGCTGACCCGCACCGCCGCCGACACCACCCCGCACGCCGTCCCGCGCCGCCCCGGCGACCCGACGCCGATCAAGCACGTCATCTACGTCATCAAGGAGAACCGGACCTACGATCAGGTGCTGGGCGACGTCAAGGGCGGCGAGGGCGAACCCGCGCTGACCCTCTTCGGGCCGGACGTGACCCCCAATCAGCACGCCCTGGCGAGCACCTTCGGGCTGTTCGATCATTTTTATGCCGACGCCGAGGTCAGCGCCGACGGCCACAACTGGACCATGGGCGGTGTCGCCACCGAGTACACCCAGAAAAACTGGCCCGCCAACTATTCCGGGCGGGGCCGTCCCTACGACTTCGAGGGCGGCTCGGACGCGTCCGCACCCACCGGCGGCTACCTGTTCGACGCCGCCCAGAAGGCCGGAATCACCTTCCGCAGTTACGGAGAGTTCGCCGATTTCGGCAGCAAGGCGCCCAACGTCGTTCCGGCGCAGTACTTTCCGGTGCTCAAAGGTCATCTCAGCCCGACCTTTCCGGTGTACGACATGAGCGTCAGCGATCAGGTGCGGTTTGACGCCTGGAAAGCCGAGTTCGGCGGCTACGTCAAAGACGGCCAGCTTCCGCAACTGAGCGTGGTGCGCTTTCCCCGCGACCACACGGCAGGCACCCGCAAGGGCGCGCCCACGCCCGCGTCGTATGTGGCCGACAACGACCTGGCGGTGGGCAAACTGGTCGAGGCCGTGTCCCAAAGCCCGTACTGGAAGGACACCGCCATCTTCATGATCGAGGACGACGCCCAGGACGGTCCCGACCACATCGACGCCCACCGCACGACGGCTTACGTGGTCAGCGCCTACAACAAGCGGGGCATGCCCGATCACACCAGCTACAGCACGGTCAGCATGCTGCGGACCATGGAACTGATCCTGGGCCTGCCACCGATGACCCAGTTCGACGCGGCGGCCACGCCGATGGTCGCGGCGTTTGGCGACACGCCCGACCTGACGTCCTACACAGCGGCGGTGCCCAAGCAGCCGCTCGACCAGATGAACGCCCTGGGCGCCTACCGCCAGCAGGACGCGGCCAAAATGGACTTCTCGCAGGAAGACCGGGTAGACGAGGCCAGCTTCAACGACATGATCTGGCACGCGGTCAAGGGGAGAGGCGTGCCCATGCCTGCCCCGAAAAATAGCTTCCGGACGGCGCCCAGCCTCGGCGCCGACGTGGGCGAGGGCGGTGTTCAGAAAGGCGATTGAGCAGCCCAGACGCCGGGATGACCCAAACGAGAGCTGAACCGGGGCTGACGACCGACCCTTAACTTGACGCGAAGACAGGCTGCATTCCATCAACAGTTCCCAAGACACTCAGGAGTCGCCATGAACGATCTGAAACGGCTGGGTCTGGCGGTCAAACAGCCTCAACTGGAGCGCTACGCCGACTGGCTGATGCAGGGTGAGCGCGATATCGAGTTGCAGGACCTGTGCGAGAGCGCCGAATTGCTGGACGGCGACTGGCGGGCGCTGGCCAAGGCCCAGGCCGCCCTGCTCCAGCACCACAAGGGCCGCGTCGGCGTGCATGCACCGTTCTGGAACCTGCATCTGGACGCCCTCGATCCGCAGGTCCGGCGCGTCACCCAGCAGCGCTATCTCCAGGGCTTGGCCTTCGCCGAGGAGGTCGGTGGGCGGTGGCTGGTGCTGCACAGCCCCTTCTACTTCTGGGGTCATACCCTCGCGCAGCACCGCCAGACGCTGGCCCAGGAGATCGCGCTGGCCCAGCTCACCCTGGAGCCGGTGCTTGAGCGCGCTGCCGAGGCCGCCGTCACGCTGGTCATCGAAACCATTCTCGACCGCGACCCCACGCCGCTCCTCGCCCTGGTGGCGTCGTTTGACAGCCCCCTCGTGCGGCTGAGCGTCGATACCGGGCACGCGCACATCAATGCCCAGCGCGGCGGCCTGAGTGCCCAGGGCTGGCTGAGTCAGACCGGCCAGCATCAGACCGGCCAGCATCAGGTCGCGCCGCTGCTCGGCCATGTCCACCTTCAGGACAACGACGGCAGCGCCGACGAGCACCTGGCGCCTGGCGCGGGCACCGTCCACTGGCCGGGCGTGCTGCGCTCACTGCGGGCGACCACCACCGATCCGTACCTGATTCTGGAAGTCGTTCCGGACGAGCTGGAGGCCGCCGTGCAATGGGCCGATTCGCTGCCGAGCACCCTGCTCCACCCAGAGCCGCATCTTGCCCTGACCCAAGGAGTCCACTTATGAAAAAGTTCCGTGTTCTGTCCGCCCTGCTGCTGCTCAGCGCCGCGCTCACCGCCCTGGCCCAGACGGCCATTCCCGCCGCCGTTATCAGCAAGGCCAAGTCCGACACCGGCCTGAACACCATCGCCCTGCCGCCCGACTGGGCCAATTACGGCGAGATCATCGACAGCTTCCAGAAGAAGTACGGCCTGAAGATCACCAACGCCTCACCCCAGGCGTCCAGCGGTGAGGAGCTTCAGGCCATGCGCTCGCTGAAGGGTCAGAAGCGCGGTCCCGACGTGATCGACGTCGGCCCCGGCTTCGCCATCCAGGCCAAGGGCGAGAAGATGCTCAGCGTTTACAAGCCCGCCACCTGGGCCAGCATCCCGGCGGACGCCAAGGACCCCGACGGCGCCTGGATGGGCAACTACTTCGGGGTAGTCTCCATCGGCGTCAATACCGACAAGGTCAAGACGGTCCCCAAAACCCTCAAAGACCTGCTCAGGCCCGAATACAAGGGCATGGTGGCCCTTTCGGGTAATCCGCTGACCGGCCAGTCACCCTTCTCGGCGGTCTGGGCGGCGGCGATTGCCAACGGCGGCTCGCTCGACAACATCCAGCCGGGCATCGACTTTTTCCAGAAGCTCAAGGCTTCGGGCAACTACATCCCGGTGCAGGGCACCCCGGCGGCCATCCAGTCGGGCCAGGCCCCTATCGTGATCGACTGGGATTACCTGAACCTCGGCTACGGTCAGGCGCTCAAGGGCAAGATCAACTACGTCACGGTGGTGCCCAGCGACGCCGTGCTGGGCGGCCACTACGCCACTGCCATCAGCGCCTACGCCCCCAACCCCAACGCCGCCAAGCTGTGGCTGGAATACGTCGCCTCCGACGAGGGACAACTGCTGTTTCTCAAGGGCTTTGCCCACCCGGTGCGTTTCAACGACATGGTCAAGCGCGGCGTGATTCCCAAGGCCATGCTGGACGCCCTGCCCGACGCGGCAGTGTATGCCGGGGTGCGCTTCCCGACGGCGGACCAGACCAAGAAGGCGCAGGACGCCATGAAAGCCAACTGGGCCAAGCAGCTCCAGTAAGGGGCGTGTAGATTTGCTCGTTGCGAGTCTGGAGTCGGCTGGCCTGCGGGCCGCTACTCCAGATTCGCCGCTTCCGTTCAGGAGGGAAACCGACCTTGACCGACACCGAACCGCTAACCCGCGACCTCCAGCCGGAGGGAATCAGCTCCAGTCTGATACGAACTTCAGATGAGTCGAAGACGAATCCAAGCGGAGCGAGAAGAAGCAACGACCGGATGGCGGCGATGGAAGAACATCCGGCGCTTCTCCCGGATGTTCTGGTATCAGAGCTATTCGGTCAGACGCCGCCCCGGACCGTGCGCCGTAACCGCCTGGCCCGGTGGCGCAGCGACCCGCTGACCTGGCTGTTCGTGGGGCCGCTGCTGGCCTACCTGATCGCCTTCATGGCGCTGCCGTCCATCGCCGTGCTCATCAGCGCCTTCCGGGACGACGCGGGCCACTTCACGACCCAGTATGTCCAGGCCCTGACCCAGACCCAGTACCTGCTGGGACTCAAGAATACCCTGACCCTCAGTTTCTTCTCGGCGCTGATCGGCGCAGTACTCGGCGCCCTGCTGGCCTGGCTCGCCCTGGGGCCGGGCAGTCCGGGCTGGCTGCGCCGTCCGCTGCTGGCCTTTTCCGGCGTGGCGTCCAATTTCGCGGGCATCCCGCTGGCGCTGGCCTTCCTGATGACGCTGGGCTCAACCGGCGTGGTGACCCGCTTGCTGGCGGGTGCGGGCTTCGATCTGTCGCGCACGGGTTTTAGCTTGTTCAACGTCTGGGGCCTGGTGGTGGTCTACCTGTACTTCCAGATTCCGCTGATGGTGATCCTGATTGCGCCCGCGCTGGAGGGGCTGCGCGCCGAGTGGGCCGAGGCCGCCGAGAACCTGGGGGCCAGCCGGACAGTCTACTGGCGGCGCATCGGGCTGCCGATCATCGCCCCGGCGCTATTGGCCTGCGCGACCATGCTGTTCGGCAATGCGTTTGCCACCTACGCCACGCCGTACGCGCTGACCTCCGGCACGGTGGCGCTGCTGCCGCTGCAAATCGCGGCGGTGATGACCGGCAACGTGCTCAGCGAGCCGCAGATGGGCCGGGCCATCGCGCTGCTGATCATCGTCATCATGCTGATCACGGTGGCGCTCTACACCTATTTCGACCGCCTGAGCAGCCGGTGGCGGCCATGAGGGCGGGGAAATTCCTGAGCGGCGCCGCCCTGAGCCTGTTCGCGCTGTACTTCTTCGTGCCGCTGGGCTCGCTGTTCGCCAACTCGCTGTGGGCGGGCGGCGATGTCTACAACTTCAGCGCCTACAGCGAGGTCCTGCGCGAGCGCGGCTTTACCGACGCGCTGATGCTCACCGGCCAGGTGGCGGCGGAAACTATCATCCTGACGCTGGCGATCACCTTTCCGGCGGCCTACTGGGTCAATCTGCGTTCAGCCCACCTGCGGCCTCTGCTGAGCGCCCTGTCGGTGGTGGCGTTCATCATCCCGCCCATCGTGCTGGTCAGCGGCATCTCGGCGTTCTACACCGGCCCGGAGTGGTTCGTCGGCACGCCGCATTACCTGGTGGCGGCCTACACTGTGCTGGCGATTCCCTACACCTACCGGGCACTCGACAACGGGATGCGCTCACTGAACCTGCAAACCCTCAGCGAGGCGGCTCAGAGTGTCGGGGCGAGCTGGGGCACCCTGCTGCGCCGCATCATCTTGCCGAACGTGCGCGGCGCGGTGCTGGGGGCGGTGTTGCTGATCCTGACGCTCAGTCTGGGTGAATTCACCATCGCCAACGTGCTGCTCTACCAGTCCTTTCCGGTCTACATGACCTACATCGCCTCCAGCAAGGCCACCGGCTCGGCGGCGCTGGCGCTGAGCGCCCTGCTGCTGACCTGGGGGGCCATGTACCTGCTGCTGAACCTCGAATCGGGGGCGGCCCGGCGTGCCCGCCGCACCCAGGAGGCGAAATGACACAGAGCCAGCTCAAGCACCTGCACCTCGATTCCGTGTCCAAAACCTACGCGGGCCAGGTCGCCCTGCATCCCCTGGAGCTGATCGTCTCGCCGGGTGAGCTGGTCACGCTGCTGGGGCCGTCGGGCTGCGGCAAAACCACCCTGCTGAGAATCGTCGCGGGCTTTCTGAGTCCCGACGGCGGGCGGGTGCTGCTCGGCGGGCGCGACCTGACCGGGCTGCCCGCCCGAACGCGTGACATGGGCATGGTCTTTCAGTCGTACAGTCTGTTTCCCAACCTGACGGCGGGCGAGAACGTCGCCTTCGGGCTGGACGTGCGGCGGCTGGGCAGCGCCGAGAAAAAGCAGCGGGTGGACGAGCTGTTCGCCCTGATTGGCCTGGGCGAATTCCAGGGCCGCTATCCGGCGCAGCTCTCCGGCGGTCAGCAGCAACGGGTCGCTCTGGCGCGGGCGCTGGCGATTCGGCCCAGCGTGCTGCTCCTCGACGAGCCGCTCTCGGCCCTCGACGCCCAGGTGCGCCTCAACCTGCGCGACGAGATTCGCCGGGTCCAGCAGCAGACCGGCACCACCACCCTGTTCGTCACCCACGACCAGGAGGAGGCGCTGGCGATCTCAGACCGGGTGGTGGTGCTCAACCAGGGCCGCGTCGCCCAGGTGGGGCCGCCCGCCGAGATCTACCGCCGCCCGGCCACTCCATTTGTCGCCGAATTCATTGGCCGTTCGAGTGGGCTCTCCGGCCAGGTCGTTGATGCCCAGGCCGGGCTGGTGCAGGTCGCCGGGCTGAATGCGCCGCTGGGGGTGGGGCGTCCGCTCGGCGGCTTTTCGCGGGGCGAGGCGGTGCGGCTCTATCTGCGCCCCGAAGAGTTGCGGCTGGGCACTCAGGCTCCCGGCAGCATCCCCGTCCAGATTCGCCAGAAGCGCTTCCTGGGGGCCGTCACCCGCGTCAGTGTCGGGGCCGGGACGCACGAGTTTGAAATCGATCTCCAAGGCGCTCAGGCCGAGGCGCTGGCGCTGGGCGAAGAAACGCACCTGCACGTGCCCAGTGGGGCTATCCACGTCATCCGCGAGACGGTCAGCGCCTGAAGACCTAGCGTCCTCGCCGGGTGCTCATGCCTGAGGCTTTTCCCGCTCGACCCCTGCAATTTCAACCAGACGGACCAGCAGCTCGGTCACTTCAGTGGTCGTGGACTGTCTCAGCACCCGAAGTACCTCCCAGGTGCCGTACCTCTCGGTAATGAGCAGCGTCCCGGTCTCCGGCAGCCGGTCCGACAACCGCAGCTCCATATGAATGCGACCGTCCACGAGTTGCAGGTCAGCGATCCAGGCGTCAGGAATATTCATGAAGGACAGCTCTAGAATTATCAAAGTCTGAGTGTTGACTTTGTGCAGTGAACTACGGCGGCTTGAATCACCTTCCGGCGGACCGCAGTTCAGCTTGTTGGGATGACGGATGCGTCAGCCTGCCGTCGTGGTAGATCATCTGGCCCCCGCGCAGGGTCATCCGGACGCGGGGGCGGTGTAGGTCTTCAACGAGCACCAGGTCGGCTCGCAGACCCACCTCCAGGCGGCCCCGGTCGAGCAGATTCGCGCACGCCGCCGGTCCAGCCGTGATCAGCCTGATCGCGCCTGACAAGTCCAGCCGCCCCTGCCGGGCGATCTGCCAGGCGGCTTGGAGCATCGACATCGGCGAGTAGTCCGAGGCCAGAGCGTCGAGCACCCCGGCCTCCAGCGCACTCATGGCGCTCAGGTTGCCGGAATGCGACTGACCGCGCAGAGCGTTGGGGGCGCCCATGACCACCCACAGCCCCTGCTCACGGGCGGCCTGAGCGGCCTCCAGCGTCACCGGGAACTCGCTGATAGTCGCGCCCATGTCCTGAACCAGCCGGACCTTCTGAGGGGTGTCGTCGTCGTGCGAGGCGACAGCCACGCCCAGATCGCGGGCGAGCTGCCCCAGCTCGGCCCCGATCCGCCAGACCTGAGCGCCGCTGATTCCCTCCGGCCCCAGCGAGGTCCTTCCCTGGGCCATCCGCGCCAGGGTCAACTCGCGCACGCTCTGCTCGTCGCGGCCCAGCCACTTGGCGAGGTAGGCCACGTAGGTCTCCATATCGCGGTACTGGCCCTGGCCGGGCGTGTGGTCCATCAGCGAGAGCATCGAAACCGCTCCCTGCACCAGCAATTCACGCAGCGGCGGTTGCGAGTCGGTATTCGAGACCTCGTAGCGGGCGTGGATACGGTGATCGACCATGAGGGCCGGGCGCATCGCTGTCAGTTCGGCAATGATCTCCAGCGCCCGCGATTCAGAGCGCAGACCTAGGCCATCCGCGAAACTCAGCGAGGCGTAGGCCGTGGTCACGCCGCAGCCAGAGAGCCGCTTGTCGAGTTCCAGAACCGCTAGATCGGTCCCGAAGCGGGTGCCGGGGCGGGGTTCGAGTTCGCGCTCGATCATGTCGCCGTGAACGTCGATCAGGCCGGGGATCAGGGTCAGGCCACGGGCGTCCAGCACGGACGCACCCGTCGGCTCGTCGCCTTCGCGGATCTCGGCGATCAGGCCGCCTTCGGTCCTCAAGGCGCCGCGCTCTATGACCCTCTCGGCAAGCACCAGCCGGGCATTGATGATCCACATCAGTCCGTGACCTCCTGAGCCTGGACGCTGCTAGGCGCGGACACCCGAATCTCACCGTCGATCAGCCCGGCCACGTCGCCGGGATGGTGGAAGACACCCAGCAGCGCCACGCCCTGTTCTTTGAGCGTCTTTAGCCGCCGAGAGAGCGCCGTCCGGGCTTGGGCATCGAGTGAGGCGGTCGGCTCGTCGAGCAGTAGCAGACGCTGGGGCCGCACCAGGGCGCGGGCCAGGTTGACCTTCTGCTGCTCGCCTCCGGAAAAGGTGCTGGGGTAAGCGGGCCACAGCTCGCGCCGTAGGCCCAGCTCGCTGAGCAGCTCCTGAGCGGCGTCCACGGCCTCGTCTGTGTTTAGACCGGCTGTGTTTAGACCGGCTGCACCTACACCTGCTGTACCCAGACCTTCCGCGACCAGCCGTAGGGCGCTCGTCCTGGGCCGGGGCCGCAGAAACTGCGAGACGTAGCCGATCTCCTCACGCCGCAGCAGGGCGATATCGGCGTCGTGGGCGCGAGCCAGGTCAATCTCGCCGCGTAGCGAGGCGTAGATGGCCCTGCCGCCCGTCGGGAGAGCGCTGCGGTACAGGCAGCGCAGCAGGCTGGATTTTCCCGCTCCGTTGGCTCCCGAAACCCGCTTGAACTCGCCGCCCCTCAGGGTGAAGCTCAGCTCCCCGAAGGCCGCGACCTCGCGCTCCAGGTGGTGGATGTGAAAGCGTTTGCTCAGATCGGTCACGGTCAGCAGGGTCATGGGTGCGCCTCGGTCTTGAATTCGGAGGTGTGCGGATCGGCGGTGTTCGGTTCGGCTGTGTTCAATTCGTACTTGTTCAAAAAGTTCAGGACATCGCCGCGCAGATCGGGCAGGCGCTCGGCCAGTTGCGTGTGGGTCCAGTTCCACCAGTCCAACTCCAGCAGGCGACGGGCGACCTCGGACGCAAAGCGTCTTCGCAACAGCCGGGCCGGGACGACCGCCACCACGGTGTAGGGCGCCACATCCCGCGAGACGACCGCGCCTACCCCGACCACCGCGCCTGCCCCGACCACCACGCCGGTCCCGACGCTGACGCCCGCCAGCACGGTGGCGCAGTGCAAGGTCCAGACATCGTGGCCTAGGGTCATGACCTGGGCGGCCCGCCCGTCGAAAAACGCCTGGTCGTCCTCGCCCAGCCCGTAGGCGGCGGCCCGGTGGGTCCGGTAGGTGAGGTGGTGCGAGGTCGGACGCTCCAACGGGTGATTGCTGAGGTTGAGGCGCACATCCGAGGCAATGCTGCAAAAGCGCCCGATCCGGCTGTGCGCGACCTGGCTGCGCTCCATGACGTAGCTGTAGTCGCCCAGAGACGACGACAGCACCTGCACGCCCTCGGCCAGCTCGGTCCAGGCCCCCAGATGCGAGTCCTGGACCACGGCGCCGGGGTGGACGGTCGGCGCCTGAGTGAGCCTCGTTTCAGAGCCTAGTCCCCCTTCAAAGCTTGGCATGCACCAGCTCCTGTGTGTAAGGGTGCTGCGGGTCGTCGAGCACCTGATCGCTCAGGCCGCGCTCGACCACCAGGCCGCCGCGCATCACCAGCACCCGGTCGGCCAGGGTACGGATTACGCCCAGGTCGTGCGAGACGACGATCATGCTGACCTGGTGGGCGCGCTGCATGGTCCGCAGCGTGTCGAGCACCCGCGCCTGAACGCTGACGTCCAGGCCGGTGGTCGGCTCGTCGAGCAGCAGCAGCCGGGGGCTCAGGGCCGTGGCCTTGGCGAGCTGGACCCGCTGCTGCATGCCACCGGAGAGCACGAGCGGCGGGTCGTCCATCCTGGCGAGCGGAAATTCGGAGGCGGCGAGCGAGGTGCTGGCGGCCTCGCGCAGCGCCCCGTAGCGCCGCTCCCCGGCACTCAGCAGCCGCTCGGCGATGTTGCCGCTCGCCGAGGAGCGCAGCCGCAGCCCCAGGTGCGGATTCTGGTACACGATACCGATCTGATGAACCTGCACCGCGCGGCGCTCTTGCCGGGTCAGGGCGAAGACGTCTGGGGTCTCGCCAAGCTCAAAGCGTCCACCGTCCGGGGTCTCCTCCAGGTTCAGCAACCGCAGCACGGTACTCTTGCCGCTGCCCGACTCGCCCACGATGCCCAGCACCTCGCCGGGATACAGCTCGAAGCTCACGCCGCGCACCGCCTGCGTCTGCCCGTAGCGCTTGTGGAGGCCCGTGACCCGCAGCAGGGGCCGGACCCGAATAAGCTGTGGGGCGGCCTCCAGCGTCAGCGTCACGGCGAAGCCTCCGGGCCAAGCTCGGTGTACGTCTCCCCGACCGTCACCGCCTCACCGCGCCGCGCCCGCACCAGCTTGTCCAGCAGGCCGGTGTCTGAGAGTACGTACCTGGCGCCTCCGCCGGGCAACGGCAGTTCGGTCATGAACCCGCCGCTCACGCCGCTCTGGGCACACACCCAGCCCTCCTGGCGCTCAATCTGAAACGGCACGTCGGTAAAAGCCAGCGGCTGCACGTCGGTATACGGCGGCACGGCATAGAGCTTTTTCTCGCGCCCCGCCGAGAGCAGCGTCAGGTGTGGGGCCTGGTGCAACTTGGGCACGTCGAAACGCGGAATCGGGCTGGGGGCCATGACGTAGTGACCATGCACGCTCACCGGATGGTCGGCCCCGGTCATCACCTCACCGCGCCGGGTCAGGTCCTCGTAGAGCCGCAGCCACAGCAGGGCGTAATCACTGTCGGCGTGTAGCTCGCGGGCCTTGCTGCGGCTGGGCTCCAGGTATGAGAAGGGGTCGGGCAGCGGCACTTGCAGGATCAGGATCTGGCCTTCCCGCAGCCGCTCCTCAGGGATGCGGTGGCGGCTCTGGATCAGGGTCGCCTCCAGCGTGTCGGTGGTGGTCACCACGCCGGTCATGCGGGCCACGAAGCGCCGGATATTGACCGCGTTCACGCTGTCGTCGGCGCCCTGATCGGTCACCTTCAGCGTGTCGCGCTCACCGATCACGCTCAGCGTCACCTGAAGGCCCCCGGTGCCCCAGCCCCGCGCCATCGGCACCTCGCGGCTGGCGTAGGGCACCTGGTAGCCGGGGATGCACACGGCCTTGAGGAGTGAGCGGCGCACCTCGCGCTTGGCATGCTCGTCGAGAAAGGCGAAGGTGTAGTCGGCGCGGGGCGCGGCCAAATCGGCGAGGGTGCTCATACGCTCACTTCCGGGGGCTCGAACGCGGCGATGTCCGGCTGGGCATTTCTGGTCCGCTCGGCCCGCACCCTATCCAGCTCCGAGGCGAAGGTGACGTAGTGCGGCAGCTTGAAATGCAGGCAAAAGCCGCTGGCCTCCACGCTCTCGGTGTGGTTCAGCACGAATTCTTCTTGCAAGGCGGGGTGCGCCTGTGGCTGGTCCATCGCCAGGTCGAGCACGCCGCCCGCGATCAGTTTGGTTTCGTTCCAGCCGAGCGCGGCGCAGCAGCCCAGGCTCAAGGAGCCCTGGGCACCCCCGGACGCCGAAGCACCCTCAGGCGTGGGCGCGACGATCTCGCCCCGGCTGACCCGGACCCGCCCGGCGCTGAACAGCTCACCGCTGACGGGGTGGCGCAGCGTCACCTCGGCCTGGGCCAGCCGCACCTCGCCCACCGTCGGATGCACGCCGCTGTAGCCGACCATGTTGGCGTAGCCGAGCGCCAGCACGCCGCCGGTTTCGGCGCGGGCCAGGCTCTGCAAGCGGGCTGCGCGGGGCGCCGGAAAGGTCAGCGGCTCACGGGTGACATCGAAAACCACTTCGCCCGCCAGGTCGGGGAGTTGGGGCAGCAGACCTTCCCGGCGCAGCCACAGCGAGACACTCTCGGCGTGAGCCGGGGCAGGAGTCTGCGCGACGCTGACGGCGGGTAACGCGCTACGCCCCTGGTCCAGCAGGTCCAGCCGCAGCATCCGGTGGCTGTAGTCCAGGGTCGCCCCCAGGTGCTGTCCGCCGGGGATGTCCTTGAAGGCGGCGGAGACCCGGCGCAGGCTGGTCATGCTGGCGTCGGTGACCGGCTGGGCCGCCTGTATGCGTGGCTGGGTACTGCGGTAGGCCCGCAGCAGCAGCACGGCGCCCTCCAGTTCACCGCCGGACTGCACCAGGGCCAGCGCGGCGAGCCGGGGCGCGTAAAGCGACGCCTCGCCCATCACCCGGTCAACGAGCAAACTGAGGTGGGCTTCGACCCAGGCGATCTGATCGGCGCTGACCTCTGCCAGGTGACGCAGCGCCAGGGCCTCAGCGGCCTGGATGGCAGCCTCGCCTCCCCTGGCGGCCACGTAGGCCATTACCGGGCCTCCAGTCCAGCCACGCGGGTCGTGCGGGGCAACCCCATCACCAGACCGGCGCCTTGGTCGAGCAGCAGCACGTCCCAGCCGAGAGGAAAGCGGCAGGCCCGCGCCCGGAGGGTCCAGAACTCGTCAGGAACGCCGCTAATGTGCACCTTCAGGTGGCCATTGACGCCGGGGCCGCTGAACTCGAAGGCTGGGCCAGAGCCGCCCAGCTCGGCGGGCAGCAGCAGCGTCGCCGACTCGGCGGGCGCGAGTGGCGAACCGATCCGGAGGACCTTCAGATCGCCAAGGAGCGCACGGTCCCACTGCTGCGCGAACAGGTAGTCGGCCTGATCCCAGGAAACCTGCCGCGCTCCGGTAGATTGGTATTCCGCCGCCAGTACCTTGTCAGTGGTCGCGAAGCTGACGTCCAGATCGAGGAGGGCCAGGGCCACGCCGAACCATGGATCACCCTCGACGCGCACGGGGCGGCCCGGCGTGCTCAGGCTGCGCAGTAGCGCCTGGAAGGTAGCCTGGTTGCGGCGCTCGGCGGGCGTCGGGACAGGGACGCTCAGCAGCTCTGGCATCAGAAGGTCTCCATTTCCACGCGGGTGGCCTCGATCTCGCGCAGCGTCCGGTCATCGTCTGCCGCCTGGCGCACGCGTTCGGCACCAATGAGCGCCGTGACTCGCTGCTCGAACTGCGGCAATGTTCCAGCGGCGTCCAGCACGGCGGCAGCCAGCGCCTGCACCAGGTCGCGGCCTACGACGGCGGCGTAGCCTTGCTGCTCACCGACCCGCACCTGGGCCTCGGCCAAGAGCACCTCACCCAGGTAGAACGGCTGGCCGCTGACGGTGTCTTGCATCGGCAGCAGGGTCAGGGCGGTGCGGTTGAGCAGCACTTCCAGCCCGAGATCTTGAAGCTCCGGCAACAGCGCTTCGGCCTGCTCGATCAGCCACCCGGCCTCGGCGCGGCACAGCACGCTCAGCGGGTCCGTCAGGGTCGCGCCAGTCAAAATCATGACAGCCGCTCGCGCAGCTTGGCGCTCAGAAAGTCGATCAGGAACACGCTTGAGAGAATGATGATCAGAATGGCGCTGGCCGAGCGCGAATCAAAACCCCGGATCGCCTCGGTGATGTAGTAACCGATGCCGCCTGCGCCCACGATGCCCAGCAGGGTCGAGTCGCGCACGTTGGATTCGAAGCGGTAGAGCGTCATGGACAGCAGGTGCGGGATGATCTGCGGCCAGACGCCGTGCGAGAGAACCTGCACCGGATGCGCCCCGCTTGAGCGCACCGCCTCGACCTGGCCCTCGTCGATGTTCTCGATGCCCTCGGCAAACAGCTTGCCCAGGATGCCCGCCGTGTGAATCGCCAGCGCCAGAATGCCTGGAAACGGCCCCAGCCCCACCGCTGCCACGAAGATCAGTGCCATCACGATCAGGGGCACGCCCCGGAACAGATCGAGCAGCCGCCGGGTGAGCTGGTAGGTGAGGCGGTTCGGCGTGGTATTGCGGGCGGCCAGGAAGCTCAGCGGAATCGCCAGGATCACCGCGCCGGTGGTGCCGACCACCGCCATCTTGACCGTCAGCAGCATCTGTTGCAGGTACACCAGACCGTTACTGAAATCCGGCGGAAAGTAGCCGCTCCTGGGCCGCTCGGCACTGCCGAAGAGGTAGTGGACGATGTTGACCGAGCCCTGCGTCAGTCTGGGCAAACTGATTTCCGAGCCACCTAACGACAGGGCCACGATCAGCAGCACGGTGGCCGAGGCCGCCCACCGCCAGCGCTGGTTTCGGAGCACGGCGGGCGGTGGACGGTAGATGGGCAACGGCGGTTCGGGCACTCGGATAGTCATGTCAGGCAGCTCCAACACAATGAACTCCAACACAATGAATGAGGCCAGGCGGCTAGGGCACTCCCCGCCGCCTGACTGGTCAGCAGCGTCGCTCCACGCTTACTTGGCGATCTTTTGCACGTCATTGGCCTGGCGGATCGGGTCGTAATCCTTGTCGGAGGCCGATACCCAGCTCTTGAGGTTCAGCGCGTCCAGACCCTTGGGATCTTTGTAGCCGAGCATGGCGGACTTGATGGCCGTCTTGAGCGAGGCGGGCAGGTCGCCGCGCACGGCGGTGGGGCCGTTGGGGATGCTGGCCGAGACGTACAGCACGTTGAAGTCGCTGGCTTTGACCGCTCCCTTGGCGACAGCGTTCGCCATGTCGGCGTCGTTGGTGGCGGCCACGTCCACCGTCCCGTTGAGCACCGCCAGGATAGCGTTCTCGTGCGACCCGGCAAAGATGACTTTGCTGAAGTAGGTGTCGGGCTTGACCTTCAGGCCGTAGACGAAGTGGGTCAGCGGAATCAGGTAGCCGCTGGTGCTCTGCGGATCGACGAAAGCGAAGGTCTTACCCCTGGCGGAGGACAGTGACTGGGGGCCGCTGCCTGCCTTGCTGATGATGATCGAGTGGTAGCCCAGCCCGCCCTTGACGGTATTGTCCATGACTATCGCCTCGGCTCCCGCCTGCTCGACCGCCGTGATGTACGACTTGGGTCCGAAGTAGGCCACGTCGAGCTGCTTGTTCTGCATCGCCAGGATCACGGCGGTGTAGTCGGCCCCGACCTGCGGTTTGATCTCCACGCCCAGGGTCTTGCCCAGGTAGGCGAAGAACGGCTGCCACTTGGTGAGCGTGGCCGAGGAGCCCTCCGTGGGGATAATCCCGAAGGTCAGGGCCTTGGGCCAGCCGGTCTTGTCCTGGGCGAAGGCGCTGCTAGACAGGGTGAGCACGGTCAGGCTGAGCATCAGTGGATTACGCATGGTGACTCCTGGTGAAGTTCGGGTCGAGGGCGAAGTAAGGTCAGGTGGAGCCGACTCAGGCCGAGGCGAAGTGGACGTTCGGGGGCAGCTCCTGATTCCCGCCCGGCTCCTGGCTCTCGCCCGGCAGGGCGTCCTGGCCGTAGAGTTCGCGGGCCACGTTATCGGTCAGGCGCTGCGGTACGTCGTCGAATACCAGTTGCCCGGCCCGCAGCGCGATCACACGGCCTGCGTAGCGGCGCACCGTTTCCAGCGAGTGCAGGTTGGCGATGACCGCCAGCCCGTCTTGCGCCTGGATGCCGTGCAAAATCGCCATCACCTCGGCGGCGCTTTTCGGATCGAGGGCACTGATCGGCTCGTCGGCCAGGATCACCTGGGGTTGCTGAGCCAGGGCGCGGGCGATCCCCACCCGCTGCTGTTGCCCGCCGGAGAGCTGATCGGCCCGCTGCCAGGCGTGGTCGGCTAGCCCTACCCGGTCGAGCAGATGCAGGGCCAGCTCGCGCTCACCGTGCGGTAGCCAGCCACTGAGGCTGCGCCAGGGGCTGGTGGCGGCCAGGCGGCCCAGCAGCACGTTCTCCAGAGCCGAGAGGCGGCGCACCAGGTTAAATCCCTGGAACACCATGCCCATCCGGCGCTGCTGGATCCGCAGCAGGGCGCTGCCGGGGCGACCCAACGGCGTGCCCTGAAAGAGCACCTGCCCGCTGCCTGCCGGAATCAGGCCGTTGAGCGCCCGCATCAGGGTTGATTTCCCCGCCCCAGACGGCCCGATCACCGCCGTGAAGCCGCCACCTATCGTGACGCTCAGATCAGTCAATGCGGGCTGGCCCCGGTAACTCACACCCAATCGGTTGGTTTCGATCATCGTGCCCCCCGGTGCCCTGCGGCTTTCAGCATCGTGCCGGGGAACAGCGTAGGGAGGCCCTGTCAGTGTGGCGTCAGCGGATCGTCAGTTGAGTGTCAACTCACAATCTGGCGGGCACATGGGAAAGGCTGCGAAGCTGTGATCGGTGCTGGGGATATCGGTCAGTCCCACTGGTGCCTGCTCATAGGGAGTCGGGCGAGGGGGATGCGGGGGACGAAATTCAGCCGGATTCACATCGGGCGTGGCGTACAGGCACCCGTTTCACCCCTACACTCAACCCCGTTGGTTGTCCGGTCTAGGTGGGGAAAGCTGTTCTCGTGGTTGTGTTGCCTTAACCGGACCGGGGTAGGCTGACCTGCCGTGACCGACGCCAGGCCATACCGCCACCGTTTCTTGGCCAGAGCAGCGCCCATGAGGACGCTTGGCCGCTACCGGGACGTGCAGGAATTACTGCACCAGCGCGGCATTGAGGTCAGCCACGAAACCCTGCGCGAGTGGTGCATCAAGTTCAGCGCCCTCTTCGCTGAAGACCTGCGCCACCGGGAACCCCGACGAGGTTCCCGGTGGCGTCTCGACGAGGTGTGTACGAGCGTAGACGGTATTCGACACTGGCTGTGGAGAGCAGTCGACGAGCACGGCTTCGCGCTCGACATTCTTCTCCAGCGGCATCAGGACACTGAAGCGGCGAAGATCTTCCTGACTCGCCTTCTGAATGAATATGACGTTCCAGAGATGATCCATACCGATTAGCTGCGCAGCTACGGCGCCGCGATTCGAGAGATCCCGAGCGTGGTCAACGTTGACCATCAGCAGGTGATCTCCACGGCCAGGTGCAACAACATCATCGAGCAGCGGGCAAGCGTCGCCAGCGGCGCTGTTCTGCCCAAGACAAGAACACCGCTCCACACGGCGACAGGAGCGAAGTCAGCAGGGGTTCAGGCGACGGAAGCGCGCTCAAGAATTCCTGAGTCTCCACGCCCGCATCAGCGGGCAAGCGTCCTCATGGGCGCTGCTCTGCCCAAGACACCAACCTTCACGACCATTCCCGCACCAGCGTCAACGCTGCCACCCGAAGGGACAACCAAAACAAAGCGTTCCAGGCATGGTCAGCAGTCGCGGTAGGGGTGGTCTGAGATTTAGGCCACCCCTGCTGTCTGACTGCCATAAACCCGGTCAAGTCAATACAACCAGACACGGCGCCTCAGCTTTAGCCCTGCAACTCCTTGAGGATTCTGGCGGTGAGTTCGACGTGTTCGGTGAACTGGTTGAGGGCCAGCGTGGCCAAGTGGCGCCCCTGCTGTTCGGCGAAGGTGGGCTCGGCAGGCGTGGTGTTGTTCAGGTAGGCCGTGGCGAGGTCTCGCAGAAAGACGTGGTTGTCATGCTGGGCCGTGATGTAGGCGACATCGAACTCGCGTCCCGGCGCTGCCCCCTGGATCTTGGCCAGGGTCGCCTTCGCCTTGGCGTCCATCGGGGGCGTCGGCGTCTTGAGTTCTCTCAGGACCGTGGTGACGGCGACGGCCTCACGCAACTCGAAACGGGCGAATTCGCGGGCATTGACTTGAGTCGCGCGCACAACTGCCAGTTGACTGACGATCCGTGAGAGGGTGGCCGGGCCAATCACGCCCATCCGGAAGTCCTTCTCGGTCAGCCCCGCCTTCATGGACAGGCTGGCGGCGCCCACCTGGGAAGTGCCGAAACCCAGCAAGCCCACGCTGACTCCAGCGGCGGTCAGACGGGTCAAAAAGGTTCGGCGGTCGTTCGAGCCTTCGGCTACGGTCAGGTCGATGGTTGTCGGTTCAAGTTCGCTCATGGTGTCCTCCTGTTGCTCATCTGCGGTGGTCGCAGGTCGGGGAATGGTGGGTGTACCCGGAGAAAAGTCGGAATGGTCTAGCCCTCGACGCGCTCGCCGGAGTGTTCACAGACGTGCGTTCGGGCGCGACTGGGCGGTGTGACATGACGAACGCTGATCGGTCCCGGCCAGTCTTACTTCACCGTTTTGGCCCAGTCGATGATGGCGGCGTTGGCGGCGCTGGCCTTCTCGAAGACGGCGGCGTGCGCGGCCCCGGGGATGATCACCAGCTTGGCGTTGGGGATATTCTGCTGCATCTTCAGGCTGAACTCCGGTGGGTAGACGGTGTCCTCGAGGCCCTCGATGATCAGGGTCGGCACCGTGATGGTCTTCAGGGTGGGAATGGAATCCGGGCGGGTCGCCAGCACCTTGGCACCAGCCACATCGGCGGCCACGCTGGCCTGGCTGACGATGGCGCTCAGCACCTTGGCGTCAGTGGGCCGGTTCATGCGGGTCTGGCCGGTCAGCATGTCCTTGAGCAGCTCAGGCGCCAGCGACTGGGGGCCGTAGGTGACGGCTTTCTGGGCCATGCCCTTCCAGAGGTTCTGTTCGACGATCCCAGCCGGGTTGGCGAGGGTATCGATCAGGATCATCCCGAGGAAGCGCTCTGGTGCTTCGCGGTACATCTCGAAGGTGATGGGGCCGCCCATGCTCATTCCGCCGATGATGGCCTTAGAAACATTGAGTTTATCCATGACCGCCAGCGCGTCCTTGGCGTACGTTTCCAGACTGCCCGGATCGTTGCTGGGCGCGGTGCTTATCCCGTATCCTCGGTGGTCGATGGTGATGACCCGGTAGCCTGCCGCCGCCAGGGTGTCCCGGTTGCGGGCGAACAGCTCACCGCTCAGCGGGTAGCCGTGCAGCAGCAACATCGGGGTGCCGCTGCCGACCGAGACATAATGAATCTGGGCGCCGTTCACGTCGAGCATGCCTTGCTGGCGGCCATCCGCCCCGCCCGCCAGGGCCGTTGGGGTCAGCAGGATCAGGGGGAAAAGTAGTCTGTTCAGTGTCATGGTGTTCTCCTTGTCGGGCTTCGCAGGCCCGTCACCAGTTCTCAGTTAGAATTCTGACTTAATGTAAGGGTAGAATGCCCTGCGGTGATGGGAACGCACTTCACCGAGACCAGGGCAACGCTTCATCGCCCCTTGGGGTGGATGGCCGGAGGTGGGAGGATGGCAGGCAAACGTGATCAGGCAGGCAAACGCGATCAGATTGTCACGGCGGCGTTGCGCCGCTTTCGGACGTCCGGGGTCGGCGGCACCACCCTGCACGATGTGGCCAGCGCGGCAGGGGTACCACTGGGCAACCTCTACTACTACTTCAAGACCCGCGACGACCTGGTGCTGGCCGCGCTGGACGCCTGTGAGCAGGAGTTGCAGGTGGTGCTGGCCCGCCTCGCGCCGCTCAGCGGGGCTGAGTGGCTGGGCGCCTACTTCGAGTGGCTCCTGAGCGGTTCCCAGGCCGCTGCCGAGTTGGGCTGTCCGTTCGGCACACTGGCCACCGAGTTGCGGGCGCTGGGCGATTCTGCCGCCGGGCGGGCGGCGCAGATCGTCCGGACTTACCGGGAGGCCCTGCGTAGCGCGGTCCAGGCGCTGGGATTGAGTCCCGAAGCGGGCGACGATGTGTTCATGGCGGTGCAGGGTGCTTACGTCGTCTCGCGGGTCAGCGGTGAAGCGGCGCTGTTTGGGCACAGTATGCAGCGCCTCCGGTATCGGCTATTGGGGGAGGCCTAGGCGCAGGGAAGGCGCTCGGTATGCTTACGGTTCGCGCTGAAAGCGGCGACGGAAGCGCTGCTGCACAGACTGTGTTCGCTCAGCGGTATCGGCTGCCCCGGCGTCGTGAATCAGCGACCCACCTCGTACCGTAGCGCCGATCACCAGGCCCGAGGCGACCAGCACCAGATTCTTGATGATGTACTGGCCCTCCAGCGTCGGGACCAGCGGGAAGTGCCGGAACGTCTCGTGGGGAAAGAAAGCCAGCGGCAGAAACGTGCCCGCCATCTGCGCAAAAAGCAGCAACAACGTAATTCTAAGCAGTCGCCCAGTCAGCAGCCCCAGGCCGATCAGGCACTCCCAGGTGGCCAGCAGCGGCAGGCTCATCTGAGGTGCGAGGTGGCCAAAGCTCAACACCGAAATGGTGCGGGTGGCCAGGTCCTCAGCGCTGCTGGCACCAGGGAAATATTTGAGAGCGCCGAACCAGAAGAAGATCACGCCCAGTGCCAGGCGCAGCAGCGTGATGCCGTGGCGCGCCCACCAGGTGATTAGCCGGAGCTCGAGTACGTTCAGGCGCCAGGCAAGCGTAGGCGGCGTAACAGAGGTATTGCCAGTGGGTGGCGCTTTGGGTCGTTGCATCGAAACCTCGCTCGAACATGACTGGCGGCTGAGTACATGGCCACGCAGTACCAGGGCATACACCAACCGCGTCGGTCTAGATGTTTGACCGATGCTCCAGATCAGACCACCAGCAGTGTGAACGTCAGTCGGGTCGTCCCAACGGCAAACAGTACGAAGCCAAGCGGCTCTGTGGACGAAACAGGCTGGCACCACCTGCGCGGCCCAGATTCATCGTGAGCGGCCCTATGGATGTCCACCTGGGGTGCACCCTAAGTTGACAGAGTAGAAGTTGGGTTTAAGTGTCAGTCTGGGATTGGTTTGGTGGGTGCAACTCAGAAATGGGGGATGATGGGCCATGGAGCCGACAACAGCAGGATGGAGAGTTCAGGCGGACGAAGCGTACCAGGAACTGATCGCTGAGTTGGAGACCCAGATTCGGCCCGGTGCCAGCGTGGGCGAGATC
>NZ_JANYGJ010000251.1 GCF_025362455.1 Deinococcus sp. | reverse complement strand
GGCCACGCCCGCTTCGTGTAGGCGCCCGGCCAGGCGGTCAACCTCTGCCACACCCGGTAGGTAGAACTGCGCCTCTTCGAGCTTGAGGCTGTGCTCCGGCGCCGCTCGCCCACCCGCGCTGTGCCAGGTGTTCAGGCCCAGATGATGGTGGTAGCCGCCTACCGAGATGAACAGCGCCTGGCCCGACCAGCGGCTGGTGACATCAAAGCCCAGCACGCCGCTGTAAAAAACTTCGGTGGCGGCGATGTCGCTGACGCGCAGGTGAACGTGGCCCATCACCGTGCCGCCCGGCAGCCCGCTGTACGGCGCTTCTGGCCCGGCCTCGGCGAGCAGGCTGGCGATGTTTACCGGCTCACTGCCCATGACCACCTCACCGGCCTGCCACTGCCAGGTGTCTTGAGGCCGGTCATAGTAGATCTCGATGCCGTGCCCGTCGGGGTCATTCAGATAAAAGGCCTCGCTGACCAGATGGTCGCCCTGGCCCAGCCGCACGCCTGTCGCCGCGATGCGGCGCACCAACTGCCCCAGTTCGGCGCGGCTCGGTAGCAGCAGCGCGAGGTGGAACAGGCCGGGGCTGTTGCCCGGCGCACGCGGGGCGCCGCTCAGCTCGCGCAGCTTCAGCAGCGCCCGGCCTGGCACGCCCAGCTCTGCCGCGTGGCCGTCCTGGCGCAGCACTACTAGGCCCAGCACCTGCGTGTAAAACGCTAGGCTGCGGCTCAGGTCGCTGACCGACAGCGCCACGGGGCCGACGCTGAGGGCTTTGTTCAGTCGGAAGGGCGTAAGTGGGGTCATTCGGTCTCCCTGGATTCAGGTGCGGCCTCACGGTTGCGCGGAGGTATCTCCCGCAGCAGCGTCAGCAGCAGTTCCAGCTTTTCAGGGGGCAGGTGGGCGAACTGCGCGGCGTGGAGGCGCGAAAGTGGGGCGTCGAGGCTGGCGAGCAGCTTCAACCCGGCCTCGCTGATGCGTGAGGTGACCACCCGGCGGTCCCGGCGCTCGCGGGTGCGGGCGACCAGTCCGGCGTGTTCCAAGCGGTCCAGCAGGCGGGTCACGTCGGGGTCACGGGCGATCAGGCGCCCGCCGATTTCGCCGCAGGTCAGGCCCGCGCCCGCGCCGCGCAGAATCCGCAGCACGTTGAACTGCGCCGTGCTCAGTCCCGTCGCCCTGAGCAGCTCGGTGGGCTGCTGACTCAAATCGCTCGCCAGCGTCTGAAGCGCCAGGTAAAGCTGATGTTCGGGGGTGGTGATGGAGCTGGATGGACTGGTCATCTCGCTGTGAATATACTCGTGGCAACAACTATCGTCAAGACGAAGAGTTTTGAGGGTGTGCTCGCCTGTACAGATGTTTATCTGAGCACCGGCTATCTGAGCACCGGCTCGGCGCGAGGTCGTCCAGCTCATGCCAGACGATGTTTGGCGCGAGTGGGTACGCCCGGCCTCAAAATCCCCGACCTCATCAGCCTTCAGACCGCCTTCAGGCCCCGGCGCTATGCTGCTCATATATGCGCTTCCTCAGAGCTGTATTCGCCTTGCTGTTGCTGCTGGGCCTCACGCTGACGGGGATGTGGTACGCCTGGGGGCGCGACCTGCCCAGCGTCGGCGACCTCGACGTGCTGGAATTCAGCGGCACCACCCGCGTCTATGACCGCGTAAACCACCTGGTCGCCACCCTGACCCCGACCCTGAGTAGCGGCCAGACCGTCAGCCGCAACCTGCTGCCGCTCGCCCAGATCAGCGGCTGGGCGCGCACGGCGGTGGTCACCAGCGAGGACCGGCGCTACTACGATCACGGCGGCGTGGATTTCATCGGCATCGGGCGCGGGCTGCTCAAGGGCATCTTCAAGAACGATCTGGAGGGCGGGTCGAGCATCACCCAGCAGGTCGTCAAAAACACCCTGCTGAGCAACCTCGCCAGCGCCCGCACCGCCGAGCGCAAGTTCAAGGAAGCCGTGCTGGCTTACCAGTTGGAGAACCAGTTCAGCAAGGCCCAGATTCTCAACGCCTACCTCAACATCATCTACTGGGGCGACGGCGGCAAGTCCGACATCGTGGGCATCGGCTCGGCGGCGCAGGCGTATTTCCGCAAACCGGCCTCGGCCCTGAACCTGGCCGAGAGCGCTTACCTGGCGACCCTGATTCCGGCGCCCAACACCCGTTACAAGGATTTTACCGGCTACCGCCCGCTGATGAAAATTCTGCTGGGGCGCATGGTGCAAGATGGCCGCGCCACGGCTGCCGAGGCCAACGCCGCCTGGCTCACGCCGATTCAGCCGTCCGGCTGGCAAGTGACCTGGGGCGCTTACGGCCAGGTCCAGTCGGCGAAGCTGGTCAACCCCGGCAGCCTGGAGGCCAACAACCCGGCGCCGCAGCAGGGGCAGGCCTTTCACTTCATGCAGGCGCTGGAGCAGGAACTGGCCGCCCAGATCGGACGCAAGGCGCTCTACGGCGGCGGCAAGGTCTACGCCACGCTCGACCTGGGGGAGCAGCAGGCCGCCGAGCAGGCCAGCCTGAACGCCCAGTTGCCCGACCAGGCCACCCTGGGCATCGCCCTGATCGACCCCAGCAACGGCGAGGTCCGCGCCCTGGTGGGCCAGAAGCTGACCGGGGGCCGCCCGGCAGACTGGAACAATGCCGTGCAGGCGCGGCGCCAGGTGGGCAGCAGTGTCAAACCGCTGCTATATACGCTGGCTCTCTCGCAGGGCTGGAAACAGTCGGACACCGTGCTCGATTCGCCGCTGACCGGCGACTATCAGCCGCAGAACTACGACGGGCACTGGACGGGCCGCCGCGTGACGCTGCGCTACGCCCTGGACCACTCGCTGAACCTGCCCACCGTGAGACTCGGCCAGCAGCTCGGCATGGGCAAGTTCGAGGACAAATTGCGCGAACTGGGCCTGAGCCCGCCGCCCAACGCCGGACTGTCGCTGGCCATCGGCACGCTGGAGGCCAGCCCGCTCCAGATGGCCGCCGCCTACGTGCCGTTCGCCAACGGCGGCAACTATTTCGCGCCCAGCCTGGTGCGCCGGGTGGAGGACGCGCGCGGCAAGGTCATCTACAGCCGCCCGGCCCCGCTGCCCCGCCGCGTCTGGGACGCGCAGACCGCCTGGCTGGGCCTGGACATGATCCGGGGTGTGGTCAACGACCTGGAACGGCTTCAGGGTGGCCTGGGCGTTGGCGCCCGGATTCCGGGCCGCGACGTGGCGGGCAAGACCGGCACCACCAACGACATCAAGGACCTGTGGTTCGTCGGCACCGCGCCCAACCTGACCGGCGCCGTCTGGGTGGGTAAGCAGGCGGGCGGCTCGCTGCCGACCTGGGCTTACAGCGGCACCATCTCGGCCCCGATCTGGAAGCAGGCGGTGGCTGGGGCGCTGATGGGCACGCCGGTTGAGACCTTTACCGAGCCGGGCGGCATCGAGTACGTGGTGGTGCGGCGGGTGAAGATGGCCTTTCGCACCCAGCCGGTGGCCCAGCCAGCAACTCAGCCCAAGCCTGAGCCGCAGCCGGAGGTCCAGACGCCCGCGCCGCAGCCGCAGCCAACCCAATCCCAACAAACACAGCCGCAGCAGACATCATCCCAGACCCCGACACGGCCCCAGCCCCAGACCCAGCCCCAGACCCAGACGCAGCCGCAACCAACCCAGCAGCCTGCACCGGACCAGGCTGCCCCGGACGCCTCCCGGTTTCCCCAGCCGTCCGACCTCGTTCCGGCCACGCCTGACCCGGCCCAAACCAGTTCAGCGCAGACCAGTTCAGCGCAGACCAGTCCGGCGCAGACCGACCCCAACGTGGACTTTCAGGGCAATCAGGGCGAGGTGCAGATCGTGCCGCAGGTCGATCCGAACGCGCCGGAGCCGGTGGCGCCGCCGGAAGCGCCACCGAGGCCGTAGCGCCCATCCTCACAGCAGTTCCGAGAGCAGCTTGCCCGGCGCCTGACCCCCTGCCGGGCCGCTGCTGACCAGGACCACCGCCGCCCGGCCCGTTTCGGGGCAAAATCCCAGGGCCGCGCGTGTGCCGCGTGCCGTGCCGTCATGCCACCAGACCAGCCGCCTGGACATGCGGGCCACGAACCATCCGTCCGCCACGCCGACCAGATTAGGTGGGCTGCCTGCTGGGCGCGTGAACGTCTCCCAGCCGCGTAGCTGCCCCTCCAGATGCGCCGCCGCGAAGCGCAGCAGGTCGTGGGCGGTGCTATGCAGTCCGCCCGCCCCGACCAGGCCTCCGAAGCCGCTGGTGCGGGCCGAACCGAGCAATCCGTGCGGCGTCGCCAGCCGGGTGCGCGGCGTAAAGTCGGTCTGGAGCAGCTCCAGCGGGCCGAGCACGTGGCGGCGCAGGGCGTCCGGATAGGCTTCGCCCGCCGCTTCGGCGCAGGCCAGGGCCAGCAGCCCGTAGCCGAAGTTGGAATAGCCCAGCCGCCCGGCCAGATTGCGCCCCCACCAGGCCCAGCGCCGCCCGGAGGCCAGTACGGCGTCGGCGTTCAGGCGGCCATACGGATCGTGAAAATTCTGCACCATGCCCAGCCCGCCCCGCAGCGGATGCACCGGCAGGCCCGCCGTGTGGGTCAGCAGGGCGCGGGCGGTGACGCTCGCCGGATAGCCCCGGAAGCGCGTGAACTGCTTTGACAGTGGCCTATCCAGCTCGATGCGGCCCTGAGCGGCCAGGGCCAGCGCCAGCGCCGCCGTGAACGGTTTGGTCACGCTGGCGATCTCGAAGCTGTCGCCCGCCTCCTGGCGCCGCGTCAATACTGTCTGGACGCCGTTCTGGGACAGGGCGACCACGCCGCCGGGCCGCAGGGTTCGGCGCAGGCCGGTTTCCACGGCGCGGGCGTCCAGATCGGGGAAATGCGTCCCAAGCTGCCGGGCCACTGTCTGGGCTGGGTCCGGTCGCCACATGGACAGCAGGATAGGCGCTGGGTGGGCGGTAATGTGTACCGCTTCAGGAAGGTGACATTAAAAACCCAGGCTTTTATCTCCACTGAGTACAATCTCCACTGAGTACAAAGGTGGACGAAGTGGGAAAAGGGGCGATAGATGGTGTGTGCGCACCCCTATCAGCCCGCTTCCTTTTTTAACGCAAATTCCCGACTGGCGCGACCCCAAACGTATCACGTATTCCTGGGAGACGTACTGGACGCTCATTCTCGTCGGAACGCTGAGTGGGCCGGAGAACATTCCGGCTCTTTTGCAGTGGCTCACGGGGCAGCGAAAGGTGCTGACACAGCACCTTTTGCTGGGCTCGATCCCCAGTCAAGCCACGCTGTACCGCTTCTCCTGGCAGCTCGATCTGCATCTGGACGCCCTGCACGCCGCCTTGATCGCTTGGGTCAAGGTCCGCTCCCCGGAGGTGGACTGCTCGAAGCTGGCGTGTTTGTCGGCGGATGGCACAGTGCTCAAGGGCAGCGCCCGACAGGGCGAAGCCGCCCTGTCGTTCGTCTCGGTGTTTTTCCATGAGTTGGCATTGACCGTCGCGCGAGCCGCTCAAGGTGGGCGACACGAGGCATGTGTACTGGATGGCCTGTTGGACACCATCCAGCACATCTTCGGGTCGCACTGGCTGCTGACCCTGGATGCCGCCCACACCGAACAGGGGCTGACCAACCGCATCATTGGACACGGTGGACAGTATCTCGTCCCACTCAAAAACAACACCAGAGCGCTCAAAGCGTGGGCGCAGATCGCGTTTTCCTATCCGCCCACCAGTGTCGTTCATGACGAGGAACGCCGCAGTGGGGAGACCTGGCAGCGCTTGACCAGCACCCAGCCAGGTCTCCCCCAAGACCTGCTCACTACGCTTCCAGACGCCAAAACACTGATAAAGCGTGAACACCTCGTCGAGCACTAGGCTGGGCGTCACAGCAGGGAGGTGCGCTATGCCGTGAGCAGCACGCCGAGACCCTCTGGCGCACCCACTGGGGCATCGAGAATCGCAGTCACCATCGACGCGACACCCTCTTCCACGAGGACCACTCCCGCACCCGTCGCGGTGCTCAAGGCCGAGCCGTGCTCCACGGGATGCTCCTCCCCCTTCTGCACGCCAAAACGCGCCAGCTCACCGCCTTCGTCCGTCAGCTCCGTCTCAATCCGCTCACCGCTCTCCGACTTCTGGGTCTCGACTTTGCACTGGGTTGAGATAAAAGCCTGTCCCCGCCGATTACCCATGCTGCCAAACGGTGTACGACTATTTTCGGCAGTGGCAGAAAAATGATGCTGACGGAGTTGAACCAGCGTCATCCAGCACTGATCCTTCATCTCTTCGCGGATGGTGGTTACCGAGGAAAATGGGAGGGTTGGGTCAAGACCACACTCAACTACACGGTGGAAATCGTGCAGCGCCCCGATGCGAACGTGCGTGGCTACTCGCTCCCAGAGGCGCAGGAGCTGTCAGAGGCGCAGATCAAGACATTAAAAGGTCATCGTGGGTTTATCGTGGTCAAGAAGCGTTGGATCGCTGAACGCAGTTTCGCCTGGATTTCGTTTGCTGGATTTCGTTTGCTGGATTTCGTCTGATCGTCGCCTCAATCGTGAATATGATCTGCTTCCCGAAATTCTGACGGCGCCGCAGCCGAAAAATCGCCATAAAAAATCCGCCTTGCTCGGCGGTGATGACAAGAATATAGCGCGGTATGCTTTCGGAGTCAACTTTATGCATTCCATTCTCAATATTCCTGTCTCACACGCGCAGCTTCAGCGCTGGAGCCGTTATCTCGCCCCGGCACGCCAGCCGTTTTTTCTGACGCCGGAGCAGGCCCGCCCATTTGGGTTGACGCTCACCACGCCCGACCCTTCTCCGGAGGAGCGCGACACCTTCCAGCTCTGGAACGTGGGGCCAGATCAGGCCGCGCTGCTGAACGAGGCGGACTATCTGAGACTCACTCCCGCTCAGCGTGCCGAACTCCTGTCCATCCAGCGTGAGCATCGGCGCGGCGCGGTGGAGCCGGTGGGCGAGTGGCGCGACCTGCTGCCGGAGGTGGCCGGTCAGTCGGGCGGCGAGCGGTTCGTCTGGTGGCCCTCTGTGCTGGCTGGCCGCGAGCCGGAGATTCTGGGCCGAGTCCTGGCACGGGACCGGCTGCCCTGCCTGCACGCCGAGGTGCCCGAAAGCCTCTGGAACACCGTTTTGTCCATACTGCCCCGCGCCCGCGAACTGGCCGGAACCTTTGTGCCCGGCAGCGGCCCCAACTGCTTCGGCACGGTGATGGCGGCGGCTGGGGTAAGCGGCGCCGAGAACGTCTGGATGCAACGTGAGCCCTTCGAAGCCTGGCTTTTGGAATACACCCGACCCACACCGGAGCCCGCGCCGGGCAGCGTGCTGATCTGGCGCAGCGCAACGGGCCAGGTCGACCACGCCGCCGCCGTGCTGGGCGCTGATTATGTCCTCCACAAGCCCTCGCAGGGCTGGGATTCTCCCCGGCAGGTGGTCACGCTGGCGCAACTTCGAGGTGGCTGGGGCGCGGCGAGTGAGGTCAGGGGCCTGGCAGTCACCTCCCCGCCCGCTACACTGTCCAGATGAGCCCCACCCGTCTGAGCTTAATTCGGCTGAGCTTAATTCGGCTGAGCTTCACGCCCCCTGCTGCTCTGGTCCGGCCTTGAACTACGCCGCCTCGCTGGCGGTGGTGGCGCTGCTGGCCTTCTTCTTCCCGCTGGTGGTGCGGGTGGGCAGTCAGTACGGCGTGCCCCGGTCGCTGAGCGCCGCGACGCTGCTGGCGCTGGTCACCTTTTTCATGGCCACGTCGCTGATCCGTTTTCAGGTGGCGCGTTTTCGCCGCTCTACTGCCCGACTCGACGCGGCGCGTGCCCAGGTGGCCGCCGAGCCCGATTCGCCGCGTGCCTACTACGTTCACGGCGAGCACCTGGCGGCCATGCTGCTGAGAATGGGCCGCCGCCGCGAGGCCGCCGAGACGATTGACCGCTACGCCCAGCTCGGCGGTGCGCGCGAAACGGAGCTGATGGCCCTGCGTGAAGCGCTGGCCAGAGCCGAACGCCGCCGCCGGGGCGAGGGGTGAGCAGAGGGGCGGCGCTTCACATGAGAGCACCTTCAAGCTCCTTAAGATTTGCCTTAAAGGTGTGGACGTGGCAACGCTGCCGGGCGCCGCGCCGTACAGTAGGGGGATGAGGGCGTACAAGGGCGTGGTGGAAAATGGAGTGGTGGTGCTGATCGGCGCACGCCTGCCGGAAGGCACCGTCGTGACCGTGACGGTGGGCGAGGGCGAGTTGCTGCGGGCCAGAATCAGCAGCGCACTCAACCGCCCCAAGAAGATCCGCGTCAAGCTGCGGCCCATGCCGGGGCTGAGCATCGAGCGGGTCAGCGCCGATTTGATACGGGTTGATCCGAACCGGGCCGACCCGGAGCAGGCCGATCTGAGACGGGCCGATCTGGAACGTCACCTTCCAGAGCTGGTCTGAATTGGACAGGTCTGGGCTGGACGTACCGGAACACGAAGCGCTGGAAGCCCAGTTATCCGAACATGACTTGACCGAAGACCTCGACTGGCAGGACGACTCCGGCCCAGTTGAGATTGGCGCAGTCGAGATGGGCGCAGTTGAGATGGGCGCAGTCGAGATGGGCGCAGGCGAAACGCCAGAAACCGACCATTCCGGCGTCCGCGTCTGGCTGGTGCCGACGCCGGTAGGTAACCTGGGCGACATCACCCTGCGGGCCATCGAGGTGCTGCGCGGCGCCGACGCGGTGGCCTGCGAGGACACCCGCCGCAGCGGCGCATTGCTGGCCCACCTGGGCATTGCGCGGCCCCTGGTGCGGCTCGACGCGCACACCATGTCGCGCGCGCCGCAAGTGCTCTCGCGCTACCCCCGGCTGGCCTACGTCTCGGATGCGGGCAGCCCCGGCGTCAGCGACCCCGGCAGCGAGCTGGTGGCCGCCGCCCTGAGTCTGGGAGGCCGGGTGGAAGCCCTGCCGGGCGCCACGGCTTTTGTTCCGGCGCTCGTTTTGTCCGGCCTGGACAGCGCCCGCTTCACCTTCGAGGGCTTTTTGCCCCGCTCAGGCCGCGAGCGCAAAGAGCGCCTGGACGCGGTGGCGACCAGAACGGAGACCAGCCTGCTCTACGAGAGCCCGCACCGCCTGCACGCCACCTTGCAAGACCTGATCGCCACCTGCGGCCCGGAGCGCAGAGCCTCGGTGTCGCGGGAACTGAGCAAACGCTTCGAGGAAACCCGGCGCGGCCCCCTGAGCGAGCTGGCCGACTATTTTGCGGGCACGGTGCGCGGTGAGGTGGTGGTGGTGGTGGCTGGGCGCCCGCTGGGAGGGCTGCTGCCCGGTCAGAGCGCCCCGGATTACCCCCAGATGGCCGAGGGGTGGACTAGGCAGGGCCATGACGTGCGCGAGGTCCGGACCTTGTTGCAGGGCGCGGGTTTGCGTAAGAATGACGCCTACGGTCTGGCCCTGAGCGCCGCAGCCAATGTTACGTCGAGTGTTGCGGCCAGTGTTGCACCCAGTGTCGGCACCGAGGCGCCCACTGACCAGGCCGGGAACACCAGCGACTGAGTACGGCGCTGAACGCGGCGCTGCACACGGCGCCGCTGACAATCCGGAGGACCTATGACCACAATTTCGCTTCAAAAGCTGATCGATCAGTTTGAAATCCGGCTGGCACGAGCGGAAATGACGTGACCGCGCCCACCATCAAACGCCTGGCGGTGCTGACCAGCGGCGGCGACGCGCCCGGCATGAACGCGGCCATCCGCGCCGTGGTGCGCACGGCCACCTACCACGGCATCGAGGTGGTGGGCGTGCGCCGGGGCTTTCAGGGGCTGCACCAGGGCGATTTGCAGCTTCTGGGGCCGCGTGACGTGGCCAACATCATCCAGCGCGGCGGCACCATGCTGCTGACCGCCCGCTCGCACACCTGGCGCAGCGCAGAAGGCCGGGCCGAGGGTGCCCGGCATCTGCGCGAGTGGAACGTGGACGCCCTGGTGGTCATCGGCGGCGACGGCAGCTTTCACGGGGCGCACTATCTGCAACAGGAACACGGCATTCCGGTGGTCGGCCTGCCCGGCACCATCGACAACGACCTGTACGGCACCGACCACACCATCGGCTATTTCACGGCAGTCGAAACCGCCCTGGACGCCGTTGACAAGCTGCGCGACACGGCGGCCAGCCACGAGCGCGTCTTCGTGGTCGAGGTGATGGGCCGCCACGCCGGACACATCGCGCTGGACGTGGCGGTGGCGGGCGGCGCCGAGGAAGTCTTTTTGCCCGAAGATGAGAAGTCGGTCGACGACCTGCTGGAAGTCATCAAGTCGAGTCAGGCACGCGGCAAGACCAGCAGCATCATCATCGTGGCCGAGGGCTACCCCGGCGGCGGTCACGGCATCGCCGAGGCGATCATCGAGCACACCGGCATCGATACCCGCCTGACGGTGCTGGGCCACATCCAGCGCGGCGGCTCGCCGGTATCGAGCGACCGGGTGCTGGCCTCGCGGCTGGGCGAGGGCGCCGTCAACGCCCTGATCGCGGGCAAATCCAACATCATGGTGGGCCGCACCGGCGGCGGCCTGACCTACGTGCCCTTCGAGGACACCTGGGAGAAACGCAAGGATGTCAGCCGGGCGCTGTACAACTGCGCCAAAGTGCTGAGCATCTGAACGCCGCAGTTTGGGTGGGTGGCGGGGCCGGTTGTAGGACTCAACGATCAGCATTAAAACCGGGGCTGCACAACGGTAACTCGATCAGATGATGAAGATATGCGTGCCGACTCTGCGTTCGGGAGTCAACAGTTCTAATACTGACCTCGAATACTGACTCTGCCACCTCACAACAGGCCACGGTCGGCTCTCAGAGCGTGGGCCGGGGCTGCTACCCCCCGCCGCTAAAGGCAGATGAGCGACGGGGGCGCCCACGCCGGGTCTGTTCTCACTTAGGCCCGGTATGCTTCATTTTGCATGCCATATCGCCGGTTTCGCCGCCTCTTACCCCTCCTGAGCGCCCTGGCACTCGTGGGGGGAGCGGTGATGTGGGGCTCCGGCGTACAGGCGCTGACTTCAAGCACTGCTCAGGGGACCACTTCTCAGGGGACCGTTCCCCAGGCTGACTGGCGCGGCAAACTCTCGCCGCTGCTGCCGCAGAGCGGCCAGGTGGCGCAGGTGATGGAAACGCGCCCCAAGTTCTCGATCACCGAGATTCGGCGGCGGGTGCTGGACCTGGGCGGCAATCCGCAGGTGCTCGACCAGGTGCTCATCAGCGTGCAGCGCGGCGCGGCGCTCAGGTACGACAAGAGCATCAACATCAGCGAATCCAACTTCCACAAGTTGCTGATTTTCCAGCAGACCCTCCAGGGCAGTGGCCGGGTGGTCAAGCTCAGCGTGCAGTTCACTGGCAACCGCCTGACGTTCGGCGACCTGGGCGGCACGCCGCTGCTGCGCGGCATCAGCCTGGACCTCAGCACCGGCGAGATGCATTTTCCGGAGGGGTTCAGCGCCTCGCCCGAAGCCTTCGTCATCACGGCGGCGGAGGCCACCAAGGCCGATGATCCGCTGGGCAAACGCAGCGGCTACGTCTGGAAGGTGCTGGGCAACAACGCCGTGACCCAGACGGCGCTCAAAGGCTCGTTTTTCCTCCTGGGCCTCAGCGACGGCAGCGTGCTGATTAGTTACAACCGCAACGGCATTTTGCATGGTAGAAGCGGCACCGGCAGCCAGATTTTGAACTTCGGTCCCGGTACGCCGCCCGCCAGCAACCTGCTCACGCCGCGCTGAAGTGCGTAAATCCTGAGCAGCGCGGCTTCTGAGAACAGGCCTTTTCTGATGGGAGAATAGCTGATGGGAGATTGGCTGATAGAAGGCTAGAGGCTGATAGAAGGCTAAGGGTCATCTTCAGTGCTGGGGGCGACAATACGGCCATGACCTCCTCTCCGGACGACACCCTCTCCTGGCGTGCCCTGGAAGCCCGTGTGCCGCTGGATGAGCTGCCAGCCTTCCACCGCGCCTTCCTGAGCTGGCGCGGTGTGGAGGGCGCCGCCGGGATGCCGCTACGCCGCGTCCAGCAGCGGGTAGAGGCCGAACTTAACAAGCTGGTGCTGTCGGGCCAGGCCCGGCGGACCCAAGGTGACGGGCAGGCTCAGGGCGACGGGCAGACCCAGGGCGATCTGCTGGTCAGCCGCGCCGCCCTGGACGGCTTCGCTGCCATCCGGCCCTGGCTGGTCTGAGCGCCGTTCCGGATGCCACACCGCCCGCGCTGGTCGCTGCCGCCCCGCCCATTACCGCCCTACCCATTGCTGCCCGGCACACTCGGCGGCGAGGCCGCCCTGGCGGAACTGTGGGCACGGGCCAGCCTGGGCGGCGCGGGTGCGGCGGCGCCTGGTCTGCTGGCCGCCAGCGCGGCGTTCCAGTCGCTGTAGCGTCCCAGTCGCTGTATCCGGCCTGGGAGCGGCGCGACTGGGGCATGCCCGGCGCCGGGGGCACGCTGGCGGCTTGCGGCGGTCACTTCTGGGCCTGGCCGCAGCCCTCGCGCTCGTTTCTGGCTGAGCTGGGCGAGCTGCGCCAGCAACCGAGGCGCCCCAACGTACTGCATCCGGCCAGCGGGCTGGTGTTCGCCGTGTACCAGCGTCCGGGTGAACTGACCCTGCTGCTGGGCGGCACCAACACCAGCGACTCTGACTCGCAGCTCAGAACCCTGCCCAGCGGGGCGCAGCAGGTCGGGGCGGATGTGCTCAATCTGCTGGGTGGGTTGCCGCGCCGGGCCTTCAGTCCCTCGGCGCTGGGCCGCGCCGCCGCCTTGGCCCTGCCGCTCTCCCCGGAGGTGCTGTCGATCTCACCCGACGGCGACCCGATTGCGCTGATCGGCTCGCGCCGCCTGCACACCCGCATCGTCGGCGAACACCTCCGGTTGCCGCTGCATCCCCGCGTGCCCCCACTTCGCCGCGCCACCAGCCACGGTCAGATCTACCCGCACCTGCTGGCCTGGCTCCGCGAGCGGTGGCCGGAGCTGCCGAGTGCGCTGGAGCAGGCTTGAGTGTTTGCCTCAGCGCTGCGGCTCGATAATCACCTTGCCCGTCGTCTTGCGGTCAATCAAGTCCTGAAACGCCTGGGCCGAGTGCTCCAGCGGGTAGCGCGGCCCGACCTGCGGCCTGATCTTTCCGGCGGCGACGTGCGGGCCAAAAAAGGCCAGCGCCTCCTGAAAGAGCCCGCTCTCGCCCAGCATCGAGGTCAGCCAGACGCCGATGACGCTGATGTTTTTCTTCATCAGTGCGGTGGGTTCCAGGCTGGCACTCTGGCCGCTGGCGTTGCCCACGATCAGCATCCGGCCCCGGTTGGCGAGCATCTTGAGGCTTCTGGCGACCATCTCGCCGCCCGAAATCTCGACGAGCAGGTTCACGCCCTCGCCTCCGTTGGCGGCCTTCACGGCGTCGACCAGGTCAGCCCGCTCGGAATTCAGGGTGATCTGGGCGCCCAGCCCTTGCGCAATTTTCAGCTTCTCGTCGGTGCTGGCGAGTGCCACCACGTTCAGCTCCAGCGCCCGCGCCACCTGAATCAGCGCTCCGCCCAGCGCCCCGGCGGCGCCCTGCACCAGCACGGTCTCGCCCGCTTGTGCCCGGCCCAGCGTCACCAGGCTGATGTAGGCGGTGAGGTAACTGATCGGGAAGGCGGCGGCTTCAGGCGCGCTCAGGCCGCCCGGCACCGGAATGATGGCGCGTACCGGCACGATGGCGTACTCCGATAAGGCGCCCTGGCCTGAGAGCACCGCTACCTGCTGACTCAGCTCGAAGCCCTCGACACCTGGCCCCAGCGCGTCGATGCAGCCCGCGAATTCGCCGCCCGGCACCAGCGGCAGTTTGGTGGGCGTCAGGTACTGCCCCTTCACCGCCAGCACGTCGGCGAAGTTGATGCCCGCCGCCTTGACCTTGACGCGCACCTGCCCCTCGCCGGGTTCGGGTTTGGGCACCCGCCTGAGCTGCATCACGTCGGGGTTGCCCAGCGTTTCCACGACGATCTGGCGCATCATGGCGTGGTCGTGGCCGGGCGCAGAGGGCTTGTTGGGTTGTGTCATGCGCCCACTCTAGAGCCTGGGGCGGCCAGGTCGCTGAATGCCGAATCTTGACCCGTTCCCGTTGACCTGCTCACCTGGCCGTGCCAGCATCGCGGAGTCAAGTTCACATTTATTTCTGGAGGCCGTATGAGTCCAGTTCATCAATTCCATCAGGACGACGTGCTGGTGCTGACCATCGACAACCCGCCGGTCAACGCCCTGAGCCCCGGTGTGCCGGAAGGGCTCCACGCTGGCCTGGACGTGGCTGAGCAGGATGACAGAATCTGGGCCGTGGTGATTATCGGCGCCGGGCGCACGTTCGTGGCGGGCGCCGATATCCGCACTTTTGACCTGCCGCCAGAGCAGTCACCCGATCTGCGCGGGGTCATAGATAGGCTCGACAGCTTTGGTTTGCTGACCGTGGCGGCCATTCACGGCGCGGCGCTGGGCGGCGGCCTGGAGCTGGCGCTGGCCTGCACTTTCCGGGTGGCGGTGCCGGGGGCGCAACTGGGATTGCCGGAAGTGCGCCTGGGTGTGTTGCCGGGAGCGGGAGGAACGCAGCGGCTGCCCCGTGTGGTCGGGGTGCAGAAAGCGCTGGAGATGATGCTGTCGGGCAATTCGGTGGGCGCCGAGGAAGCCGAGACGCTGGGCTTGATCGACGACCTGATTGACGGCGACTTGCTGACCGGGGCTATGTCTTTCGCCCGCGCCAACGTAGGTAACCCCCCGCTGCCCCGCGTCAGCAAGCAGAAAGTGAAAGGAGGCAGCCCCGAACTGTTCGCCGCCGCCCGCGCCGGATTGGGCAAGACGCACAAAGGCCAGTATTCCCCCGACCTGATTGTCGACCTGGTAGAACTGGCGACCCACAAGCCTTTTGCCGAGGGTTACGCTGCCGAGAAGAAAAAATTCATGCAGGCCCTCGCTTCGCCGCAGTCACGCGGGCTGCGCCGACTCTTCTTCGCCGAGCGGGCCGTGGGCAAGGTTCCCGGCCTGAGCAAAGACACGCCCCTTACCGAGATCAATACGGTGGGCATCATCGGTGCGGGCACCATGGGCGGCGGCATCGCCATGAACTTTCTGAACGTGGGCATCCCCGTCACCATCGTCGAAACCACTCAGGAGGCGCTGGACCGGGGGCTGGGCATCATCCGCACCAACTACGAGGGCACCGTCAGGAAGGGCCGTCTGAGTCAGGCGGAGATGGACCGGCGCCTCTCGCTGCTGACCCCGACCCTCAGCCTGGACGCGCTCTCTGGAGCCGATTTGGTGATCGAGGCCGTCTTTGAAGCTATGGCCGTCAAGCGGGAGATCTTCGCGCGGCTGGACGCCATTGCCAAACCCGGTGCCATCCTCGCCAGCAACACGTCCACCCTCGACGTGAACGAGATCGCCCGCTCTACCCGGCGCCCGGAAAGCGTGATCGGGCTGCACTTTTTCAGTCCGGCCAACGTGATGAAGCTGCTGGAGATCGTGCGCGGCGCGGCCACCTCCGACACGGTGCTGGCGACCTGTCTGAGCCTGGCCCGGCGTATCAACAAAGTCGGCGTGGTGGTCGGCGTCTGTGACGGCTTCGTCGGCAACCGGATGGTGGGCCGCTACGGCGACGAGGCCCGTAAGCTGGCCGAGGAGGGCGCCGCGCCCGAACAGATCGACGCCGCTATGCACGACCTCGGCCTGCCGATGGGGCCGTTCGAGATGTCCGACATGGCCGGGCTGGACGTGGGCTACCTGATCCGCCAGCACCAGGCCCGCGTCGCCGGGGCGCCCAAGCCGGGCGGCTGGCTGGACCGGCTGGTCGAGGAGGGGCGCAAGGGTCAGAAGACGGGAGGCGGTATCTACGACTACCCCGCAGGCCGGACCCCCGTGCCGAGCCCGCACACCGCCGCGCTGCTGGACACCTACCGGCACGAGCAGGCGGTCAGTCCGCGCACGATTGACGCCGACGAGATCACCCGCCGCCTGATCGCCAGCCTGGTGGGCGAGGGCGCCCAGATTCTGGATGAGGGCATCGCGTTGCGCTCCGGCGACATCGACGTGATCTACGTCTACGGCTACGGCTTCCCGGCTTACCGGGGCGGCCCGATGGGCTACGCCGACGAGGTGGGCCTGGCGTCCGTAGTGGCCGATCTGGAACGCTTTGGCAGCGTGCCCGCGCCGTTGCTGAAGCGCCTGGCAGATGAGGGGAAAACGTTTGGGGAATGGGATAAGGAACGGGGGAGAGGGTGAATTACGATGGTGAATTCAGATGCGCCACAATCTTGGTCAGGGTTACTGAAGGTTGCCAGGTAGAAGCATATGAGTCGGCCATCTTTAGCCATTCCGCCAGTCTTTCTTCTTCTGGTACGTCTTTTTCCCAGTATTCAGTAATGAGTGCCCCGTCTAACCTCCGGGCGGCTTCTATAATCTCATCCTGAATATCCATCGTGCTTTTACAAACGTTTAGACCGCCGCAAATAGAGTCAAACTCATCAGGCGATACACTGCCAGCGGTAAACAGGTCTCTCGCCTGATGACACAACACGCCGTGATACGTCAGAATAAAAAGAACGGCGTCGTCGTACTTGTCACTTTCGCGCGATCCCTTGAAAATTTGTGGACAGAGAAGTGTCGCTTCGGCACGCAGCTTGCGTTTCTCGCTGGTAGAAAGTTTGGTGTATAGCCGGGCTTGAATGGAAAGTGAGTGTTCCTGATCGTCCCTATCTTCCAGCCACCACATGCGCTCGCCGGGTTTCTTACGGTCACGTGCGTACTTTCTGACGTAGGCCATTTTTTCATGTACACTGAGATCACTGAAACTAGCGTAATCGAGGCCGAAAATCTTGAAGAGGGATTCACCCCCACCTATCTGCACTTCAAATCGCGGCATGTGACTGGTCCTCACGTGAATAACACTCTCTTCGTATTTAGCCCAGCGCACTTCAGGTGGGCTGGTCTGTTTGCCAGCCCCCATCTTTCCAAACATCAGGTAGATGTACTTGACATTCACATCGCGTCTGGATTCCTGAATGCTGTTGGCTACGCTTCTCCAGGTGTCTTTCTCCGTAAACTTGACCTCAACGCCGAATTTGCCAACCGTGATGTCGGGGAAGACATGAGGATGTGGGTCATAGTTTACGCTGAAACCGAAGGGCCGCACCAACTGTTCCAGAGTGTCGCGAACACCGTTCTCAAAAGATTTTGACGTGGCGAAACCAGTCTCTCGCATCTTATCTGTCAATTCCTTGCTGGCTTGCTGAAGAATCTCTTCAAACTCGGCCTCAGTCATTTTCAACTGGCATACTTAACGATTCTTCAACGGCGCGAGCGATGTGCCAGGCGAGCACCGGAGGTACGGCATTGCCGATTTGCCGCTCCGAGTCTCTTATCTTGGCTTCGAAGATGAAATCATCGGGAAAGCTCTGAATTCTCGCCGCCTCACGCATCGACATCCGGCGTGGCAATTTATAATGCCAGTGGGTATTGCCGTGGCATTCGGCCCGAATGGTATAGCCTGGCCGATCAGCTTTTAAGCTCCGGTTACCCTGATCGGGACTGACGGCGGCTTTGCTCCAGAAATGATTGGTCGCCGGATTTTCGGGTAAATCTTCCAAATCCTGTAGTGCCGTGAGGGCATTCACCCAGGCCGTTTGATTCAGGATCGGGGTCGGTACGGCAAACTCCCTAACTGAGGGAAGGCGGCCAATAATGAAAACCCGTTCTCTCGTCTGGGGAACGCCGTAATCTGCCGCGTTGTACAGGTTATGCGTCACCTCGTAACCGAGAGACTGGAAATCCTGAGTGATCTGGTCAAAGGATTCAGAATGGTTACCGTGCATGAGCGCCTTGACATTCTCGACGACAAACATGCGAGGACCGAGTGCCCTGACTGCTTCAACCATCGCCCGGTAAAGTCCACTCTTCTCTCCGCTGATCGCACCCATTCCTTTACCGTTGACGCTGATGTCCTGGCAGGGAAAACCGCCGATTACCAGGTCGGCCTGCTCTGGCAGCGAGGCGAGATGATCCCAGATGTCGCCTTGATGGATGTGGCCGCCCAGATTTCTCCTGTACGTGTCACAGGCTCTCGCGTTAAGATCATTAGCCCAGACAATCTGAAATGGATGGCGTGAATAATGCTGACTCAAAAAGGTAAAATCCCCACGGAAACCGAGGTCAAGCCCGCCTGCTCCGGAAAAAAGCGAGACGACAGAAAAAAATCGAGATTCTGAACTCAAATCCTGTTTTTTAATTTTTGGCACTGATCTTCTGTATGTGGTAGAAGTCGTTTGAACGGTCATGACGCTAGTATAGCGGCTTTGCCGCCGTCCTAGGGCTATACTTTGACTGAGTGTTCACTGACTCTCCTTACTCGCTCACCGTCGC
>NZ_JANYGJ010000249.1 GCF_025362455.1 Deinococcus sp. | reverse complement strand
GATTTCCCGGCGCCGTTCTCGCCGCACAGGGCGTGGACGCTGCCCCAGCGAATTTCCATTGAAATATCGTCGTTGGCGAGCACCAGCGGAAAACGCTTGCTGATGTGGCGCAGCTCCAGCGCGTTGGATGAGTGGTGCGCGGCGCTGTGGATGCTGGAGGCCACGCCGCCAGCGGGGGAGACCGGAGTGGGCTGGGTCATAGGAGTATTCTACCGGGGCCGTGAAGCGGGGCGCCCGCGCCAGCCGACAGTTACTGCACCCGACAGTCTCAGACGGTCACAGCCACCGTTCCTGAGCTACTGGCGCCTGAGCAGGTTGTAGAGCCGGTAGCCGTAGACCGCCAGCAGCACGGCGCTCAGGGCGGCTAGCGGCAGGTTGGCGCGAACGATAAAAACCACCAGCAGCGCCGTCCAGCCGACGCACAGCGCCACCGTCAGCCAGAGTCGAAAGGTCGCGGGAAGTTGGTTCATGCCCGAAAGTCTAGCGGGCGCCCGCACCGGAGATGTCCCCGGCCAGGGCGCCCGCTACTGGTCGATTGTTTCCCTTGCCTTGTTCCGAAGCGAAGAGAAGCACCGGCAGCGCCACCGGGAGCGAGAGGAGTGCGGTGGCGCTGCCCGCTGAGCTTAACGGGGCGCCCGTGAGGGGGATGGAGCGGGCGTGAGAGGGCTCATGGCGCCGCCGCTGTTCGTGCTGCTACTACTGCTGCCCAGCGCCGCTCGCGCCGCACGCAGGGCCGCGCCCGCGTCGAGCACTCCCGCGCCGCAGCTCCGCGCCGGATCAGGGTCGCACTGGCCGCCCACGAAGGGCCGGGCCGACTGTTTCAGCACCTCGGTCACCTGGGCGGGCGTGAGGTTGGGGTTCAGGCCCATCATCAGGCTGGCGACGCCCGTGACCTGGGGGGCGCTGAAGCTGGTGCCGTTGCGCGTCTGGGGGCCGTCCACCGAGCTAAAGACCAGCGTGGTGGCGTCCTCACCGCCCGGCGCGGCCAGGGCCACGGCGGCGCCGTAATTGGAGTAGTTGGCCCGCCGTCCGGCGCGGTTGGTGGCCGCCACGCTCAGCACCTGCTGGCAGCCTGCCGGGCTGTAGAGCGCCGAGTCGGCGTGGTCGTTGGCGGCCCCGGCCACCACCAGCACGCCCCGCGCCGTGACCTCATCCACAGCTTTTTGCACGCGGGCGTCGCAGCCGGTCAGCGGAATGAAGTCGGCGTACAGGCTCAGGTTGATGATCCGGGCCGGGCGGGTATTGAGCGGCGCCCCGGCCACCCGCAGTCCCGCCGCCCAGCGCATACCGTCGATCAGGTCGGGCACGCTAATCATGCCGTCCTCGCCGCCCACCCGCACGGCCACGATGCGGGCCAGCGGATTGATGCCCGCCATGCCCTGAGCGTCCCGCGCCGCGCCGATGATGTTGGCCACGCCCTCGCCGTGATAGCGAAACTGGCCTACCCCGGAGGCGTCGGCGTCGCGCCCGTCCCCGTCGCCGGAGCGCCCAGGGTCGGAGACGAAATCGTAGCCGTTGGTCACTCGCCCGCTCAGCTCCGGATCATCGACGTAGCCGGTATCGAGCACCGCCACCGTGATGGCCTGGGCGCCGGTCACGGCCCAGCCGGAGCGCATGTTGATGGCGTCCAGGTTCCACTGCCGGGCGTAGAGCGGGTCCGTCGGCGTGGCGGTGTAGGGCGCGGCGGGGCCAGGGACGGCGGGCGCCGGAACGCTCTGGGCTGGACTGGCCTGTACCGGTTTGGTTTGGGCCGCTTTGTCAGGGCTGGATGGTGTCGGCTGAGCAGGGCCGGGTTTAATCGGGCTGGGTTTAATCGGGCTGGGCTGACTCAAGCTGGGCTGGTTCAGACCGGGAGGCGAAGGCTCAAGCGGCGCCAGCGGCGTGATGCGCAGCGCCGACGTAGGGGTGAGCAGGGCCGTCAGCAGGGCCAGCGGCAGCAGGCTGGATGGTAGCAATTTAAAGAGTAGGGGAGGGCGCACCTGCCCAGTCTGAGGCCAGGAGCTGACAGGCGGCTGAAGCGGAGTTTAGGATTCTCAGCGACGCGACTGGGGAAGCGGGGAAGCGGGAACGCCCTCTCTCGCGGAGTTTTTCAGGGACGAGCGATACGGAATTAAAAAGAATCGCGTGCATGAAGCGGGAACGCCGCTTGGTGGTCCCCTCACCCTTCCGCCGCGTTGCGGCTCCCTCCCTCTCCCGCAGGGGGCGAGGAACTAAGTACATTGATTTCTATATTTTGATACCCTTGTAGTGACGACTCATCTTTTCGCGACAGTGTTCTACGGTGAAGTGCCAGTTCACCGTCGTTCCAGCGGTGTTTCTCTGGTCAATCCAGCTCGTCACTTCATCCTTCA
>NZ_JANYGJ010000239.1 GCF_025362455.1 Deinococcus sp. | reverse complement strand
CGCCACGGCGAAGATCAGGTAGCCGCTCAGGTCGGTCAGGCGGGTGGTGAGCCGGATGCCGAAATGGTTGACCAGCGCCTGGATCACCGTGAAGCTGATGACAAAGGTCGCCTGCGTCCCGATGTTGTCGCTCAATCTGAGCGCCTTGCCGAAGGCCCCGATCACGAAGAAGTAGGTGCCGACGTTGATGGCCCCCAGCACCGTCACCAGCCCAATCAGGTTGAGCCAGGCGGTCAGCCAGCCCCAGCCGCGCCCGCCCAGCACGCTGCCCCAGTGGTACAGGCCGCCCGCCGTCGGATAGGCGCTGGCAATCTGGGCCATGCCCAGCGCGAAGAGCAGGCTGATCAGGCAGCCCAGCGGCCAGCCCAGGCCGATGCTGGCCCCGCCCACGCTGCTGATGCCCTGCCCCAGCGAGTTGATGCCGCCCGACAGGATACAGATGATCGAAAACGAGATGGCGAAGTTGGAGAAGCCCTTCATGCGGCGCGACAGCTCCTGCTTGTAGCCCATGGCGGCCAGCACGGCCTCGTCGGCGCTGGGGGCGGCGGGGTGGGGAGCGGTGGCGTTGGGAGCGGCAGCGTTGGGGGCGGCGTTTGTTCCGGAACGGGGGTCGCGGCTCAAGAAATCACACTCCTGTCTGGGGAAGGACCAGCGGGCACGCACAACGAAGCTCCAACACCGGGCCTGCTGGTACCCAAGCTCAATGTTTGGTGAAGTATACAGGCAGGCCGACCTGACTCCACCGCTCGACGGTGAGGAATCAGGTTTGGGACACAACGCGCCGCGTTCAGGGAAGTCAGCTCTGTCTGGACGCCCGGCGCGGCAAGCCTCTTGCGCAAACCGGCGTTCAGTCGAAACCCACCGAATCGGTATCAGACCAGTACAGATCACGCCCCGGCACCCCGTCGCCGTTCACACAGACTTCATCTTCGGCGTTCCAGACAGGCTCCAGCTCACAGGGGCGGGTTATGATCGGCCCCACCATGACCAGACTTTCAAAGCCCAGATTGGGCCACTTCGGCGTGTTGGCCTTCAGCACCCTGCTGCTCTCCAGCTTTCTGCTGGCGCCCGCCGCCGCCCAGGCCACCGAACCGGGGGCTATTCCGGCAGGCAACGTCCGCATCAACTACTCCCGCCCCGACGGCCAGTACGGCGGCTGGGGCCTGCACCTCTGGGACGGCGCCAAGGTGCCCACCGAGTGGACCAAGCCCCTGGCCCAGACCGGCAAAAGCAGCTCCGGCGCCTACTGGGACGTGCCCACCGCCCAGGGCTGGACCAAGCTGAATTTTATCATCCACAGGGGCGACGACAAGGACCCCGGCCCGGACATGAGCGTCGCCGACAACAAGGCAACCGAGGTGTGGGTGCTCAGCGGCCAGAATAAGGTGTATGCCCAGAAGCCCGATACCAGCGTGCAGAATGCGGGCGACGTGACCAAGGCCCAGGCGTTTTTTCTGACCCGCAATTTGATTGCCGTCAAGCCCGCGCTGCTGGAGAACGGGGCGCTGCTGAATCTGCATGGCAGCCCGGAGGCGGCCCTCAAGCTGGCGGCGGCGGGCGTCACGGGCGGCACCTCTCTTCCGCTGATCGCTATTGACGGCGGCCTGACCCCGGCCCTCAAGGCCAAATACCCCTACCTGAGCGGCTACGCCCTGGTCTCGGTGCGCCCGGAGGAGCAGGCCCAGGTCGAAACGCTGCTGCGCGGCCAACTGCTGTTGAGCAGCGAGACGCCCGCTGGCAAGGTGCAGGACGTGACCGGCGTTCAGCTCCCCGGCGTGCTGGACGACCTCTACACCTACGCCGGACCGCTGGGCGTGAGCTGGGCGGCGGGCAAACCGACCCTGCGGCTGTGGGCACCCACCGCTCAGGCGGTCAAAGTGTACGTCGGCGATCAGGCGCTGGCGCTGACACGCGGCGACAAGGGCGTCTGGAGCGTGAGCGGCGACGCCAGTTGGAAAGGCAAGCCCTACGACTACCAGGTCAAGGTCTACGCGCCCAGCACCCAGAAGATCGAGACGAACCGGGTCAGCGATCCGTATGCGCTATTTCTGACCAGGGACAGTACCAGGGGCGTGCTCGGCGACCTGGCCGACGCGGCGCACAAGCCCGCTGGCTGGGACGCCTTAAAGAAACCGGCGCTGAATTCGGTCTCCGAGCTGAACTTCTACGAGTTGCACCTGCGCGACTTTTCAATCATCGACGGCACGGTGCCCGCTCCTCAGCGCGGCACGTACCTGGCCTTCACCCAGAGCGGCAGCGCGGGCATGAAGCACCTGAAGACGCTGGCGGCGGCGGGCCTCAAGGCGGTCCATCTGCTGCCGACCTTCGACATCGCGTCTGTGCCCAAAGACAAGGCGAGCTGGAAGGCCACGCCCGACCTCAGCAAGCTGCCGCCCGACAGCGAGGCTCAGCAGGCAGCCGTCAAAGCCGTGCAGGACGCCGACGGCTACAACTGGGGCTACGATCCGCTGCATTACGCGGCGCCGGAGGGCACCTACGCGGTCAACCCCGACGAGCGCACCAAAGAGTACCGACAGATGGTCATGGCGCTGAACGGCGCTGGCCTGCGTATGGTGCAGGACGTGGTGTTCAACCACACCGCCAGCAGTGGTCAGGCACCGAGCAGCATCCTGGACAAGACCGTGCCCGGCTACTACCAGCGGCTGAACCTGGACGGCGGCGTGGAGAATTCCACCTGTTGCAGCAACACCGCCACCGAGCACGCCATGATGCGCAGGCTGATGATCGACACCGTGCTGATGTACGCCACCCAGTACAAGATCGACGGCTTCCGCTTCGATCTGATGGGTCATCATCTGGTCGCCGACATGGCGGCGCTGCGCAAATCGCTCGACGCGCTGACGCCCGCTCAAGACGGCGTGGACGGCAAAAAGATCTACCTCTACGGCGAGGGCTGGGACTTCGGTGAGGTCGCCAAGAACGCTCGCGGCGTGAACGCGACCCAGATCAATATGTACGGCCAGGGCGTCGGCACCTTCAACGACCGCATCCGCGACGCCGTGCGCGGCGGCAATCCGTTCGGGGGCCTTCAGGACCAGGGCTTCGCCACCGGCCTGGTCACGCTGCCCAATGGCAAGAAGCAGAACGCCGACAGTGCTGAGAACCGGGCCAAGCTGCTGCACCTCACCGACCAGCTCAGGGTCGGCCTGACCGGCAATTTGCGCGATTACAAACTGGTCGACATGACCGGCAGGGCAGTGACCGGCGCCCAGATCGACTACAACGGCACGCCCACCGGCTACGCGGCTAGTCCCCGCGAGGCCATCAGCTACGCCAGCGCCCACGACAACCAGACGCTGTTCGACGCGGTGCTGCTCAAGGCCCCGGCAGGCGCCACCACCGCCCAGCGCGTGCGGATGCAGAACCTGGCGCAGAGCCTGATCTGGCTGGGTCAGGGCCTGCCCTTCATGCAGGCGGGCGACGAGCTGCTGCGCAGCAAATCCTTCGACACCGACAGCTACAACTCCGGCGACCAGTTCAACGCCCTGGACTGGACCGGCGCGGACAACGGCTTCGGGCACGGCCTGCCGCCGCAGGAAAAAAACGGCGCCAACTGGCCGCTCTACAAGCCGCTGCTGGCGAACAGAGCGCTGAGGCCCACTGCCGCAGATGCCAATCAGGCGTACTCGCATCTGCAAGACCTGCTGAAGATCCGCGCCAGCTCGCCGCTGTTCAGAATGGAGACGGGCGCCCAGGTCCAGCAGAATCTGAGTTTCCTGAACACTGGCCCCCAGCAGCTTCCCGGTGTGATCGTGATGCGCCTGAAGGGCGGCAGCGCCCCCTACCGCGACCTGGTGGTGGTGTTCAACGCCAGCGGCAAGGCGGTGGAGTTTATGGACGCCAGCCTGGCGCCGCTGAAACTCAGCCTGCACCCGGTCCTGGCCACCAGCTCGGATAGCGTGGTCAGGGCCAGCAAGGTCACGGGCAATACCCTGAGCGTGCCTGCCCTGACGACGGCGGTGTTCGTCGGGAAGTCAATGGAATAAAATGCAATAGAAACAGCCGCCCGGCGCAAACTGGGCGGCTTTTCTATCTGGAGGTATCTGGAGGTATCTGGAGGTTCCATACCCCGCAGGCACCGTGCCGCCATCAGCCTGGGGGCCGTCGCAGCGCCGCCAGGTCGCGTTTGATGGTTGCGGCGGCGCAGCCCAGCAGCCGGGCCAGGTCGGTCACGCGGGGTGCGGCGCCCTGCTGCCGGGCCTCAAGTAGCAGGCGGGAGAGGCGGGCGCGGCGCCGGGTGGCGCCGGAGAGCAGCAGCAGGTCTTCGGGGGCCTCCAGGGTCAGCAGGGCGTCGATACCGGGAGCGGCGCTCACAGCAGCGCCCCGGCAGGCAGGCAGCGCCACCCGGACGCGGCGCAGTCGGCGCTCCTGCCAGTCGCGCGTCAGGTCGCGCCATTCGGGCACGCGGGCCAGGCTCAGGTCGCGTTCGGGCAGACCGTCCAGCACCTCGCTCAGCTCGCGGTGGGCGTGGTCCAGGGCGGCGGCGGACTCGCTGAGGCGACCCAGCGCCTCCAGCGCCCGTGAGCGCAGGTGGTGCAGCTCCGGCATCAGGCGCGGCTCGGTCTCACCGCCCTGCTCCTCACCCTGGCTGGCATGCAGACTGGTCTCGATCAGGTCCAGCGCCTCGGCGGCCCGGCCCATTCTCAGCAGCGCGGCGCCCATCTGGCCGTCGTATTCACCGGTCATGCCGGGCATCCCCAGCGCCTCGATTTCAGGGCGCAGGGCGGCGAACGCCTCCACCGAAGCGGCGTCACCGCGCTGGGTTCGCAACCGGGCGGCGGCCCAGCGCGACAGCAGTTCGCAGGGAGGATCGCCCGCCTGCGCCGCCAACACCCGACTGCGCCCTGCGATGCTCAGCGCGGCGCCGTAATCGCCCTGCTGGACGGCCATGTACATCCGGGCATCGAGGTTGAACCACTGACCCCGCGCGTTGCCGGTGCGTTCAAAGTAAGCGTCGGTGATCTCCAGTTGGGCCTGCGCCGCCTCCCAGTACCCAAGCTGGATGACCAGCAGCCCGGTCAGGCTGCGCCGGGTATACATCTCACGCACACGGTCGCCGCTAGCTACGAACAGCTCCAGGGCCTCCCCATAGAGCTTCAGGGCCTGGGCCAGATGGTTACGGTCCGCCTCCATCCAGGCCAGGTTGTGCAGGCTCCTGCCCGCGCCGACCAGCGAACCGGTGGCGCGGTGCGTCTCCAGCGCCCGGAGCTGATAAGCCCGTGAGCGGGCACGCTGGTTGCGGGAGTCCTCGATCACCGCCAGGGAGCCGAGCGCATCGGCCAGCCCCAGCCGGTCACCCAGGGCCTCGAAGCCCGCCAGCGCTTCCTGAAGGTGAGCGGCGGCCTCCGGGCGGGCCAGGGACATCTCGTCGCCGCCCAGGCTGAACAGCGCCCGCGCACAGGCCGCGTCGTCGCCCAGCTCTCGCCACAGCGCCGCCGCCTGGGCGCCGTGCGCTACGGCTTCCTCGTAGCGCCCATGCGCCGATAAAATAGCCCGCAGACTGCTCAGCGCCTGCGCCACCGCCAGCCGCTGACCGAGGGCCAGGCCCTGGTCGCGCACCCACATCGCCAGCGCCAGCGCTTCCTCGACCCCATGCCCATCAGTCCGGCCAGCTTCACCCTGGGCACCGTCACCTTGAGCACCTTCAAGCTGGGCACGGTCAACCTGGGCACCCTTGCTCATCAGCTCAGCGCGGCGCGTTTCCAGATGCAGGGCCGAGGCACTGCCCGGCGCCGAGTGGGCCAGCAAGGCCTCCAGGTCGCGGGCCTGGGCGGCCAGGTCGCCCGCCACCTGGTTGGCCTGCCAGCGCAGCTCCAGAGCCTGTGCTAACTGTTCGGGGGCGAATTGCTCAGGGAGTAGGGCACCGCGCAGGAGGTCATCGTCCAACAGCAGGGAAAGTTGAACCAGAACCGCCCGGTAGTCGTGCAGGCTGCGGGCGTGCTGAGCCGCCGCCAGCAGTAACGGCGCCGCTCGAAGCCAGTCTCCGGCGGCCAGGAAATGCCGGGCGACCACCGCCGGGTTGTATGGGGCTGCGTTCTGGTGCATCCGGCGCCGCAGCACCTCGGCGATGCGGGCGTGGTGGGCCACGCAGACAGCCGTAGCGAGTTCGGCGACCACCGCGCCGCGCAGCAGATCGTGGGCGACGGCGTAGGTGCCTGAGCGCCGTTCCAGCCAGCGCCGCCGGACCAGCAGGTCCAGGTCCGGCGCCGAGTCGGCGCCCAGGCCAGCCGCCTCCAGCAGCACGCCCGGCGGGGCAGGCTCGGCCATCAACGCGGCGACTTCCAGCAGCGCACGGGGCGCCCGCGCCAGCCGGACCAGGCGGCCCACCACCGCCGAGCGCAGGCCCGCACTGATCGGCAGCGCACTGATCGGCAGCGCACTGTTCAGCCCCGCATTGATCGGCAGCGCCGCGCCGGGCAGCGCCTCCAGGCGCCAGACGCCGCCGCCTCGCCGCAGCGCCCCGCTTTCGGCGACGGCCCGCAGGGTTTCGAGCAGATACAGCGGGTGGCCGCCACTTTCGTGGGCCAGCCGGGCCGCCAGCGCACTCAAACCAGGCACACTCAGGTCCAGGGCGCTCAAGCCGCCGCCGAGATCCAGGCTGGCGCGGACCAGATGGGTGGCCGCCTGCGGACTCAGCGGCTCCAGGCTCAGGCGACCACTACCCGGCGCGGCGTCGAGGGCTTGCAGCACCGCCCAGACCTCCTCACGCTCGCGGGCCGCTTCGGGCCGGTAGGCCAGCACCAGGCTCAGGCTGGCCACCGGGCGCTCGGCCAGGCTGCGCAGCACCTCCAGGCTGCCCTCGTCGAGCCAGTGCAGATCGTCGACGATCAGCAGCCAGGGACCGGACGCCGCCAGCGCGTGCAGCACCCGACGTAAACCCTCGCGCAGCCGCTGCCATTCGCCGCGCAGCCACTCTTCCGTAGGCACCAAAACCTGTCTGGGCAAGCTGGCCGTGCGTAACCCGCCCGCCGGAACAAGCGTGGCAGCGTTCACAGGATCAGTGCCGTGAAGACCGGGGATCAGGCCAGACAGCAGCGGCGCCACCGCCGCCAGCCAGATGGGCTCCAGGCGCCCTGAAAGTTCGGTGGCCCGCGCCGGGGTCAGCGCGTCGGCCAGGGCGCGGCGCAGCGCCCCGAACGGCCCGGCAGCCGCACGCTCGCTGCCCTGAACCCACAGCACCTCGGTGCCGCGCCACTGGGCGTCGGTGACCAGCTCGCGCAGCAGCCGGGTCTTGCCCAGGCCACCTTCGCCTTCCAGCAGCAGCGCCGAGCCGTCCAGATAGGGTTGGTGCGGGCGGGAGCGGTCCAGCACCGAGAGCAGTCTGGCCCGCTCCCGCTCACGCCCGATCAGCGGGGCTTCCAGCAGGCCGGGGGCGGGTGCGGCGTCTGTGATTGGGCGGCTCAGGCTGCGGCCCAGACGCTCACGCAGCGCCTGGGTCTCAGAGTCAGGTAGGCTGCCCAGCTCGGCCTGAAGTGCCGCGCTCAGCCGGGTGTAGGCCGCGTGCGCCTCGGTGGGGCGGCCCAGGCTGGCGGCCAGGCGCATCACGGCGCGGTGGGCGTCCTCGCTGATCGGATCGGCGGCGGCCCAGCGCAGGGCTGCTTCGAGGGCCGCCTGGGTGTCTTGCTCCCCGAACGCCTGGGTCAGCGCCTCCAGGGTCCGCAGATACAGCGCCTGCAAGGCCCGGCGCTCCTCGGTCAGCCAGTCGTCGTCCCAGCCGGGCAGCAGCTCGCCCCGGTAGAGCGCGGTGGCGGCCTGCCTATTTTCCAGCGCGTGGTCACCCGGCAACTGGTCGCCCGGCAACTGGTCGCCCGACCACTGGTCGCCCGGCAACGGTGTGGACGTGGAGAGCCGTGCGGGCGCAGACGGGAGTGCGGGCGCCAGCAGCGACCGGAACTGCGCGGCGTCCACCACCAGGCCAGCCGGGCCTGTTCTCCGGTCCAGACCCGTATCCAGACGCAGGCCCGTATCCAGATGCAAACACAGCCGCTCCGAATCGGCTTCCAGAACGCCCCGCAACTCCGGCAGCGCCTGGCGGGTCAGCCACAGCACCTGCGACAGCGAACGCCGGGCACGCTCCAGCGGCGCGTCCGGCCACAGCAGGGCCAGCAGGCAGGTCCGCGTGACCGGCTGACCGGCCCGCAAACCCAGGTACGCCAGCAGCCTGCGGGCCGGGCGCGAGGGCAGCCGCACCTCGGTTTGCCCCTGAGCAGTGCCGCGCCACAGGCGAAAGCCGCCCAGCAACTCCAGCCGCAGTTCTGGCCGGGGTGCAGTCGGTGAATCTGCACCTGCCGGGACTGGTGCTACCGAGGGCTGGATCATCGGCCAAAGGTCTCAGGCGGGCGTGGGCCGGGGTGCATGAGCCAGTATAAAGCCGGGGCACTGGCCGCGAGTCATCTGCTCGGTGAGCGGAGGCAATCTGAACCCACTACAACACCAGCACGCCGTGGTGCTTGGCCTTTTCCTGCGGCTCGACGTGAATGGTCACGTTGGCGCCCTCCACCACCGTCTGAATGGCGTCTTCCAGGCGGTCACAGATGTCGTGGGCTTCCTGCACGCTCATCTCGCCGGGCACCACCAGATGAAACTCGATGAAGGTCACGGCCCCGGCGTTGCGGGTCCGCAGGTCGTGGGCCTCCAGGGCGCCCTCGGCGTGCTCGCTCATGGCCTGGCGGATGGTGCGCTCGGTACCAGGGTCCACGGCGGCGTCCATCAGACCGCCCACGCTGTCGCGGACCAGGCCGTAGCCGCTCCACAGAATATTCAGCGCCACCAGCATGGCCAGCAGCGGATCGAGGATAAACCAGCCGCTCAGTTTGGCCAGGACCACCCCGCCGAGCACCCCCACGCTGGTCACCACGTCGGACATGACGTGTTTACCATCGGCGATGAGGGCCGGGGAACGCCGCTCACGGCCAATTTGCAACAGCACCCTGGCCCACACCAGATTGATGACGCTGGCCCCGCCGCTGATGAGCAGTCCCAGCAGCGGCGCCTCCACGCTGCGCGGGTGCCGGAACACCGGCAGCGCCGCCCAGACGATGCTCACGGCGGCCAGCACGATCAGCACGCCCTCGGTCACCGCCGAGAAATACTCGGCCTTGCTGTGGCCGTAGGGATGCCCGGCGTCGGCGGGCCGGGCGCTCAGCCGCAGCGCGAAGTAGGCGCCCAGGGCCGCCACCACGTTGATGGTGCTCTCCAGCGCGTCGGAGTACAGCGCCACACTGCCGGTGGTCAGGTACGCCAGCGCCTTGAGCCCCAGCACCAGCAGCGCCACCAGCACGCTCTGAAGGGCGGTGCGGGTGAGGCTGGAAGGGCCGGAAACGGACACTGGCTCAGGGTAGCAGGGATGTGGGGACGTGGGGAGGCGAATGCGAAGAATGTTGTACTGGTTTTGGGGTCGCTCGTTATTGACCCCTCTGCTGTGCAGCTCTTCGAGTCCGTCTGCTTCGCAGCCACCTTCCCTCAAAAGGAGGCAACAGCGCTAGAGAGTGTCTGAGCGAATGTTTTCGGCTCCCCTTGAGGGGCTCAGTGATGCACGCAAGTCTCTCATCTTCGTTGCTACGACGACTTTCGCCAGATATCTTTTTCCTTGAACCGCGCTGGGAGAGCGTTTGCGCTACCCCTCTCCCAGCCTCTCCCGCAGGGGGAGAGGAGCCAAAAACGCTGCGTTCATCGGTGTCGCTAAGTTTATGAGAGATACGTGCATCACTGAGCATTGAGGGGGGCTTCCGCGTAACAGGTGGGGGGTTGTTGCCCTGGGTATTTGCCATTCAGAACAACGAAAAACCAATCTTTCCCCCACTTCCCACTCCCCACAACCCGCGCACCCTGCACCGCCTCCCGCTTCACGGATTGACCCCTTCTGCCCACAGCGTAATCCGCGCTAGACTACTCGGATGACGGGCCGCGACCTCTTAGCTGAACTCAACCCCAACCAGGCCGAGGCTGCCGCCCACTTCGAAGGCCCCGCGCTGGTCATCGCCGGAGCGGGCAGCGGCAAGACCCGCACGCTGATCTACCGCATCGCGCATCTGATTCAAGCTCGCGGCGTGGAGCCGGGGCAGATTCTGGCCGTGACCTTCACCAACAAAGCCGCCGCCGAGATGCGCCTTCGGGCCTCGCACCTGATTACCGGCTCGGAGCGGCTGTGGATGAGCACCTTCCACTCGGCGGGGGTGCGGATTCTGCGGGCCTACGGCGAATACATCGGGCTGGGGCGCGGCTTTGTCATCTACGACGACGACGACCAGCTCGACGTGCTCAAGGAGATCATGGGCAGCCTGCCCGGCATAGGTCCAGACACGCACCCCCGCGTGCTGCGCGGCATCGTGGACCGGGCCAAGAGCAACCTGCGCACGCCGGGCGACCTGGACCGCAACCCGGAGCCGTATATCAGCGGCCTTCCCCGCGAGGCCGCCGCCGAGGGCTTCCGGCGCTACGAGGCCCGCAAGAAAGCCCAGAACGCCATCGACTTCGGGGATTTGATTACCGAAACCGTGCGACTGTTTCAGGAAGTGCCAGGCGTGCTGGCGAAGGTGCAGGACCGTGCCCGCTTCATTCACGTGGACGAGTATCAGGATACGAACAAGGCTCAGTATGAACTGACACGGCTGTTGGCTTCGAGGGATCGTAATTTGCTTGTCGTTGGAGACCCAGACCAGTGTTTACCGCCTGGCACGATGATCTGCACGCCAAGCGGCGAACGGGCGATTGAAACTCTGGCGGAGGGCGAAACCGTCTGCGGGACTGGCGGCAGCCAGAACCTAAGCACCGGACAGATCACCTACGTCAAACGCGGCCACTATGACGGGCCACTCTGGCAGGTCGAAGCAGGGAGCAGCACCCTGCGCGGTACGCCGCACCACATCGTGCTGGCGCGGCATGAGCCGATGGCGGGGCAGTGGTACGTCTACCTGATGCACCGCGAGGACCGGGGCTACCGGGTCGGGTTAACGATGGGCGCACGGGTCAACAGCGAGGGGCAGACCGACTACGGCTACCGGGTACGGCTCAACCAGGAACACGGCGATAAGGTCTGGGTGCTGCGAATCTGTGACTCTAGGGCGGAGGCGTCGTACTGGGAAGCGCTCTACGCGGCGCGCTACGGCTTGCCGACGGCACTCTTTCATGGTGTGGGACGCAACCTGGCGATGAACGAGGAGCTGCTGAGCCGCCTGTTCCGTGAACTCGACACGGCGACCGGCGCCCGGCGGCTGATGAGCGACCTGCATCTTCATCCAGAATTTCCGCACCACCGGCCACAGAACGGCCTGCGGCGTCAGAGCGTCAACCTGATCATGTTCTCGGACTTCCGGCATGGCCTGGTGGGCTACCACCGCATCCAGTGGAGCAGCAACCGGGAAGACGTGGCGGCCCGGCTGCTGGCGGCAGGCCATCAGGTCAGGGGCAACGGCAAAGGGCGCGGCGGCTACCGCCTGGAGATCAGCCGCAAGGACTACACCGAGGCGCTGGAACTGGCTCAGCAACTGGCCCACGATGGTGGTTTGGAATTGCAGCGTAAAGCCTGTGTGGGCGGCCAGATGTACAGCTTCCAGCCGCTCTCGCACCTGCATCCTGGCATGAAGGTGCTGGTTCAGACGGAGGGCCAGTTGAGCGAGGCGAGCGTATCCAGCGTGTCACAGGAGCAGTACAGCGGCCCGGTATACGACCTGACCATCAGCCCACTGCACACGTACATTGCCAACGGCCTCCTCGTCCACAACAGCATCTATAAATTCAGAGGCGCTGACATTCAGAACATCCTCGATTTTCAGAAAGACTACCAGGATGCCAAAGTCTACAAGCTCGAACACAACTACCGCTCCAGCGCCCGCGTGCTGGGACTGGCCAATATCCTGATCGAGAACAACACCGAGCGGCTGGAGAAGACCCTGAAAGCCGTGAAAGAAGATGGCCTTCCCGTCATGTTCCACCGGGCCAATGACCACCGGGGCGAGGGCGATTTCGTGGCCGAGTGGGTCACGCGGCTGCACGGCGAGGGCCAGCCGTTCGCCAAGATGGCGATTTTATATCGCACCAACGCCCAGTCGCGCGTCATCGAGGAGTCATTGCGGCGCGTCTCGATTCCGGCCAAGATCGTCGGCGGCGTGGGCTTTTACGACCGGCGCGAGATCAGGGACATCCTGGCCTACGCCCGCCTCAGCATCAACCCGGCGGACGACGTGGCCCTGCGGCGCATCATCGGGCGACCCAAGCGCGGCATCGGCGACACGGCACTCGACAAGCTGCTGAGCTGGGCACAGATGAACGGCGCGTCGATGCTGACCGCCTGCGCCAACGCCGAGGCCGTGCTGGAGCGCGGCGCGGCCAAAGCCAGCGAGTTCGCCGCGCTGATGGGTACGTTTGCCGAGGCCGCCGAGAACTACCTGCCCGGCCCCTTCCTGAAATTCCTGATCGAGTCGAGCGGCTACCTGGATCTGCTGCGCCAGGAAGGTCAGGAAGGCCAGGTCCGGCTGGAGAACCTCGAAGAACTCGTCAGCGCTGCCCAGGAGTGGAGCGAGGAGAACGAAGGGGGCATCGCCGAGTTTCTGGACGACGCCGCGCTGCTGTCGAGCGTGGACGACATGCGGACCAAAATCGAGAATAAGGACGCCCCCGAAGACGCCGTGACCCTGATGACCCTGCACAACGCCAAGGGCCTGGAATTTCCCAGCGTCTTTATCGTGGGCGTCGAGGAAGGGCTGCTGCCCAGCCGCAACAGTCTGAACGAGGCGGGCGGCATCGAGGAGGAGCGCAGACTGTTCTACGTCGGCATCACGCGGGCGATGGACCGGCTGTTTCTGAGCGCGGCGCAAAACCGGATGCAGTATGGCAAGACCAACAGCGCCGAGGACAGCCGTTTTCTGGAAGAACTGGGCGGCGGTTTTGACACGGTAGACACCTTCGGGCGCGTGGTGGACTACAAGCAGAAGACCTGGCGCGACTTCAGGCCAGACAGTGCAGTGGCGAGGCTCAGCACGCCCAGCGCCGTCAAAAACACCAGCCCGCTGACGGGTGAACTGGCCTACCGGGGCGGCGAGAAGGTCAAGCACCCCAAATTCGGTGAGGGTCAGGTGCTGGCCGTGGCGGGCGTCGGCGAACGCCAGGAAGTCACGGTACATTTCGGCACGGCGGGTACGAAGAAGTTGATCGTGAAGTTTGCGAATCTGAGCCCGGCGTAAACAGAAGTACTGAGGAGAATCGTTTACATATTCCCCTTCCTTCTCAGTACTTATATGAGATTAAAATGATTCTAGAGCCCTCGCCTTTGACCCCTCGCCCCCTGCGGGAGAGGGGCCTTGCGCAGCAAGGGGGTGAGGGGGCGACCGTGCAGCCCCAAAGACAGATGCTCAGTATCCGCTCAGCTTCAGCATCGGCGCGGTGATGCCCGGCTGGCTCTGGCTGGTCGCGTTCGACATAGACCTGGTGCGGCCCGCACTCAGCATCAACGTCTGAATGGCAGGAGTCGTCGCGCCCGGATTGGCCTGGCGAGCCAGGGCGGCGGCTCCGGCCAGGATCGGCGCCGC
>NZ_JANYGJ010000209.1 GCF_025362455.1 Deinococcus sp. | reverse complement strand
CACGCGGATTTCTGCACGGCCACGCTGCTGAGGTCCGGCCAGTTGAGCAGCACGTAAAAGCTGCCCGCATTGCTGCCCGCGATGCACAGCTCGTGCTCGGACACCTGCAAGTCGGTGACGCGCATGTTGACCAGGGTTTTGACCTTCGGCGCGGCGATGGTGCGGCCCAGCGTCCACAACATCAGGGTGTGATTGCCGGTGCCGATGCCCACCAGATAGCGCCCGTCCGGTGTGAAGATGAACTGCTCGATGTCCGAGTCGGGCAGCGCCTGGGTTTTGCCGTACCCGTTGGTGACGGTCACCTGGCAGGTCACGTACTTGTTCCAGAAGTAACACCAGCGAATCGCCGCCTGCGTTTTGCCCTTGTTGTAGATGATGTTGCGGTAGCTGTAGCTCTCGAACTGCTGCTCTTTTTGCCGGGGCGCCGAGACATACACCGTCTTGCTGCCGAAATACAGCGGCACGGTCTGGAGGGGTGTCTGGAGCGAGGGAACCAGCGCCAGGTTCAGGAGCAGGGGCAGAAGGGTGCCAGGGCTCATGTCTTTAGTCTAGCTTAATTATCTGATCGGTCAGGTCAGAACCTCACCGACGCCGGACAGTGCCCTGACCCGCTGCCCTGACCGGTCCTCGCCCGTCAGGTCCTGCTCGCCCAGCGGACGCCCCAGGCCGAAGCCCTGACCCAGATCGGCGCCCAGCGAGACGGCGACTTCCAGCTCGAAGTTGGTTTCCAGGCCCTCGACCACGACCCGCACGCCGAGCCGGTGGGCATAGTCGATCAGCGAACCCACCAGCGCAATGCGCGGATCATCTTCGGCAAGGCCCAGCATCAGGCTGCGGTCCAGCTTGACGAAATCCGGGCGCAACGTTTCCAGGTGCAGCAAGCTGCTGCGTCCGGCGCCCAGATCGTCGAGCGCGACCTGCATGCCCCCTCGGCGGTAGCGCGAGAGCACCGTGCCCAGCATCTCCAGATCGGGAAAGTGGTCGGACTCGACGGCCTCGAAGATCAGCCGCTGCGGGTCCACGCCGAACTGATGGCAGGCGGTGAAGGTGCTGCTCAGGCAGACTTCCGGGTCGTAGATCACGCCGGGCATGAAGTTGATGAGCAGCCGTCCGCCCGCTGCCACCCGCGCCGCGCCCTGTTCGATGGCCGCCAGGCGTGCCCGGCGGTCGAGCAGATGCAGCCCGCCGTGTGCCGGAGCCGCCGCCAGCAGGTCCAGCGCCCCGAAGTGCCGGTCATCCAGGCTTGAGCGCATCAGCGCCTCGTGCCCGAAGACGGCGCCGGAACGCAGATCGAAGACCGGCTGGAAGACGAACTTCAGCCTCTCGGCGGCCCCCGGAAACCAACTCGTGCGCGAGCGCGTCAGCCACAGCGGTAGGGTGGTCGCCTGCCAGTACAGCGGTGTGTCAGCCTCCAGCGCCACGACCTGAACCTGCTCGCGCTCGGCTGGCCTCAGCGCGTCCGACACGGCGCCGAGTCGGGAAGTCAGCTCGGTGTCGCCGACCCCGTGCTTATTGACCCCGTACTTATTGACCTCCAGGCGCCAGCCGGGGCCGCACTGAACCAGTCCGGAGGCGCCCGCGATCAGCGCCAGCTTGCGCGTCACATGGGCGGAACTGCTGTAGATCAGGGCAGCTTGTCCGTGGGAATAGGGGCGGAGGCGTTCGCAGTCGCAGGCCGGGCGGGTCACTCCGTCATGGTAGAGGATGACTGTCACCGACTTCCTACACAGTCCAGATGAGGGTGGCCAGATGAGGGTGGCCAGACGAAGGCGCTCAGATACTCAGATACAGATACTCAGATACAGGGCCTTCAGACGAAGGCGCTCAGACCCGTGATCGCCCGGCCTACCACCAGGGTATTGATCTCGTTGGTGCCCTCGTAGCTGTAGATGGCCTCGGTGTCGGCGAAGTGCTTGGCGACGCCGTTTTCGAGCAAAATACCGTTGCCGCCCAGCGTCTCGCGGGCAAAGGCCACCGTCTCGCGGCAACGCGCCGCCGTGAACACCTTGGCCAGCGCGGCGTGCTCGTCTTTCATGACGCCGTGGTCGGCCATCTCGGAGAGTCTCAGGCACATGGTAAACATGCTCGTGACGTTGCCCAGCATGTGAACGAGGTGGTTCTGGATAAGCTGGAATTCCCCGATGCGCTTGCCGAACTGCACTCTGGTCTGGGCGTATTTCAGCGCCGCCTCGTAGGCGCCCATGGCGCAGCCCACGCCCTGCCAGGCCACGCCCGCACGGGTCAGCCGCAGGACGTCGGCGGTGGTGCGCCAGCCCTGGACGGCTTGCAGGCGGTCCGCCTCGGCCACCCGGCATCCACTGAGGGTAACCAGGCCGTTCTCGACGATCCGCAGCGCCGTCTTGCCCTGAATCTTCTCGACGCTGTAGCCCGGCGTCCCCGCCCGCACGATAAAGCCGCGCACCTCGCCACTCTCCACGTCCCGCGCCCAGACGACGGTGATGTCAGAAAAAGTAGAGTTGCCGATCCATTTTTTCTGGCCGTTCAGAATCCAGCCGTCGCCGTCGCGCTGGCAGGTCGTGTGCAGGCCCTGGCTGACCTGGCTGCCGCCTTCGGGCTCGGTCAGGCCAAAGGCCCCGATCACATCCAGATCGAGCATTTTCGGCAGCCACTCGGCTTTCTGTTCCGGCGAGCCGCCCAGCGCGATGCTGGCGAAGGCCAGGCCCGCGTGGACGCCGAAGAAGACGGCTGTGGACACGTCCACCTTGCAGGCTTCCAGCGTGATGATGCCCTCCATGACGGTGGCGTCCGGTTTGCGCGTGCCGTCCTCGTTCCAGACCTTCCGCAGCAGGTTCAAAGGTTTGAGGCCGTCGATGATCTGGCGCGGAAACTCGTCGCGGTTCCAGTACTCGTTCATGATCGGCGCCACGTGCTGATGCATGAAGCCCTGAACCTGGCCCGCGACCTCGCGCTGCTCATCCGTCAGGGTGTCCATCAGTCCGAAAAAGTCGCCATCAGGGGCGGGCAGTTCACGCTTTTTGGGTTTATCCGCGCCCACACCCAGCGCCTTGCTGAGCTGCCTGAGCTGCGAGTCGTTCATGCCCGCCGCCGCGTTCAGCAGGCCCGGCAGGTCAATCTTGCCCGACAGCTCCGCCAGTTTGCCCAGGTCGAGCCGGGCCATCAGTTGGTTCAGGTCGCCGCCGGACGGTGCCGCACTTGCTGGGGCAGGAGCTGTCTTGGTCATGGTTCTATTTTGCGCCCCCAAACAATTTTAGACTGAGTTCAAGGACGCGGTTTCGGCTTACAGAAAAGTTCAGTCGCCGTTCATGGGATCGGTTTACAGCCGGGAGCGTCCCGTAGCATGGCAGGCGTGACCAGCTCCACATCAAGTCCAGCTCGGCCCGTCAATCCCCTGCGGCCCAGCCAGCCGCTGCCGCTCAAACCGGCGGGGTACCTGGGCCTGGCGAGCTACAGCAGCCTGGGCCGTTTCTGGACCTACCTCGACGCGGCCCGGCGCAACGGGCGCGACGTGGGCCTGGTGCGCGGCGACCCGGAGGCCACTTGCCGCCGCCGCATCAGCGGGTATCTGCTGGACGGTGCGGGACTATTGATCGACGCGGAAAAGGTCGGCAGCTCGCTGGACGAAGGGTTGGAGCCGCACCCGGCGCTGATCGCCCTGCTCGGCGGCGATTCCAGTCTGCTGCGCGAGACGCTGAACCTACATTATGCGCTGAGGCTGAATTTCGTCCTGGCCTTCACCCGCCACCGTGATTTGATCCTGCGCCCGGAGTTCAAGTTCGTGCTCAAGCCTGTAGAGAAGGACCACGCACTGGGCGATGTGCAGCCGCTGGACTGGAACGCCATCGAGACGGCATCTGCTCCGCTTCCGCCCCTGCCCAAAGACGTGCCGCTGAATGCCCGGCGACTGGGGCGCGATGAATTGCGGTTTTTATTGGAGCGGGCGTGTGGGTTGTAGGGAGGGGAGTGGGCAGCGGGGAGTGGGCAGTGGGAAGGGCGAAGGGAGCGTGGGTGGAGCTGGGAGTTCAGGAATGGCGAGGTACAACCCCCCACCCGTTACGTGGGAGCCCCCCTTGAGGGGAGCCGAAAACACCCTTCCAGTCGCTCTTGAGCGCTTTCGCCTCCCTTTGAGGGGAGGTGCCCCGAAGTGGAGCACCTCGCAGAGAGGGGTGGACTCGCAGAGCGTCTTATACGAGATTAAAATGAGTCCAGGCCACTCGCCGTTGATCCCTCGCCCCCTGCGGGAGAGGGAGGGAGCCGCAACGTGGCGGAAGGGTGAGGGGGGGACCGTGCGGCCTTGAAGACACATGTTCGGAAGTCTTTTTAATTCCGTCTTAGCCAGAACGGCACCTATCGGGCCTGGCCACTGCGAAGCAGAGGGGTCGTACCGGGCGTCCCAGACACCTCGTAAAACTGCCATCCCGCGCCGCGCTACCCTGACCCCTATGGACCTCCAACACGCCCTGGACGCCGCCAACAGTGCCCGTGCGCTCAGCCTGTTTCTCTTCGCCGTCTTCACCGCCTGGTGGGCGCAGGAGCACCGCCGGGTGGCCTGGGTGTGGTTCCTCGGCGGCTTATTTTTCGGCCCGTTCTGTGGCCTGTACCTGCTGTATCTCAACGCTCAGGAGCGGAGCGGCGGCGGCCTGCCCTGATCTGTCCCCCGGCTGGGAACAACGGACCCTGGCACCCGGCGTCGCGTCCCAGTAGGCGCTTGCTCTCCAATTTCCGTGCTGTTACTTTGTCGGTAAAGACTGCGGGGTGCCTGGCGGGTATTTTGTCCGTGCCTGGCCGTATATCATGACGCCATCAAATCAGCCCACCTGGGCACCGCCTGGCAGAAGGTCAGGTACGAGGGAGGAATACAGTGGCACACGACCTGTTCGGCGCACGCGACATTCTGCGGAAAAGCGCTTCTGGCAACGTCTATTACTACCGTCTGGATAAGCTCCGTGAGCGCGGATTCGCCGTCGATAAGCTCCCATTTTCGGTCAAGGTGCTGCTCGAAAGCGTGCTGCGCGAGGCCAACGATTATGACGTGCGCCGCGAGGACGTGCTCAACGTCGCGGGTTGGAAGCCTATTAACGAGGAGATCGAGATTCCCTTCAAGCCTGCCCGCGTGATTTTGCAGGACTTTACCGGCGTGCCCGCCGTGGTGGACCTGGCGGCCATGCGCACGGCGATGGTGGCGCTCGGCGGCGATCCCAGGAAGATCAACCCGCTGATTCCGGTGGACCTGGTGATCGACCACAGCGTACAGGTGGACGAGTACGGCACCGACAGGGCGCTCTTAAACAACATGGCGCTGGAGTTCGAACGCAACAACGAGCGCTATGAATTTCTGCGGTGGGGCCAGCAGGCCTTCGACAACTTCGGCGTGGTGCCGCCCGCCTCCGGCATCGTCCATCAGGTCAATCTGGAATACCTGGCCAAAGGCGTGCAGAGCCGCCCGGAAGACGACGGGATCGTGGTCTACCCCGATTCGCTGGTGGGCACCGACAGTCATACCACCATGATTAACGGCATCGGCATCGTGGGCTGGGGCGTCGGCGGCATCGAGGCCGAGGCGGTCATGCTGGGCCAGCCGATCTACATGCTGATGCCGGAAGTGGTGGGATTCCGCGTCACCGGCAAAAGCGCCGAGGGCGTCACCGCCACCGACATCGCCCTGACCGTCACCGAGATGCTGCGCAAGGCCGGTGTGGTGGGCAAGTTCGTCGAGTTCTACGGCGCGGGCCTGAGCAACATGACCCTGCCGGACCGCGCCACGATTGCCAACATGGCCCCCGAATACGGCGCCACGATGGGCTTTTTCCCCGTGGATGAGGAAGCCCTGCGCTACCTGCGCCGCACCGGACGCCTTCCCGATGAGGTCGAGCTGGTCGAGACCTACTGCAAGGCCCAGGGCCTGTTCCGCACCGACGAGACGCCCGACCCCGTGTTCACCAGCACTGTCGAACTCGACCTAGCCAGCGTGGTGCCCAGCCTGTCCGGCCCCAAGCGCCCCCAGGACCGGGTGGCCCTGACCGACATGCAGCCGGTGTTCGCGGAGGCGCTGCTGGCGCCCGTCAAGGCTCGCGGCTTCGAGCTCGACCCGGCCACGCTGGGAGATACGGGCACCATCACCGGTACCGGCCACCAGATCGGGCACGGCTCGGTGGTGCTGGCGGCGATTACGAGCTGCACGAATACCTCCAACCCCAGCGTGCTGATCGCGGCGGGCCTGGTGGCGAAAAAGGCCGTGGAACTCGGATTAGACAGCAAGCCCTGGGTCAAGACCTCGCTGGCGCCCGGTTCGCGGGTCGTCACCGAGTATCTGGAAGCGGCGGGCCTCCAGACCTACCTCGACCAGATCGGCTTTAACACCGTCGGCTACGGCTGCACGACCTGTATCGGCAACTCCGGGCCGCTGCCGGAAGCCACCGTGGACGCCATCAAGGAAGGCAACCTGGTCGCGGCCAGCGTGCTGTCGGGCAACCGCAACTTCGAGGGCCGCATCAACCCCGACATCCGCGCCAACTACCTGGCGAGCCCGCCGCTGGTGGTCGCCTACGCGCTGGCCGGAACGGTGGACATCGACATCGCCAGAGGCGTCATCGGCACGAGCAGGGACGGGCACCCGGTCTACCTCAAGGACCTGTGGCCCAGCAACGCTGAGATCCAGGACGTGATGGACGCCGCCATCAACGCCGAGATGTTCCGCAAGATCTACGACGGCATCGAGCAGAGCAACGCCCAGTGGAACGCTATTCCGGTGTCGGGCGGCGATCTGTACAACTGGAATCATGAGAGCACCTACATCCAGAACCCGCCGTTTTTCGACGCACTGGCGGACGGCGTGCGCGAGGTCAGCGACATTCAGGGCGCCCGCGTGCTGGTGAAGGTGGCCGACTCGGTGACCACCGACCACATCAGCCCGGCAGGCAGCTTCGGGGCGGCTAGCCCGGCGGGTCAGTTCCTGGTCAACAGCGGCGTGCCGCAGCGCGAGTTCAACTCCTACGGTTCGCGGCGCGGCAACGACCGGATCATGACACGGGGGACGTTTGCCAACATCCGGCTCAAGAACCAGCTCGCGCCCGGCACCGAAGGCGGCTTCACTACCAACTTCCTGAGCGGTCAGGTGACCAGTATCTACGACGCCTCGGTGGCCTACAAGGCGGCGAGCGTTCCGCTGGTGGTGCTGGCGGGCAAGGACTACGGCATGGGCAGCAGCCGCGACTGGGCCGCCAAGGGCACCTTCCTGCTGGGCGTCAGGGCTGTGATCGCCGAAAGCTTCGAGCGCATCCACCGCAGCAACCTGGTGGGCATGGGCGTGCTGCCGCTGATGTACAAAGGCGGCCAGAGCGCCGAGAGCCTGGGCATCAGCGGCGAGGAGCTGTTCCACTTCCACCTGCCCGCGACCCTGAAGCCCCGCGAGGACGTGCGCGTGACCGTGACCGACCTG